>NZ_BAABAB010000070.1:0-757 GCF_039537205.1 Microlunatus ginsengisoli | reverse complement strand
GCGGCTGCGTTACGAGGAGAGGTCTCGTGGACGGAGCCGGCCGTGCTTGTGGAGTTGAGCGTGATGGAGCAGCGCTATCAGGCGGTGTTGGAAGTGTTGTCGTCGTTGCTGCCGGTGACCGAGGTCGCCGCCCGGTATGGGGTGTCCCGGCAGACGCTGTATGCGTGGCTGGCTCGATACGAGGCGGACGGCCTGCCCGGGTTGGCGGACCGTTCGCATCGGCCCGGTCACCATCCGTGGCAGGTCGACGACGCAGTGGCGGCGTTGGTGTGTGAGCTGCGACGTGCGCATCCTCGGTGGGGGCCGCGGCGGTTACGGCACGAGCTCGGGCTGCGGCAGGTGGAGCCGTTGCCGTCACGGTCGACGGTGTATCGGGTGCTGCTGCGTGCGCATCTGGTCGAGGGCCGGCCTCGGCGCCGGCCACGGTCATCGTTTCGGCGGTGGGAGCGTCCGGCGCCGATGGATCTGTGGCAGTTGGACGTGACCGGCTCGGCATGGCTGGTCGATGGCACCGAGTTGAAGGTGATCACCGGTGAGGATGACCATTCCCGGTTCAGCGTGTTGGCCACGGTGGTGCGTCGGGCCACCGGGCGGGCGGTGTGTCGGGCGTTCGCTTCGGCGCTGGTCGAGTACGGCTGTCCCGACCAGGTGCTGACAGACAATGGCAAACAGTTCAGCGGAAAGTTCAACAAGCCTCGTCCGGCGGAGGTGTTGTTCGACCGGATCTGCCGCAAGAACGGCATTGATCATCTGCTGA
>NZ_BAABAB010000069.1:0-574 GCF_039537205.1 Microlunatus ginsengisoli | reverse complement strand
GTCACCGCCTCCGCCACCGTCCCCGTGTTCGGCGAACTGATCACCGACCCGATCGAAACCGTGCAAAAGATCGACTCCGCCTTCGCCATCCTGCTCGGCGGCCTCACCTTCGTCATCGCCACCGTCGGCATCAACATCGTCGCCAACTTCATCTCCCCCGCATTCGACTTCTCCAACGTCAACCCCAAGAAGATCTCCTGGCGGATGGGCGGCATGATCGCCGCCGTCGGCTCCGTCCTCCTCACCCCCTGGAACTGGTACAACTCCTCCGAAGGCATCCTCTACACCCTCGGCATCCTCGGCGGCCTGATCGGACCCCTCTTCGGCATCCTCATCGCCGGCTACTACCTCGTCTCCAAACAACGCGTCTGGGTCGACGACATGTTCATCATGACCGAAACCGGCCGCTACTGGTTCACCCGCGGCTGGAACCCCAACGCCGTCGCCGCCACCCTGATCGGCGGCATCCCCGCCATCGCCATCGTCCTCACCACCGGCGCCCTCTTCGCCAACTCCGACAACATCCTCCTCTCCCACGGCGGCGACTTCTCCTGGTTCGTCGGCTGCGGCCTCG
>NZ_BAABAB010000068.1:0-641 GCF_039537205.1 Microlunatus ginsengisoli | reverse complement strand
GCCGAGGCGGTGGTGGGCTTGGGATGGGAACGACGGTGGATCCGGTAGAAGAAGATCGTCATGGTGGGTACGACGTACGCCACCCAGGCGGTCAGCTCCAGCCAGGTGGTGGCCGGGGAGAAGTTGAAGATGCCCTTGAGCAGGGTGCCGTACCAGCTGGTCGGCGGGACGGCGGCGGACACGTCGAAGGCCAAATTGTTCAGGCCGGGCAGGATGCCGGCCTCCTGCAGGTCGTGCACTCCGTAGGACAGCACGCCGCCGGCGACCAGGATCAGGAACGCTCCGGTCCAGGTGAAGAACTTGGTCAGGTTGATCCGCAGCGCACCGCGATACATCAGGTAGCCGAGCACGACGGCGACCGCGATGCCGAGCGCCGCACCGAGCAGCGGCGCGGCGGTCGACCCGGTGCCGCGCGTCGTCGCCTGGGTCGCCGCCCAGATGAACAGCGCCGTCTCCAGCCCCTCCCGGCCGACGGCCAGCATGGCGACGACGACCAGCTTCCAGCCGTTCCCGCCGGCGGCCTTGTCGACCTGGCCCCGCAGCTCGCCCGAGATCGAGCGGGCCGCCTTCGCCATCCAGAAGATCATCCAGGTGACGAAGCCGACCGCGATGATCGACAGCGTGCCGCCGATCGCCTCCTG
>NZ_BAABAB010000067.1:0-672 GCF_039537205.1 Microlunatus ginsengisoli | reverse complement strand
TCCCGCTTCCGAGGTCGGCATAATCCGGTAGCCGGGTCAACGCTCTTCTCATCCAACGAGGAGAGGAGAGCGTCATGGTGCAGGTGTTTCATTCGATTGTGGATGGCCCGTTGGAGGGCTTCGTCCAGGGGTTGGCCGACGATCTGGTCCGGGCGGGCTATACGCCGGATTCGGCAAGTCAGCACATCACCTTCGTCGCTCATCTGGACCGGTGGATGACTGCCCGGTGCGTCGGCGTGGGTGAGCTGTCGAGCGCGGTGATCGATCAGTATTTGGGCGATCGCCGTGCGGCCGGATACTCGAACTACCGGTCGGTCAAGGCGATGCGTCCGCTGCTCGCCCATCTTGGCCGCTTCGATGTGTTGCCACCTGCACCTGTCGCGACGGGGCCGGTGGCGGAGCTTCTGGATCGTTACCGGTCCTACCTGCTGAGCGAACGCGGCCTGACGTTGGGCACGGCGCGCTGTTACCGGGATGCGATCAAACCGTTCCTGCTCAGTCGCGTCACCGGCGGGCAGCTGGATCTGGCGGGGCTGACCGCGGCCGATGTCACCGGCTACGTCGTGGCCGCGTGTCCGGGTCGCCCGCAGGGCACCGCGAAGCTGATCGTCTGCGCGTTGCGTTCGCTGTTGACGTTCCTGCATGTTGGCGGGCTGATCGACGCTCCGCTGG
>NZ_BAABAB010000066.1:0-1118 GCF_039537205.1 Microlunatus ginsengisoli | reverse complement strand
GTGCGGGTGGAGGCGTTGCGGTTGCTCGCGGATGGGGTGTCGGCGCGGGAGGCGGCGCGTCGGACGGGTGTTTCGGATGTCGCGGTCGGCTGGTGGGCGAGCCTGGCCGGTATGCATCTGCAGAGGCCTAGGGGTGGTTTGGCCAGGCCATGGCCGCCGCCGTCGACGTCGGGGTCGTATCGGTTGGGGCTGGCGCAGCGGATCGTGATCCGGTGCCGGCTGACTGATCGGGTCTCGTTGCGCAGGATCGCCGCGGAGTTAGGGGTGGCGCCGTCGACGGTGTCGCGTGAGGTGGCCCGGGGGACGCGTCGCGGTCACTACGACCCAGGCTGGTCCCAGTCTCGGGCGGAGTCGTTGGCGTCGCGGCGCCGGCCCGGCAAACTCGCCGACGGTACAAGACTGCGGTCGGTGGTGGTGGCCGGGTTGAACCAGCGTCACTCACCGCAACAGATCGCGGCCCGGCTCCGGATCGACCATCCCGGCCGGGAAGATCTGCGGGTGAGCCACGAGACGATCTACCAGGCCTTGTATGTGCAGGGCCGCGGCGCGCTCCGCGACGAATTGCGGCTGGAGAAAGCGATCCGGTCCGGCCGGACCAGCCGCATACCCCGGTCGAAACTGCCGGCCGCGTCGAACAAGCCATGGTTGGCCGGCGCCCACATCAGCCAACGAGCCGCCGAGGCCGCGGACCGGGCCGTCCCTGGTCACTGGGAAGGTGATCTGGTCGTCGGCCCGTACGGCCGGTCGGCATTGATCACCCTGGTCGAACGGACCACCCGGTTCGCGCTGATCTCACGACTCCCGACGCTGCGGACCGCACCGCTGGTCGCCGACCAACTCGCCACCATGATCCAGACCCTGCCCGCCGAACTGGTGCGGAGCTTGACCTGGGACCAGGGCTCGGAGATGGCGCAGCACCGCCGGTTCACGATCGCCACGAACTGTCCGGTGTTCTTCTGCGACCCGCACAGCCCCTGGCAGCGAGGATCGAACGAGAACCTCAACGGACTGATCCGCGACTTCTACCCCAAAGGCACCAACTTCGCCGACGTCACCGACAACGACATCGCCGAGATGCAGCGCCTCCTCAACACCCGACCCCGCAAAACCCTCGGCTT
>NZ_BAABAB010000065.1:0-3277 GCF_039537205.1 Microlunatus ginsengisoli | reverse complement strand
TGCGGACGTTTTGGTAGTCACTGTTGGTACATCTGTTTCCGTGATCTTCGACGATGGTCTTCGACTCGTTGAACGCGACGGCGGGTGGGTGCTGGCCGGGTCGGCAGCGGTCCGTTTCGGGCTGGTGAATGACTACCTGGGGTATCTGGCGGATCGGAACTACTCCCCGAAGACCGTGCGCGCCTACGGCTACGACCTGCTTGGGTTCTGCCGATGGCTGGATGGGGAGGATCTCGAGCTGGCGGGAGTGACCACCGACGTGCTGTTGGCGTTCTTGCGGGCGTGCCGGGAGGCGAAGGTGCCGGGCCGGCCCGGGCCGAACGTGGTCCGGCTATCGGGTCGACGGATGGACCAGTACGCAGCGACCACGATCAACCGGCGGCTCGCGGCGATCTCGGGGTTGTTCACCTTCGCGGCGATGCGGGATCCGTCCCGGAAGAATCCGGTCCCGAAGGGCCGGGAGGCCCGCTGGCTGACCTCAGGTGAGCGCAGCGGGATGTTGGCGCACACTGCTCGTCGGCCGAAGAGCCGGTCCTCGCTGCGGTTACGGGAACCGCGTCGGCTGCCGACAGCGCTGCCGACGCTGGAGGCGGCCGAGTTGCTGGCCAGCTTTCGGACCTGGCGCGACCGCGCGATTGCCGGGCTGATGCTGTATTGCGGGCTCCGCTCGGCGGAGGTGTTGGCGCTGGACGTGACCGATGTCGACATCGGCGGCCGCTGGCTCACGGTGCTCGGCAAGGGGCAACGGGAACGTCGGGTCCCGCTGGACGCCGACGTTGCCTCAGTCATCCAGGTGTATCTTCTGGCCGAGCGGCCCGAGTCGGGCAGCAGTCGGTTGTTCTTGGTGGCCAAGGGCCCGAACCGGGGACAGCCGTTGTCGGCGGCCGGGCTGCGGACGATCTTTCGTTACCACCGCGAGCTGACCGGGATCGTCGGTGGACATCCCCACGCGTTGCGGCACACCTTCGGCACTGCGCTGGCCGAAGCCGGAGTTGATCTTGCCGTGATGCAGGCACTGCTTGGCCATGCCCACGTCGACACCACCGCCCGCTACGTCCACCTGGCCCCCACGCACGTGAAAGCAGAGTTCGATGCAGCTCGCGACCGGCTCCGTTCCCAGCCTTGACTGGCACGCCGTCTACTGTGATCACCTCGCCGCGACTGGGAGAGGCAACACCTCCTACTTCCAGGCTGCGCGGGTCTTCTTCCGGCGGTGGCCAGACCCGCAGGCGTGGGCGGGTGAGCCGTTGCCGGTTCGGCTGGCTGCGGGCAGCGCAACCCGGCCGATCATCACGTTTCTGATGCTGCACGGCGGGCTGCGGCCGGGCTATGACTATCTGCTCGAACGGAAGCTGTCGCCGATCTGGCGAGAGATCAAGGGCTCCCCGCTGGCCGGGGACCTGGAGGCGTTCCTGGGCGCCGCGGCTGAGCTCGGGTTCACCGAGCGGGTGCGGTTCGCGACCGGGTCACAGGTGCCGGCGCGGCTGCTGATCCAAGCCGGGCGTCCGCTGTCGCGGCTGACCCTCACCGACCTGGCCGAGTTCACGGCCGCGTGTCGAGACCGGCAGCGGCGGACCGGGAAGGGCCATCAGCACTATCTGGCAGCGGTCAGCAACACCCAGCGGGTGTTGTTCCATCTCGGTGTGGTCGACCAGCTCCCACGATCGGGCGGACCGATCCCGTTCACCGACCGGATGGCCGAGGTGTCGCCACCGATCAGGACCACGATGATTGCTTACCTGGAACGGAAACGGGCGACCTGTCGACCCAAGACGGTGACATCGATCGCGACCCGGCTGACCCACTTCGGCGTCTTCTTGGCCGACACCGACCCAAGCCTGACCTCGGTGGCTCGGCTGGACCGGTGCCGTCATATCGAGCCCTACCTGACCTCTCTGGTCGACGCCCTCGACTCCAGAACCGGCGAGCCGATCTCCGTCGCCGACCGGTCCCGCCGAGTTCTGGCCGTCGCTGGGTTCCTCGCCGACATCACCGAGTGGGGATGGCCCGATGCACCACCCCGCAAGCTGCTGTTCCGCGACGACACACCGAAACTGCCGAGGGCGCTGCCGCGCTACCTGCCCGTCGACATTGACCGACGCCTCACCGAGGCCTTGACCACTCGACCAGACAACGTCCTGGCCGCGGCCGCATTGCGGCTGCAACGAGCGTGTGGGCTACGGATCGGGGAACTGCTCGACCTCGAGCTGGACTGTGTCCACGAGGTGCCCGACCACGGCAGCTGGCTGAAGGTCCCGCTCGGCAAACTCGACACCGAACGGATGATCCCGATCGATGCCGAGATCCTCGACCTGATCGACCACATCATCGAGCACCGCTCACCCGGACGCGCGATGCCGCACCCCCGCTACCGCCGACCCGCGCAGTTCTTGTTCACCCACCACGGCCGCCGGCTCGGTCAGCAAGCCGTCCGCGCCGAACTCAGCCGAGCCGCCCAACACGCCGGGCTGGACCACATCACACCCCACCAACTCCGCCACACCTACGCCACCGCCCTGGTCAACGCCGGCGTCTCCCTGCAAGCGTTGATGGCGCTGCTCGGACACGCCTCCGCCGAGATGAGCCTGCGCTACGGACGACTGTTCGACACCACCGTCAAAGACGAGTACGAGCGCGCGCTCGACCTGGCCAAGCAGCAAGCCCGCACCCCACCCAGCGGCCGGACCAGCCTGCCACTGACCGACATCACCGGCGGCCGGGACTGGAAAGACACACCCCTGCTGAAGTCCCGCATGGCCGGCGGATTCTGCCTCCGCGCGCCGGCCCAGGGCGCCTGCACCTACGCCAACATCTGCGAGCATTGCCCCAGCTACCGAGCCGAACCCAGCTCACTGCCCATCCTCGCCGCCCAACGCGTCGACGCCGAAGCCCTGGCCCGCGACGCCGCCGAACGCGGCTGGATCGACGAAGCCGAACGCCACCAACGACTCATCGCCCGACTCGACATCTTGATCAACGAGGCCACCGGATGACCAACACCAACACCCTCAAACAAGTCGAACGAGCCTGCGCCCAACTCGACCACGACGGACACACCGTCACCTTCACCGCCGTCGCCGACCTGACCGGCCTCGGCCGCAGCAGCCTCTACCGCGACCCCACCATCCGCGCCGTCATCGAACAACACCGCCACCGCACCGCCGACAGCGGAAGCATCACCGGACTCACCGACCAGATCGCCACTCTCCACGCCGCCGTCGACGCCCTCGCCGAGAAAGTTCGACGCCACGACGAGCAACTCCGACGCCTCAACAAG
>NZ_BAABAB010000064.1:0-903 GCF_039537205.1 Microlunatus ginsengisoli | reverse complement strand
GTGATCTTGGTTCGGCGTGTTGCCGGGACGTGGTGGCGGTCACCGCGTGATCCTTCGAGTGAACCTTCCACAGCACTCTCGAAAGGGAATTCCACGCGATGACCGCTCCACACATTGTCGACCCCGCACGTCTGCTCGACCAAGCCGTCACCGACGCGTCGCCGGACCTGGTCCGGCACCTGCTGGGCACGGTGATCAACGCCCTGCTCAGCGCCGATGCCGACGCGGTGTGCGGCGCCGAGTACGGTATGCCCTCCCCGGACCGGACCAATCGGCGCAACGGTTACCGGCACCGTGACCTGGACACCCGGGCCGGCACGATCGATGTCGCGATCCCGAAACTCCGCGAAGGCTCCTACTTCCCCGACTGGCTGCTCGAGCGCCGCAAACGAGCCGAAGCAGCCCTGATCAGCGTGGTGGCGACCTGCTACCTGCTCGGCGTGTCGACCCGCCGGATGGACAAACTCGTCGCCACCTTGGGCATCACCTCGTTGTCGAAGTCGCAAGTCTCCCGGATGGCCGCCGATCTCGACGAGCAGGTGACCGCGTTCCGCACCCGCTCGTTGGCCGAGGCGGGGCCGTTCGTGTTCGTCGCCGCCGACGCGTTGACGATGAAGGTCCGCGAGAACGGCCGAGTCGTGAACGCTGTCGTGCTCGTCGCGACCGGGGTGAACGCCGACGGTCACCGTGAGGTCCTCGGCCTGCGGGTGGCGACCTCTGAGACCGGCCAGGCATGGAACGGGTTCTTCGCCGACCTGGTCGCCCGAGGCCTGTCCGGCGTTGCGCTGGTCACCTCCGACGCCCACCGGGGACTGGTCGACGCCGTCAGCGCGAACATGCCCGGGACCAGCTGGCAACGCTGCCGCACCCATTATGCCGATCTGATGGTTATGCCGACGTGGT
>NZ_BAABAB010000063.1:0-735 GCF_039537205.1 Microlunatus ginsengisoli | reverse complement strand
TGGTCTCCGTTCTGTAGGGGTTGCAGGCTCTCCGGGTTGCCGGATGGCTGCCAGCCGCTGTGCGGGTCGAGGAAGTCTTCGGGCCAGGGGGCGGGGATGCCGTGTTCGTTCCACCAGCCGGTTTCGTAGCCGGCGGCGAGGGCTCGTCGGTATTCGGCCTGGGTGAAGCCGGGCCCGTAGATGTCACGCGGGCGGGTGGTCACGCGACGGCCTCCAGTTCCAGCTGGTCGACCGGGTCGGGGTCACCGGGCCTGGTAGTGGTTCGGGATCGGGTGAGGACGTCCAGGCCGAGGTAGCGGCGTCCTTCGGCCCATTCGTCGTGTTGTTCGGCGAGGACGGCGCCGACGAGGCGGGTGATGGCGTCGCGGTCGGGGAAGATCCCGACGACGTCGGTGCGGCGTCGGATCTCCCGGTTCAACCGCTCGTTGGGATTGTTCGACCAGATCTGGCGCCAGATCTCCTTCGGGAAGGCGGTGAACGCGAGCAGGTCGGCCCGGGCGGCGTCGAGATGGTCGGCGACGGTCGGGAGTTTGTCGGTCAGCGCGTCGAGGATCCGGTCGTATTGGGCGTGCACCGCAGCGGCGTCGGGCTGGTCGTAGACACTGTGCAGCAGGGCTTTGACCCAGCCCTAGGAGCTCTTCGGGCAGACCGACATCAGGTTGGCGGCGTAGTGGGTGTTATGCCGACGTCGGCATAACACCCATTATGCCGATCTGATGGTTATGCCGACGTGGT
>NZ_BAABAB010000062.1:0-812 GCF_039537205.1 Microlunatus ginsengisoli | reverse complement strand
TGCCGGCGATCCGGGCCGCTCGCGCGCAGGCTCGGACCCGCGCTTGGCAACGGTGCCGCCCGCTGGGCGGCTGCGCCGGGGTCCGCGACGGCGGACAGGTCATCGTCGATCTTGACGTCACGCTGGTCCGGGCCCATTCAGACAAGGAAGGCGCGGAAGCGACCTACAAACGCGGATTCGGGTTCGCCCCGATGTGCGCGTTCGTCGACCACGGCGAACACGGCAGCGGCGAGACGCTGCTGGTCGAGCTTCGCCCCGGTCGGGCCTCCGCGTTCGACACTGCCACCCACCTGGCCGCGTTGGATGCATCACTGGCCCAGCTGCCCGCCACCGAACGCGATCAGGTGCTGGTCCGCACCGACTCCGCGGGTGCGTCCAAGGCGTTCCTCCACCACATCAGCGATCTCGGGTTGGAGTACTCGACCGGGTTCACGGTGGGTGAGACGGTCAAGACCGCGATCGACCAGCTGCCCCTTCAGGCCTGGCAGCCCGCCCTGGACAGCGACGGCGCAGAGCGTGACGGGGCCCAGGTCGCCGAGCTGACCCGGTGGCTGCCCGACACCTTCACCACCGGGCGCCACAGTTGGCCAGCGGGAATCCGGATCATCGCCCGCCGGGAACGGCCCCACCCCGGCGCGCCGTTGCGACTAACCGACGAGGACGGCTGGCGGATCACCTGCTTCGCCACCAACACCCGCGGTGTCGGCTGGACCCTGCCCGTGCTGGAGGTCCGGCACCGCCAACGCGCCCGCGCCGAAGACCGGATCCGCGGGCTGAAAGACACCGGCCTACAGAATCTGCCCTACCACCGA
>NZ_BAABAB010000061.1:0-2386 GCF_039537205.1 Microlunatus ginsengisoli | reverse complement strand
TTTCAGGCCTTGTTGAGCTTGGGTCCTCCTTGTTGTCGGGCTTGTCGCATGCGGTAGGACTCGCCGTCGGTGACGACGACGTGGCAGTGGTGGAGGAGCCGGTCGAGCATGCTGACGGCTGTGGTGTGTTCGGGCAGGAACCGGCCCCAGGACTCGAACGGCCAGTGTGAGCCGATACCGAGGCTGCGGCGTTCGTAGCCGGCGGCGATGAACCGGAACAGCAGTTGGGCGGCGGTGTCGTCCAGCGGTGCGAAGCCGAGCTCGTCGCAGATGACGAGGTCGTTTCTGAGGAGGGTGTCGATGACCTTCCCGACGCTGTTGTCGGCGAGTCCGCGGTAGAGGGTGTCGACCAGGTCAGCGGCGGTGAGGTAGCGGACCCGGTAGCCGGCATCGACCGCGGCCGACCCGAGCGCAAGGAGGAGGTGGCTCTTGCCGGTGCCGGCGGGTCCGATCAGACACACGTTCTCGGCGGCCCGGATCCATTCGAGGCTGGCGAGGTAGTCGAACGTCGCCGCGGGGACCGACGACGCGGCCAGGTCGTAGTCGTCGAGGGCCTTGGTGACGGGGAACCCGGCCTGGCGGCGGCGGGTGGCAGCGTTCGACGCGTCCCGGGCGGCGATCTCGGCCTCGACCAGGGTCCGGAGGAACTCCTCGGGGCTCCAGCGTTGCGTCTTGGCGGTGATCAGCAGTTCGGGGGCGAGCCGACGCATCGCGGCCATCTTCAACCGTTTCAGCCCGTCGTTCAGGTCAGGGGCCAGCACGGGTGGTGTGGTGGTCACCGGTCCTCCCGGGTGCTGTCGGGCTGGATCTTGTAGGCGTCGAGGGGCCGAGTGGGCACCGTTGGCAGGGTGAGCACGTCGGCCAGTGAACTGCCGGCGGGTCGGGGTGTGGGTGCGTGGCCGCTGGTGGCGAGGATGGAGCGGATATCGGCCGCCCGCCACCGCCGGTAGGTCACGGCCCGCTCGAGCGCGGCCAGCAGTGCCTGGTCGCCGTGCGCTGCTCGCAAGATGCAGATGTCGGCCAGCTCCGCGCCCAGCTTCGACACCCCGGCCGCTGCAGCGCCGACCAGGAACGCTTCGGCGATCGGGCCGAGGGTGCAAAAGTCCTTCTCTGTTTGAGTTCTGGGCCGCGGTGCCCGGTTCGGCCGGTCGGGTCGGGGCCGGTCGTAGTGGGCGTCGTCGATGCTGGTCTCGCCGGGTCCGACCAGCGGGTGCTCGGCCAGTACCTCCCCGGTGACCGGCGCGACCACCGTCAAGGTGGTGGGAGTGGTGGTGATGGTGACCTGGGTGCCGATCAGCCGGCATGGCACCGAGTAACGAGCCGACCCGAACCGGACGCAGGACAGCCGGTCGACCTTCCGGCTGGTCACCTTTGCGCCGATCTCCGGCCGAAGCGACGGCAGCGGCCGCAACAGCTCCCGTTCCCGTTCGAGCCGGTCCAGCGGGACCGCGCAGATCTCCGAATGCTGTCGGGCGTTGACCTCGCCGCACCACACCTCGGCGGCGTCGTTCGCCGACCACAGATCGGTGAACGGCTGCTGGGGGATCATCAGGTCGGCCTTGGCGTAGCCGACAAGCCGCTCGACCATGCCTTTCGACTCCGGGTCGGCCGGCTGACAGAAGTCGGGCCGGAACCCGTAGAACGTGGCGAACCGGACATAGTCGGCCGTCGGCACGACCAGGTTCGCGACCACGCCCGCCTTCAAACAGCCCATCCGGTCGGCCAGCACGACCTGCGGAACACCCCCGAGGACCTCGAAACACTCTGCCAGCAGCTCGAACGTCGTCGTCCCACGTTCGTTGCCGGCGAACCGGACGAACCGGAATCTCGACCAGGCCAGGACCGCGCAGAACACGTGCACCCCGGCCAGCACACCCCAGTCGATGATCAACGTCTCACCCGGCGACCACACCCCCGGCCGGCGGCCGCGGTGATGATCCCGCCGCCACGCCGTCTTCGCCTCCGCCACCAGCCGGCGGAAGTTCCGCGGCGACCCCGGGTAGCCGGCCGCCCGCGCCGCCGGCAACAACCGTTTCGCCGAGATCCGGCCCTGCGTGTCGGCCACCCGCTTGGCGACCAGCTGGGTCACCTCGTCGTAGTTATGGGCCCGCCCCTTCCGACCAGCCGGCGTCTCACCGACCAAACCGGCCCGATGGGCCTCCACGATCCGTCGAACCGTCTTGTGCGTCGTGCCGCACAACTCCGCGGCACCCCGATACGTGCCCACACTCTCGTAGGCAGCAATCACATCCATCCGTTCCCTCGCAGTCTTCGACAATGGAGGCTCCCCTTCCGCGGCAACCGGTGACTGGCAGACACCGCCACCGTCGACCCGCGGAAGGGGCCTCAACGATCACGACACGACGCACAAGGAGCGGGGACTTTC
>NZ_BAABAB010000060.1:0-1323 GCF_039537205.1 Microlunatus ginsengisoli | reverse complement strand
CGTGCTGTTGCTGCTGTCACGACTGGGGATGCGCGCGGGCGAGGTTGCCGCGCTCACGCTGGACGACATCGACTGGCGCGGCGGCGAGATCGTCGTGCGCGGCAAGGGCAACCGGGACGAACGGCTTCCACTGCCGGACGATGTCGGTGCCGCGATCGTCGCTTATCTGCGTCGAGGACGGCCCGCGACCGCGTCGTCGCGCACCGTGTTCGTCCGGGTGAAGGCGCCGCACCAGCCGCTGTCTACCTCCGGACTGTCGATGATCGTCGAACACGCGGCCAAGCGGGCCGGTCTCGGACTGGTCCATGCTCACCGACTGCGGCATACCGCCGCGACCGCGATGCTGCGCTCGGGAACCCCGCTGGTCGAGGTTGGTCTCGTGCTGCGGCAGCGTCGTGCCCTCACGACAGCGATGTATGCCAAGGTCGACCGGGCTGCGCTGCAGGTTTTGGCTCGACCGTGGCCGGGTTCGGACGGTGGCCGGTCATGACCGTGCCGCTGCGGACCGCGCTGGCCGATTACTTGCAGATGCGCCGCGCGTTGGGCTACCGGCTCGAGCGGGCGGAGAAGTTGCTCAACCAGTTCCTCGACTACCTCGACGCCACCAGCACGAGCACCCTCACCAGCGACGCCGCGCTGGCCTGGGCGTGCCTGCCAGCCCGCGCGGACATGAATTGGTGGGCCCACCGGCTCTCCGTCATCCGCGTGTTCGCGAAGTATGTGCACACCCTTGACCCGATCAGCGAGGTGCCCGCGCCGGACCTGCTGCCATGGCGATCCCGCCGGGCCGTGCCGTACTTGTACTCGCCGGCCGACATCGCCTCTTTGCTCGACGCCGCACAAACACTGTCCACCCCGCTGCGCCGCGCCACACTCGGCACGCTGATCGGCCTACTGTCCGTGACCGGGATGCGGGTCGGTGAGGCGATCGGCCTGGACCGCGGAGATGTCGACCTGCGCCACAGCCGGCTCGTCATCCGGCACGGCAAGTTCGCCAAGAGCCGCGAACTGGTCCTGCATAAAAGCACCATCGACGCGCTGCGCGACTACCTGCGACGACGGGACCGGCTGCTACCCGCGCCGCCCAGCCCGGCGTTGCTGATCTCCATCGCCGGGACCCGCCTGCGCTACTGCAACGTGCACTGGACCTTCCAGCGGCTCGTCCACATCGCCGGGCTCGCGCCGCGGTCGGCGCCGTGCCGGCCACGCCTCCACGACCTGCGGCACTCCTTCGCCGTGAACGCAATGCTCGACGCCTACGCTCAAGGCGAGGACGGCCAGGCCCGGTTGAGTCTGCTGTCGACCTACCTCGGCCACGTCGAC
>NZ_BAABAB010000059.1:0-1024 GCF_039537205.1 Microlunatus ginsengisoli | reverse complement strand
TGTTGGTGGTGGTGATGCGGCGGTTTTCGTTGAGGACTTCGGCGGTGGTGGTGAGTCCGGTGGGGAGTTGGAGTGTGCGTTTGCCCTGGGTTCCGTCGGTCATGGCGAAGATGTAGGCGTAGCCGTCTTTGATCTTGAGCATGGTGTCGAGCTGGGGTCCGAAGGTCCAGCGGTAGGACTGGGTGTTGATGACGGGGGCGAGCGTCTTGATCTGGGTGTTGACCTCCTTGACGGCCTGAGTGTTGGGTCCGGCGCAGCCGTGGGGATCGTTCTGGGCGGCGCGGAAGAAGTTCCCGGTGGCGCAGGGGCCGGAGAAGACCTGGTTGAAGTAGATGATGCCGCGGGCTTCGTGGATTATGGAGGCCATGGTCGCGCCCTTGACTTGTTCGGGGCTGACGGCATGGTAGCCGTCGGCGGTCTCGGGCGCGTAGGGCTCGATGAAGTTCCACAGCATCTGGAGGTGGCCGTCGGCTTGGTCGCGGATGCGGAGGGCGTCGATCATCTGGCCGTAGGTATGGGCGGTACGGCAGGTCGACTTTGGGACGTCGACGATGTATCGGGCCCAGTTCTGGTCCCAGCTGCATTGGGGCACTGAGTGGAAGTAGGCGTCGATGGAGACTGCGTCGGTGTAATCGTTGACGTACTTCTCGGCGTCGGTGGGTTTGCGGTCGTAGGAGAGCACTGAGGAGGTGAAGTTGGCGTAGCGGAAGCGGCCGGTGATGGCCGGTGGGGCTGCGTCTTCGGCGCGCTGGAGTTCGGTGAATCCTGCTGAGGGTGGGTCGAACCGCCCGTCGACTTCGTCGCCGAGGAAGGAGCCAACCCAGTTGGGGGAGTCATCCTTGAGGTTGCGTAGTCCGGGTTGGCCGACCCAGTACATGCCGTTGTCCTGAATGAGGTTGTAATCGGTGTCTGGATTGATCTCGGTGTAGAAGTTCAACCCCAATGACTTATCGAAGTTGACCTCGGACGCGCTCGAGACGCCTGACCACCAGACGCCGATCGGGAAGAAACCAGGATCATCCCA
>NZ_BAABAB010000058.1:0-12013 GCF_039537205.1 Microlunatus ginsengisoli | reverse complement strand
ACCTGGCCACCACTGGGGACCAGAACTGGCCACCAGTGGGGACTTTTTCATGGCCACGGACAGGTGCCTCTTCCAAGCTGGTCATGCGGCAGGACTCGACATCGGTGCGACACACCGGTACGACGCTCGGCTGCCGAACGCCGCTCTTATTTGAGAATGAAGCGGCTCGCTGCGCTCGGCCGTGACCGGCGCATTCACGAGCAGCCATCAGCCCACGGACAACTCGCCCGTCGTCCGTAGCTCGACTTCGCGCGTCGGCCACCCGACTCGTCAACGCTCCACGCGACTCATCCGGTCAATCGATCCGCCTCGGCGAGAAGCAAGTCACCGAATGGCTGCAACCCGATCTGTCGGCTTTAAGGCCGCCGATGATGCGGTGGATTGTTCCCCAGTCCCTGCAGAATCGTCGGCAGTCGCGGGCCGACCAGCGTTTAGGGCCAAGAACTCGACTTCCGGGCCGACAGCCGAATTGATCGTCATCGCTAGCCACGCAGCCCCTGCTCCAGTTGCACTCTGGCGAACCACAGGCCGCCACCACCCGTCCAGCCCGCGATCCGACGCCATCCCAGCGATGCCAGCGTCTTGTCGGCCCGACCCTTGTCCCAGTTCGGCCAGCTGCCGAGCGCCTCGGCCACGGTGCCCCGTTCCGCCCAGGCCGCCCGGCCGCTGCCCTCCAGGGCAGTCACGACGACACCCGGCTTGTCGCCGTGCGGTGCGTTGTTCAGAGTCACCCGGGCGCTGTACATCATCACTTCGTCACTTCCATTCCCAGGGACGAGCGCGGATCAGGTGATCCACGCCCACGCAGAATCCCGGGGGCGCAGCGCTGACTACGGCTCAAGAATTGCTACAGCTCCACCCAAAGTGGGCCACACGCAACGGCGCGCCGGTCAGGTCGATCGCGACCGGGTGGCCAACCCACGCGACGCGCAGGCGGACCTCCGAAAGCGCCGGGTCGACGACCAACCACGGCGCAAGGGCCCGGCTGACCAAGGTGAGTTTGCCCCGGAGATGCGCGAAGCCCAAGCTAACCGCTAGACGAGTCCTGGCCCCTGATCGACCCGTCCCAACTTTGGCTTGAGGCCGCCGGCTAGGTCTGGTCATTCGCTCCGCCGTCGCCATCCCAATGGGACAACACGCCGGCCAGCAACAGATCCACGGACTCGCTGAGGATGGTCGGGCCGGACTTCAGGTTGGCGGGTGTGGCAGCGATCCGCATGGCATGGCTGGCTGTTCGATCGCCCCATTCAGGAGGCACCACCAAGAGCTGCACCAAACGCGGCGAGGTCACGCCCTTCAACAACACCAGATGGGTGTCCTCGCGCGGGAAGGAACCGAAGTTCACGAAGCCGTTTCCCGTTTTGACGCGTCCCCGCCCGGGCGGCTCCCAATCTGGCGTGGAGTACACCACTCGGCAGATCCGGTCCGAAGTCCCGGGGAAATGGTCCACCAGATCCAGTGCCTCCACGGTGAGGTCACGGCTGTAAGGCCACCACGCCCCATCCAGCGCACCTCGACCGATGTCAGGAGACAGCCGAAGCCGTAGCGGCCCGCGCGCGTGTGCCCGTGGCGAACCCGACGACTTGAGCAACTGAGTCGCTGACCGTTCAACCGGTCCCGACGAGTATGCGACAACGTGCGCGATTGACATGATCCACGCTCTCCACCTGGTCCTCGGAAGAGTCCAGGTGGAGGCTCTGGGAGCAAGTACCCCCAGCCTACAACGGTCGGAAACCCATCGGCCGGCCAACGGCCCGCTGCTGACCTTGGAAACGATGCTTGAGTTCCTCGAACTTCGGAGGAGCCTGGCGGCCTGCGGAGGGGTCCCCGACGACAGCAGGCATCAGAAGCTTTGCGACCAGGTGGTGGGATGAGCACACCCATGAGAAGGTCAGGCACTGCTGCGACTAGAACGTGGTAGCCGTCTGGTCGTCGACGTCCGCCGCGGCCGCATCGCGCCTCACCGCCGCGATTGCATTTTGCACTCCAGCCTTGGTTTTGTACCCCTCACCGCTGGTTGCGATCGATCGACCGTTGGTCGACTTCAAACGCCACCGGAACTCGCCCTGAGCGTCTCTATACACCTCGAACCTCGCCACCGCGGCGCCTCCCACCTGCCCCGGATCTGCCGCGGCGAGTCAATGGGACCCTAGCCGAACTGGCCGCCCTGGCGCGACACCAACCTAGCCCCTCCGTCCACTGCCCGTCGCGACCGACGCGCAAGGCTCGGTGAGGCAGCTAGCGGCCCGTGCAGCATCTTTGCAAGCAGACGCCTGGGCTGGCAACTGACACCAACTGCAGATCAGAGGATCAGGAGCGCCCAAGCACGGCACCGAAGTACAGCAACGACCGCCACGCGCAGTGAGTCCGCGACCGCCGACATTTCCACCGAGCACAACCGACGGCCTCGCTGGCGGCAATCCGGCCGCATTGCAATAGGCTCAACTTCTCGCTAAGCGGTTGCAGGGCGTAAGCCCCGCAGCAGCAACGGGCGAACATCGGCATTTACTTGCCGGGACTGTCATGCTCCGGAGCCGCCGGGTTCAGGAGAGCGAAGGTCGCGGCCCATATAGATCACGTTGTCTTCATGGTTGTAGCTGTATGAGTACCCGGAGTCCAACACAGCCCCATGATGCTTACAAACGGCCACCTCGGCCAAGCCCCAGATCTCGTCCTCGACGACGAAGCTGCGAGTAGCCCGGCGCTGACAACGCAGAACCTGACACTGAAGCATGTCGCCCGGCACCTGAGCACCCGACATTGACACCGTAACGCTCCATCAAGGTTACTCGGGAGGTTGGTTGACGCCGGCGCCTCGATCGACGCCGGCATGCCCCTCGTTGCGGCCGATGGCTGCCCAATTCCTCGGTTCGTGGCCTTGAGCTCGTTCCCACGCGGCTACCTTGGCGGCCACCGTGTCGGGATCGCTGGCGAGCGCCCTCGCAAGATCAAAGCGCCCGTACGCTCCGGCCACGATCTTTGGATACCTGGTGCTCACGTTGCCGAAACGGTTGGAGAACCTCACCGCGAGGGAGAGCTCGGTTGCCATGCCGTCCATCCTCTCAGATGGATGGACGCCGACCGCGTTCGACGGGACTTCGGCTCGGATCGAGCGCCACGCTGATGAGATGCCGCGGCTCACACGTCGGGCCAGTTCGGGCGACGTGGCGTCATGCGGTTGGTCTGAGGCACAGTGGCAGCCTCGCTTCAGCTCGATGGTCGCGACTCGCGCGCCCGACGAATCGCTCGGGATGGGCCGTGGTGTAGGACGATCCCGCGTACACACTCAGTAGTGGCTGAGGACGCGGGCTTCGGCCACCACACCGGAGCAGAGGCAGGCACGCTGGCCGACCCCGAGGGTCGTTGCCGCGCACCAGCGGATGCCGATCGCGTCATGCATCGCCAGCGGATGGCCGCAGGTCTGGCACGGATCGCTGCCTGAGTCCGGGTCGCGAATGAGCGGGGAAGGCGAGGTGTTCATGTCGAGCCCCCATAGGCCCGTCAGTAGGGCCGAATGCTGATCGCCAGGGACCGCCGACCAGGCAGTCTGCAGAGAGTCCTCGGTACCTCCACGATACGCGAGCCGGAACTCCAGACGAAACGGAGGCAGCGATTGGTCAGGCAAACGCCGACCAATCGTTGGCCGTCGGCGGTCTCGTAACAAAGAGGAGCGGGCCGCGAGACACTAAGTCGCTGAGATCGTTCTGATAAGGCAGAGTTCGATCGCTGTCAGCAGGAGCGACACTGATGCTTCCTCGTATGTCCGTGAGGAAGGGCCGACCATGTCCGGATCGTGGCGGAGTGCGCGGCGGCACGTTGTCTCGGACCATGCGCCCGGGCCCGTCGCGGTTTCGCGGAGGTGTCGCCGGGTTATGTGACCGTGGGCTAAGCGCTGCGCGTCCGGCGCAGTTCGGCGCCGTTTCGATGAGGAGGTTGTCATGACACTCAAGGGGACACGAGAAGATCTCGGCGTGCTGCTGTTCCGGGTCGGCCTTGGCGGAACGCTGGCCGTCCATGGCGCACAAAAGCTCTTCGGCTGGTTCGGCGGACACGGCGTGGTAGGTACAGCCGGCGGGATGGATGCAATGGGCTTCCAGCCAGCCAAAGCCAGCGCCATTCTCGCCGGGCTCGGCGAAGCAGGAGGCGGTGCGCTCCTTGCCCTCGGACTGGCGACTCCCGTCGGTGGGGCAGCCGCAGCATCAACCATGTTCGCCGCCGGCTCAGTGCACAAGCCAGCCGGCTTCTTCGCGATGGAAGGCGGGTACGAGTACAACCTCATCCTCGGTCTCGGCGCCGCAGCGCTGGCCATCCGGGGCCCGGGCCGCTACTCGATCGACAGACTGCTCGGTGACCGACTCAACCGGCCGTGGTTGGCAGCCGTCGCGCTAATGGGATGCGGAGCGGCGTCGGCGGTGGTCGTGACGCGTCGCCAGAAGGCGCTGGCAGCACGTGAAACTCCCACCGCGCCGCATCAGCCGGCCCAAGGCGAGCGCGCCGAGGCCCACGGCGACTGACTACCACCCGCGAGAGTGTCCTGCCAGCATCGCAAGACAGCACCGTCAGTACAGCAGCGAGGTACACCAACACCGTTACGGACTGACGCATCCGTCCTGGCCATTCAACCCACGTTCGCGCTGAGGGACCCTCGTCGTAAGCCGTCATCGTGCAAACCACCCCAAGCGTGCCCGGACGGACTTCTGACCCCATTCTGACCCCAACGACGCCTACCGACCGCACAGCGTCGCCACCCGCGGCAGCCATGCCCGGACCTAGCCGCCGCGCGCAGTATTACCGGCAAGGATGTTTGCAAGCAGGTGGTTGAACCCGTCGGTCTTTGTGCGCTCTCGCCCGAGGATCGAGCCTGCCGCCCCACCCAGCGTGGCCAATCCCACGTTTCTGACTCACCGAGAACTTGCATCGAGCGACTGATGGGAAGGCTTAACACCGTGTGCGGCCTGCTCAACCCGCAGTCACCACCCAACCGTGCGGAGGGGCGGCTGTGCCTGGAGGGGCTGGCTGGGCTTCGAGGACTTCTGCGGCGTCGTTGAGCGGCATCGATGTACTGCCTAGGTTCAGGGCCAGAGTCAGCGCCTCCTGGCCGTGGCGCGCCCTGGACCGCACGACCAGACGCGCCTTCTCCACCAGTTCGATCTCGAGCACCCCATCGACAAGCCAGGGATGGTGCCGGCGAAAGCCGATCATTCGCCGATAGGTCTCCTACACCTCCGGGTGCGAGTGATCAAACAGCCCGCGCTCGGGCGGCATCTCCGGACGCACAGCATCGTCCCCGTGCGGGCGATCCTCCTTGATCGCCTCCAAACCGAACTCGTCGCCGTAGTAGACGCTGGGCACTCCGGGCAGGAAGCACAGCAGCGCCACGGCATGCGACCAGTGCCGGTCATCACGAATCCGGCTTGCCACTCGAGTCACGTCATGATTGCTCAGGAATGTTAACGGCAAGAAGTCCTCCACGAACCCTGCGTGCCTGCCCAGCGTCCACTCCAGCTCATGGAAATTGATGCTGTCGATGGAGGACCAGATCGCCCACCACAGCTCGTACTCCGTGACCGAGTCCAGCCCAGATCTCTGCACATAGTCGACGTAGTCACCATGGATCATCTCCCCGACAAACCAGGCATCGGGAAACTCCCTGCGTACATCCGGCAGAACCGCGGCCCAGAACTCCGCCGGCACGGCGTACGCGGCGTCCAGCCGCCAGCCGTCGATGCCGCGGCGCAACCAGTGCAACATCACCTCCCGCACGAACTCCTGCACCCGTGCTGTCCGGTGGTTGAGCGTGATCAGAGAGTCGTGACCCTCGAAATAGTCGGCCGTGATCACACCATCGGTGTCGTACAGCCTGGCCACCCACTCCTCAGCCGCTGAACCGGGTCCTTCAGCCAACGCCTGGGCGACGGGCGGGAAGCTGCGGCCAGCATGGTTGAAGACGCCGTCCAGCAGCAGCCGCACGCCCTTGTCCCGGCAGGCCGCGACCAGGCCGTCGAAGTCGGCGCCATCACCCAGACGGGGATCGATCTGGAAGTAGTCCTCCGTGTCATAGCCGTGGCTGGCGGAGGTGAAGATTGGACCGAGCAGCAGACCGTTCCCGCCCCAGGAGATCAGATGGTCCAGCCACCCGCGTAGCCGTGGCAACCGGTTCAGCCCACCCCGAACCGATGCCAGCTCCTTCTCAGCTCCGAGGAAACCGAGGGGATAAACCTGCCACCAGACCACGTGATCCACCCACGACCCCATGATGGCCTCCTCTCCCGGGGCCGCACCCTGTCCGACCACACCACACCCTCCCAGACCGGCAACGGCGAGCCAGACAGGGTGCCCTCACGGCCTCATGTCGGCCACACCCTGAATGACCGGCCAGGCACGGCCGTCACGGCTTACTTACTCGGTGGTCGCCGCGCATCGCCGAGACCTGGACTAGACGTCGCCGAAAGACCGTGGTTTCCACAGCCGAATTACGTTGTACACCGAGTTATCCACACGGGTGCAACGCGCGAGGCTGGAGCTCTATCGTTGCGCGAAGGAGCCCGTGAGCTGCGTCTACCGGGGGCTCTCGGCCTCGGCAACCAGCCGTCGCCCTGGTGTCAGCGCCCGCTTGGCAACGGCGTCCCTGTGGAGCTAACCACCCGGGGACGCCGGGCCAGGTGGTCTCCCGGCGAGGTGCAGCCCGCGATTTGGTCAGGCGGCCCCCAGCCCCTCTTACGGACCAGATGGATGGCGTCCGGACTGCCCCTTCAAGCCTTCACAACCAGAAGGTCACCGCGAGTCAGCGGAGGGGCGCCGAGTCCGAATCAGTCCCCGGGATCCGATTCGGTGACTGAACGGCGCGGGCCGCCGGCACCCTTGGCGGGTTGCACGCCAAGTATCCGGTCCTCGTCCAGCGCCGAGGTCTGCACGATGAGAACGTTGCATACGGCGTTCTTCACGACCTCACGCGGAACTGATCCGGGCAGTTGTCCTTCGCTCGCTCCCAGTCCTCGGTTGCCCACGACGATGAGACTCGCAGGGTCCGAACCTGCCGTGTCGAGAAGGGCCTGCGCCGGGTCGCCGCGGACCAATCGTTGGTCGATATATCGCACCCGTTCCTGCGTGAGACCGGCAACCGACTTAGCCAACGCCTTCCGGGCCGGCTCCACGCCGTAGACGTCGCGGTGCATCCCTGGGGTGGGGCTCGGAGCCGCGCTCGGGTCGCCCTCCTTGTAGGCGGTGACCACGACCAGCCGGGCATTGGCGGCCTGCGCTACCTCCGCGGCCCGATCCACCGCATACAGGCTGGACGGCGTGCCGTCCGAACCGACCACGACCCGGTCGTAGACGGTGATGGTGCGGTGGGTGCCCAGCGGGCTGAAATCGTGTCTGACAAGCTCGACTAAGGCGCGTGCACTCAGCAATGCCGTATGACAGTGCTGAACAGATCGGTCTGATAAGGCAGCAGTCTGCCGGTCGACGAGTGGGGATAGGCTGGTCCAGTCAGGGGGCCCAGACGCCGTCTATTCGGATGTGTGTCCGACACGGCTCAGGCGTTTTGAGGGCATTGTGATCGTTAGGGAAGCTGGCCGCAGGGTGCCGTCTCTGCGGGGTGCTCCTCTTGTTGGCGCGGCCCTGGATCTGCGCCGCGACTACCTGGGAACGTTGTTGCGTGCTGCCCGTGATGTTGGTGATGTAGCGCGTATCTACGCCGGACCCCCTGGATGGCGAGTGGCGTTCTACAGCATCTCGGCTCCCGAGCTGGTTCTGGAGATCTTGGGGCAGCCCGATCGGTACACCAAGGGCAACCAGTTCTACGCCGAGGTGCGTAAGGCGCTGGGGAACGGAATGCTGACCAGTGAGGGCGACGACTGGCACCGGCAACGTCGCTTCCTCGCTCCGGTATTCACACACAAGCGGATTTCGACAACCTACGCCGCAATCATGGTGGACGAGGCGCAACAGCTGGTCCGGCGCTGGAGCCGGGTCGCCGCCACCGGCGGAGCGGTGGACGTCCACGGCGAGATGATCGATCTGACTTCCCGGATTATCGGCCGAGTGCTCTTCGGCGCCGACATGTCGGCCGCCGTGCCAGAAATCGTGAAGTTCAGGTTTGTCAGCGACTTGATTCTCCAGCGCGGGTTCAGCCCGCGGCCGACCCCGATGTGCGTGCCGACCCGAGCCAACCGACGACTGAGCTCAGGACTGGCCGGCTTACGCGCCGTCGTCGACGGCATCATCGCCGACCGCCGCCGCAAGACCGACACAGTGCCTACCCAGGACCTGCTCGGCCTGCTCTTGACCTCTCGTGATGTCGACAACGGTCGGGATCGATTGAGCGACACTGAAATCGCGGACCAGGTGTTGATCTTCCTGCTTGCCGGTCACGACACGACCGCGTCCACCCTCGCCTGCCTTCTCGTCGAGCTGGCTCGTGCACCGGAGTGGCAGCAAACCCTCCGGGACGAACTCGACCACGTGCTGGCTGGTCGCGTCGTGACCGCCGGCGACCTGGCCGCACTGCCTTGGACCGGCCGAGCGGTGCGGGAGGCGATGCGACTCTATCCGGCCGCCCACAGCATCGGCCGCAGCAACACCCACGAGGAGACGCTCAACGGCTACCGCATCCCGGCCGGCTCGGCCATCGTGGTGTCGCCCTGGACGATTCACCGCTCGCCCAAGATCTGGGTTGATCCACAGACGTTCGATCCCCAGCGGTTCGACCTACCGGGCGGGCAGGTGCCCGGCGGCCACAAGTACGCCTGGTTCCCTTTCGGGGCCGGTCCGCACGCCTGCATCGGCATGCAGCTGGCCATGCTCGAGACACCAATCGTTCTGGCCACCATCCTGCAGACCTATCGCCTATCGACGTCCCTCACGTCGATTCCCCTCCAGCCGGCGATCAGCCTTCATCCCGCCGACCCCCTCCCGGTCCAGATCCAGCTCTCCTAGGGCTCAGCCGCGCGGAAACCGCCCTCCCTTGCCGCGGCGGCGTCCTCGATGCTCGGCAAAGCATCTGCCATCTCAAGGCGGCCGCCCCCTAGCCGCCACCACCCACGCCTCAGTACTCCGGAGCCGACGCCGGCAGATGGCTGAGCTCACGAGGACGGCTCGGTGAAATAGCAGCCGCCCTCACGGCGGACGGATTCTAACTGAATGGCTCGGCATGTTGATTAACGTTTCCCGCTACCGCGGGTGCCGCGATGGCGGCCACTGCTAGAACGACAAGTGCCATTCTTCGACCCAATCGACGTAGAGAACTCGGTCCGTAACTCATCTGCGCAACCTCCCACCGCATTGGCCGGACGAACCCGCTTGGAGAAGGCTATCATTATCCGGTGCATCGGTCGCTGACCTGCCACACTGCATATCGACTCGACGCCTCGCACATTGTCGGGAGATGGGCGTTGAGCCGCCCCGCCGGCGGACGCGAAGTGACGGTACCACGCCTCCGGGCCGAATTCCCAACAGGAGTGTTACAGAGGCAGCCTGGATGCCCTACCGACCATGCGGCCAGTGGCGATCCGAGCGAAAGAGGGTTGGTCAGGCTCCGCGTATAAAGTCGCTTCTAGATTATCTGCAGTGTTCGTTGGCGGCGGCACGATTACGCCGATACCGGGTGCTATCCATCGTCATGCCGGTCCTGAACCGTGCAAGTGGGCTCGTGCGGTCGATCCGTAAGGCGAGCTTGGGCTCGGAGCGTAAATGGGTGATTCACTCCGTACCGTGCGCTTAGAACGGATAGCGCGTTCGCTTGGTGCTGCTGCGCCTGGTCCCATCGGCCTGCTCGGGCGTGGAGAACACCGATGTTGCTCAGTATTGTCGCTACCTCGGGATGGTCCGGTCCCAGGACACGCACCTTGATGCGCAGAGCCTTGGAGAGCTCAGCGGAAGCCTCCCGCAACTTGCCTTGCTGCAGATGTAGTGAGGCAAGCGTGTGAAGAGTGGCACCGACCTCGTAGTGGTCGGTCCCGAACTGGTCGCGCCAAATCGTTAGAGCGTCTCTGAGATGCTGTTCCGCCTGCTCCTGCTCGCCGATCTCCGCGAGAACGGCACCTAACACGACACGGTCGGCTGCAACTAGGGTTGATCCGGGTCCATTCAAAGCTTGCCGGAGTTCAACCGCTACACGCGCCGGCTGCTCGGCCTCGCGGAATCGGCCCTCCATGTAGGCAAGCCCCGCCAGGTTGTGCAGTATCGATGCTCGAAACTCATCGTCGCTGCCACATCTAGCGAGGGCGGTCGCATAGTGCTTCGCTGCCTCTTCGAAACGGCCCGTCTCCTTTGCAACGATGCCCGCCATGTTGTTCCAAGGACCAATCAAATGCTGAGAACTGGCGAGCGAATCCAGAAGCTCGAGGCACGCTGCGAGGGTTGCGTCGGCCTGCGGGTAGTCCGCCCGCCGGCGATGGACGTCGGCCTTCGCGATCAATACTTGGGCCACGTGAACCCGTTGCTGAGTGGTCGGGTTCACCGTATCGCTCACTTTGAGAGCATCTGCGTAAGCGGCTTCGGCCTGCCCCAGCCGCATCAGGCTCGTCAGAATTTGTGCGTGGGTTATGAGCGCGTCGAACAGTTCGTGATGTGATGCGGCGGAGCGGTGCGCCAAGCGGTGACGCATAAGTTGAACGGCTCGAGCGGCCATTTTCTCAGCGCTCAGCTGGTCACCCACTCGAACGAAGAGAAGCGCCTGCCGATGACGGTACCGGGCTCGCACCAGCTCCCACACGCTCGACCGCCTCGCCGGTTAGTTCGATGATGACTTAGTTAAGTTTGGGTCAAGCGGAGGGTCAGTTAGCGCGCGCGTGGTTCGACCGCTCTTGCGAGCCAAGCGGTTCAATCAATGAAAGCATTGGGTCTGCGTGGTTCACGATGCGGATCGCGGCGGCCGGGGTATGCAATTGCCACGCTGAGTCCAGCACCTGCCACCCCTGCGACTAGACACCGACGAGCGGACGCGGCGATACGCGGCTTCAACATTGCAGCCTTTCGTTTATGACCCGGACTACAGGAGCGGCTGAATGGAGCGCTTGGAAACGCGCGGCCACCTCAATGGATGGGTTCAGCATGCTGATGCTCTCGACCAGCCGCGGCCTGGTAAGCGATGGCGCTCCCAATTCCGATGCCAGCCACGACCGCTATCAGAGCGCGTCGAACCAGGATAGACATGCGCAACTTCATGAGAAACCTTTCTTTGAGCGGCTTATTTGAACCATGACGAATCCGAACTTTGTGCGCCGCCTCGAGAGTGCGAACCAATGGGATTGCTAGGCTGACTCAGCACATTCGTTGGTTGATCGGCTCGGCGTGTTGGGCAGTTCGGCCAGCAGCTGCCTCATAGGCGATGGCGCTTGCGATTCCCGTCCCCGCCGCAAGAGCAATCAAAGCGCGGCGGATCATTACTGACAAGCGAAGCTTCATGACGGCACATTCCTAACGTACTTGTTGCGAAGCCCGGCCGATCCCGGTCCTTTAAGACGGTGACCTCTCGATACCGAAATGAAACGTTCAACCGCAACCGGACCAACCTCGAGCGGCGAGGACGATCGCGCGACCCCCTCCCCGTTAGGCACAACTGCGATGACCGCCATTCCTGTTGGCGGTTAGGTGACCGTCTTACACCCCGGTGCGCGCCAAGCGCAACGGGTTTTCGGTCTATCTCATCGAAACGTCGGTTCTTGGTATCGAATGTGAGAACGTGATTCACAGCTCTTCTGTGCCAAAGCCTCGAATCAGTTAACGGGGCCGGCGGAGATCTGCGCCCCGTTGGCTCGCTTCAGGACATGAGCACGCGCCCCATGCCGTGCCGGAAGCCGCTTCGGCCTGCTCGCGCTCGGGACAGTCTGAATCGTCAGCGGGTTGCCAACCACCGCCAATGGTTCGGCTTGAATTCACGCGTCGCCCAGTTTGGCTCGCGACTGAGGCGAGTCAGGTCAGCGCTTTCCTCTGCTCGTGGGAGCGCGACGCGATGTCGTCGGGGTTGGTGGAGGCGCGAGCGAGGAACTCGGCCGGGAGAACGACCTCGACG
>NZ_BAABAB010000057.1:0-52342 GCF_039537205.1 Microlunatus ginsengisoli | reverse complement strand
CACGAACGCGGAGCGGGGACTTTCACCTGGCCACCAGCGGGGACCAGAAACTGGCCGTTGACAGAGGCGCCACTCGGTACGCGAGGGAAGAGCCTCGGTCAGCAACACCGACAGTGCATCGACGCCCACCGCATGTGGTCGATCGTTCGCCGCCTCACCAAGGCGACCATCGGCGAGAGGATCGTCGATCCGATGACCGACATGCCTTCAAGACGCGGCCCGCGTACACGACGGGCCGATCGGGATCGCAACCCCGCGGCCTGCACCCGTGCGTATCGGATCCGCATCATCAACAGTTCGTCTCTCGGTACTCGTAGCCAGAGGGCTCGACCTTGGGGCGAGCCGGTTGTGCTTCCTATTATTCCTATCGTGATAGTAGGTAATTGCCAATCGCCGTCCAAATACTGAGCAACCCCGAGGCGTTCGAGCTGGTGCCGGGACCGGGACTCGACTCAGCTTGCGGCGCTCTTGTCTCTCCCCGCCCGGGATCCGATTGGCGTCGTTGGACCGAAAACGTCGCCGGGACTAGTCAACAACTCCCGCTGGCGCACCGCCAGTTTACTGTCGGACACGGTGATCGCCTTCTGCATCGGTGTCCTCGACTTCGACGGGGGTGGACAGTCCAGCCGGGCCCGATTCGCTCAGCTCGCGGGTGCGGTGACCGATTCCCTCTGAGCCACTGATGGCGCTCACTGAAAATTCCCAGTTGTGCTCATCGAAATTCCCCACCCGGAGGCGGTGTTCAGCGTAGCGGTTGGCGGGTGCCGATGGTGGTGCGGCGGAGCTGTTCGTTGCGAGCGTGGTGGTCGCGAAGCCGGTAGGAGTCGCCGTCTAGGTTGATCACGACGCTGCGGTGGAGGAGCCGGTCGAGCATGGCAGCAGCGACGGTGGTGTCGCCGAGGACTTCGCCCCAGGAGCCGACGCCGCGGTTGGTGGTGAGCACGATCGAGGTCTTCAGGTAGCGCTGGGAGACGACCTGGAACAAGGCGGCGGCGGCCTCGGCGGGCAACGGCAGGTAGCCGAGTTCATCGATGGCCAACAGCGTCGGTCCGGCGTAGAAACGCATGGTGGTTGCCCATCGGCCTTCGATGGCGGCGCGGTGGCAGCGGGCTGCGAGGTCGGCGGCGGTGGTGAAGTAGGTGCGGTAGCCGGCGTGGACCGACGCGCGGGCCAGTCCCACGGCGATATGGGTTTTCCCGACGCCGGGCGGGCCGACCAAGATCACGTTGGTGGCTGATTCGAGGTAGCGGCAGCTGCCGAGTTCGGCGATCAGGTGTCGCTCGATGCCGGCGGCGGCATCGTAGTCGAAGTCCTCCAGGGTGGCCGGGGTCGGCAGGCACGCGAACCGGAGCCGGCCGGCGAGCCGGCGGGCTTCGGTGGCGTCGACCTCGAGGGCGAGCAGCCGCTCCAGTGCGGCGGTCACCGACAGTCCTTCGCGGGCGGCTTGGTCGAGGACGGTGGGTAGCTGTTCGGCGGCGGTGTGCAGCCGCAGAGTGGCCAGATGGCCTCGCACCCGTTGGTAGCGGGACGCGGCGGCAGCGGTCAACGGGAGTTCCTCGGTGTCCTTGATCGATCCGGTGCTGGGGACCGCTCCCGTGCTGGCTTGACCGGTGGGTGTGTTGGTGGTCATCTGAGGGTGTTCCTTCCGCGGGCGGCGCGTTCGTAGGTGGCGAGGTCGATCACGGGGCTGAGGGTGGGCTGCTCGGCGCCGCGCAAGACGTCGGCGGCGGCCCGAGCCGCATCACCGGGTGGGATGCGTTCCTTGCGGCGATGCGGGCCGCGGGCCGCCGTTGCCGCGGTCATGGCGAGGGTGTCGAGGG
Source organism: Microlunatus ginsengisoli (assembly GCF_039537205.1). NCBI lineage: Bacteria > Bacillati > Actinomycetota > Actinomycetes > Propionibacteriales > Propionibacteriaceae > Microlunatus > Microlunatus ginsengisoli. The sequence continues at coordinate 50,522 of NZ_BAABAB010000057.1, read as the reverse complement.
CGGCGACATGACCGTGGTCACGGACCACGACGCCGGCGCCGTCTGGGGCCAGCCGGTGTCGAGCGACGACGATCCCGGCGTGAGTGGCGATGTCGCAGAACGGGACGCCGGTCAGCCGGGTCACGATCACGGTCGCCGCGGCCAGCTCGGGCGGCACGGAGTGGAAGTTGCCGCGGTAGCCGACCAGCGCCTGCCGCGACACGACGCGGGACTCCGTCAGCGGCAGCGGATACGGCGTGGGCGGGACCGGCCGCAGCGGTTCCCGGGCTGCCACGGTCGCGACGGTGGCCTTCCGGTCACCGGTGGTGCTGCGGCGCATCCGGGTGTCACCCCTGACGCTGGCGAACCGGTCACAGTCGGCTTGGGCTTGCTCGGCCGACATGTCGTCGGCCACGGTCCGCCACCAGCGTTGCGCCGCGGTGTGGTTGACCTTCTCCACCACTCCCTTGCGGTGCCCGGCCCGCGGCGGGCAGATCTTGATCATCACCCCGTAGTGCTTCGCCACCCCGGAGAAGGTGGCGGTGATCCGGCCCGACCCGGGGTGGCAGACCGTGGCCATCCGGTCGAACCGCCAATTCCGGGTGAGGCCGCCGAGACCGCGGCTGATCCGATCCAGACCCTCGACCAGGTGCGGCTGGTCCATCACCGGGGACAGGTAGCCGCGCCACCGACCGGAGTGGGCCAGCGAACCGACCAGCAGATGCGCTGTCGACCCCCAACCCCACGACGGCGGCGGGTCGGGCAGATCCAGCCAGTCCCATTGAGTCTCCTCCCCGGCCGGGTGCGGGATGATCGCGTTCGCCCGTTCCGTGACCCGCCCGCAGTCGGTGCACGCCGGGCGAAGCCGACGGGCCCGGATCTCCCGCGTCAGGGTCGGATAGGAGGCTGTGAACCCGAGCGGCTGGAGCTCGTCGAACAGCGCGATGCCCCACAGATGCGGGTCCTCGACCAACCTGGCCGTCACGTACTCCACGAACGGGGCGAACGGATCGGAGGCACGTTTGCGCACCCCCGGTTCCCGGGTGCCGTTCAGATAGTTCCGGACCGTCTTGCGGTCCCTGCCGACGTGGTTGGCGATCGCGGTGATCGTCCAGCCCTGCCGGCGAAGCGCGTGGATGTCCACGTCGTCCTCCCGTGTGATCATGAAGACCGGGTCTCCTTCGGACAGCTGGTGAGTGGTCAGAGACCACCAGCGTCGAAGGAGACCCGCCCCTCGTAGCGGAGCCACACGGGTGGGGAACTTCGATGAGCGTCAGTGGGGAACTTCAGTAAGCGCGGTCACCACGGCCCGCCCTGGGAAGCGGTCGAGCTGCTCTTGCCGAGCCTGTTGCCGGCGAGGTGCCTCGACCTCTTGTCTGACCGGAGGATAGGCGGACAATGTGAGTCCTCGGGCCTGGTGCAGACAGGTATCCGTGCATGCCGCGTGACTGGCGCCCGTGGACCGTGATCAAACTCGATGGGTTGGAGCAACAGCTCCGAGCTTTCACCATCGCTTCATCCCGGAGGCGGATCGCACGCTCTACCTGGACTGTTCGGCGGCCGGTCGGAGAACCACGGCCGGCACGACGGTCGAGTGTCCACCGGCTCAGCGGTCCGGGCGACGCCCACGCCGCAGTCCGACCGGGTCCGACGCAGGCTCCCCAGTGAGACGCCTCGACGTCAGGGCAGGATGACGTCCGTGGAAACCAACGTCCGCACGCCGATGCAGATCTTCAGTCTTCCGCAGCAGCTCGTGGTGCCGCTCTTCCAGCGTCCTTACGTATGGGAGCAGGAGGAGCAGTGGGCGCCGTTGTGGGGTGACATCCGGCGCCTGGCCGAGATGCGGCTCCGCGATCCGTTCTCCACGGCGACGCATTTTCTCGGCGCGGTGGTTGTTCAGGCCCATGAGGGGCAGCTGGGCAACATGCAGGCGAGCAACATCATCGACGGGCAGCAGCGGCTCACCACGCTCCAGGTCCTGATGGATGCTGCGGCAGCTGTCCTGGAGTCCGCGGGACTCGACCCGCTGGCGGGTCAGCTTGAGAGCCTGACACATAACCAGCCCACGTTCGTGCCGCCGGGCGAGTCACGCCTCAAGATCCGTCACACCAACCGTGACCAGGCGGCCTTCGACGAGGTGATGGATGCTGAGTCCCCGGTCAACCACGACGACTTGAAGCACGCGTCTTCCAAGATCACCAGGGCCCACTCATTCTTCGTCGAGTCCGTCACCACCTGGCTTGGTGAGGTCGAGGATGACGCCTACCCCGCGCGAGCCAATGCGCTGGTCTCGGTCCTGACCAGCGGGCTGCAGCTTGTCGCGATCAACCTCACTGCCATCGAGAACTCACAAGAGATCTTCGAGACGCTCAACGCGCGCGGCACACCGCTCACGGCAGCGGATCTGATCAAGAACTTCGTGTTTCAGCGCCTGGCCGCTGAGGGGGCCGATACCCGCCGTGCGTACGCCGAGGACTGGCCATTCGACAGAAGGTTCTGGGAGACGGAGGTCAGTGTCGGTCGCTACCGCGTGAGTCGAAGCTCGCTGTTCCTCAACCAGTGGCTCGCCTCGCGTCTGGGTGAGGAAATCAGCCCACAGCAGACGTTCGCGCGGTTCAAGGTCTACGTCGAGCACGACGCTGGACAGAAGATGGCGGACCTGCTGCCGACAATCAAGCAGCAGGCAGACCTCTACGAGTCGTGGACCGTGGCCGCCGATGACCGCGACCGGCAACTGACCGATGTCGAGATGTCGGTCTACCGGATGAAGGCCAGCGAACTGGAGTTGTTGAAGCCTCTGCTCATCTGGCTCCATGAGCCTGCGCGCGATCTGCCCGACGACGTCATCGCCGAGGTGGTGGGGGTGGCTGAGAGCTGGATCATCCGACGGATGTTCCTGCGGCTGACCACGTCGGACCTGGGACGTGTCGTAGCCGAAGTCATCAGGATCCACGGGGATGCTCCCGCGGCTGAGTTGGTCGGCCGGGTCCGAGGTCACTTCGCCCGACTGAACGTGTTGAGCACCTACTGGCCGGGCGACGAAGAGGTCCGTGCGGCGCTCACCGCCGAAGCCGCCTATCGGCGATTCAAGGTGGCCCGGCTCCGGCTCTTCCTGGAGGCGGTCGAGAACGAGTACCGCCACGGCACCAACCAGCCGCAGGTTCCTCGCCGCGGCTACCCGATCGAGCACGTTCTCCCGCAGAAGTGGCAAGACAACTGGCCGGTCGAAGGGCTCGATGCCGAGATCGACCGAGGGGCCCACGTCCATCGGCTCGGCAACCTGACACTGCTGACCAGCTCGCTGAACTCGAAGGTGTCGAACTCGGCCTGGACCGTGAAACGCGAGAAGCTGCGCGAGCACGACACCTTGCTGCTGAACAGCCGGCTGCTCAGGCAAGCCGGCGAGCAAGGATGGACTGAGGACGCGATCGACACTCGCAGTAGCCAGCTCATCGACGCGCTGCTTAGAGTGTGGCCAGTCCCTGACGGACACACCGGGGAGGTCGTCGACCCGCGGGACAAGAGTCAGGACTGGGTCGAGATCAAGGACCTGGTGGCGGCCGGACTGCTCGACGCCGGCACCGTCCTCACCCCGCGAGAAGGACAGTGGGCATCCAGGCAGGCCTTGGTCCGCGACGACGGCATGCTCGAGGTCGACGGACGGCTGTTCGGATCACCGTCTGGAGCTGGGAGGCACGTCAAAGGCAGCGTGACCAATGGCTGGACCTTCTGGAGGCTGGCAGACGGCCGCCGACTCGTCGACGTACGAGCAGCGTTCCGCGGCGAGAAGCCCAAAGATCCGCACTGGACGGCCGCGCTGCCCCGGACGGAGTGGAACGAGGAGGACCTCGCCGACTACGCCGCAGCCGCGTCCGAACTCACACTACGACTGATCGACTACGTTGCCGCCGAGCGATCCGACCAGCTGCTCACCGGACCCGACTTCACGGACATCGGCGTGACACCTGAGCAGGTCGCCGGGATCACGGGTGCGATGGCCCGCAAGGTGTACAACGACTTCGAGCGATCAAACCCGCCAATCGAGTTCATCGAGTACGACGGCCGATGGCACTATCGGATGACACCCCCAACCGCGACGGCCTGGCGCGCCATACGTTCCCTCGGAACACCCTCGCCCCCCACCGCAAGCTCGTGAGCGCGCGCCCGACGTGATCAGGTCCGGCCTGCTCGACCTCCTCCCAGCCACCACCACCCCGAATCGCGTCGCGCTGCTCGGCATGCACGACTGGACCGATCCCACACTGCCGGCAATCGCCGCGGAGTTGGGACTTACACTCTTCGCCCCCGACGCGCTGAGGACCACCAGCAACCCGGCGCTGGACTGGCTCGCGGCGACCGGCGCCAGCAAGGTCGCGATCCACTTCGACGTCGACACCATCGACGCCAACGAGATCCGACTCGGCCTGGGAGCCGACATCGGCGGCCTCACCAGCAACCAAACACGCCGCCTGGTCACTGACATCGGCCGCAACGTCGGCGTCGTCGCCCTCACCATCGCCGAGTTCATCCCACGACAAGTCATCCACCTCCAGCACATTCTCGACGGATTTCCGCTGCACGGCGATGCCGAACGGCCGTGCTGAGCTACCGTCCGCTCCGTTCGATCGAGCCTCGCAAGCCGTCCAGCGAACGGCCCCAATAGGCGAGATTTCCAAGGCACCTGGAGCTACCTGCCTTGCTACTCGACCCCGAGAGACGCTCTGCTTACGATGTACACCCACCGACGCCGGCACGGGGCCTGACGTCGTTCCCGCCGGCGTCGGCGGCGCTGGCGCTCACGATAGCGAGATTCCACCGGATGGGAGCCGAAACTGCGGTCGGTGACCCGGGCGCCAGCCGGATGTTGCTTCGGCGGGGGTAACGGTAGCGATGTAGCCGACGGCGGCGACAATGCCGTGCTGCCAACACCCCCTTTGATACCGACGGGGGTTCGATTCAGTCCTGATCGTTTGTCTCCGAGCCGCTTCTCGACCTCGCGATCGAGTCCACCGTGACTGGGCTCCCCTCAGATCCCCGTTCGGGCCACTCGCAGTCACCATCGGAGGAGCTGGCCTGAACCACCGGCCTGCCTCGACCCCGACAGCGGCCCGCGCCGGCCGATCAAGGCCAGGCAACCGGCCAGGGTGCCTTCCTGGTTCGAGAGGTACCCAAGCCGTCGGATCGTCGAGGGGTCGGCGCGACCCCGCCGATCTGAGGTCCGGAGGATCCGATGGAATTTCTGCCGCTGCTGACCTACTTGTGGGCTGCCGCCTTCGATGCGTGGTCCGACCCGGCAGCGCCGTACTCCCGCGCGCCGCTGCCCGAGGACCCAGACAGTGAGTTCAGCAGTCTGGACCTGGAAGTGATCCGCATCGTCTATGGCGCAATGCTGGCCGAGGTCGGATGCGCCGACCGTGCCCAACCTGTGGATCCGACGATCCAGCTCCAGATCATCAGCGGATCGGGCACGCCCCGGATCATGGTCACCGTGCGATACGCGCACGGCAGGCACTCCAGCTGCCGCGCAGTGGTCACCGCCCGGGATGGCGACCTGCAGTTCGGGCCGCTGCAACCAAGGCACCGCTGGCAGACCGCTCACGGCTGCTGACCGCAGCCGCAATGGCGGTGGTGGCCCCGCGGGTTTCGCACGTGGACGGGCCGTGCCGCCGGTCGGGTCGTCCGGATCGTTCAGGTCGGCGGCGGCAACCGGGTACGTCGGGAGTCGGCACGGCGGGGTGGCAGTGCGTCGCGGAGCTCTCGGCGGGAGCTGATGGACAGCTTGTCGAACACCTTCCGCAAATGCCATTCCACCGTTCGTGCGCTGATGTACAGCTCGGCGCCGATCTCCGGGTTGGTCCGTCCGTCCCGGGCCATCCGGGCGATCTGCTCCTCTTGCGGGGTGAGGTCGTTGGAGGTGTCGACGGTCCGCTTGCGGACTTTCTCGCCGGTCGCGAGGAGCTCGTGTCGGGTGCGCTCGGCGAACCCGTCGGCGCCCATCTCGGTGAAGTCCTCGAACGCCGCTTTCAGCTGGGTCCGGGCATCGGCGCGGCGCCGTTCGCGGCGCAGCCATTCCCCGTACACCAGCCGGGTCCGCGCCAGCTCGAACCGAAGCCGGGTCCGACCCAGCCGGTCGACCGCCTCGGCGTAGTCTCCTTCGGCGTTCGTGCCGTCGTCGACCAGGGCGCGTGACCGGGCCAGCAGGGCCGCGGCCCAGTCCGAGCCGGTGACCGCGGCGTAGGCCGTGAGCCGGGCCAGTGCGTCGGCAGCGTTGGCTCGGTCTCCGCTGCGGGCGGCAGCCTCAACCAGGTCCGGCAGGGCCTGGCCGGTGAACGGGCCGAGGTCACCGGTGGCCGCCCGAACGGCCGCGACCCGCGCCTCGGCGTAGTGTCCGAGGCCCAGTTGCAGCAGCGCGGCGGCCCGGTCGCTGATCTGGATCCCGAGGCCCTCGCCCCGTGACGTGGCCTCGGCGGCCGCTGCCGCGATCAGCGGACCGGCCTGAGCGGCGTGGCCCTGGTAGGCCAGCAGGAACAGGTCGCCGTACGACGCCCGCATGGTGCCGGTCACCTCCTTCACCGTGTGCTCTTCCGCGCCGAGCGTTCGGGCAAGCTCCACCTCGCCGCACCACAAGGCGATCACCCGCCGGGCGTTGATCGCGTTCGCCAGCGGCGCCAGGGCGCCGCTTCCCCGGGCCAGGCCGACGTGCCGGTTGCTCGCGGTTTCCCAGGCGTCGAAGTCCCACAGCGCAAGCGCGGCGTCCGCCACCAGGATGCCGGCATGCAACCAATCGTCGGCAGGCACGTCGCCGCGGAGGAAGCCGGTCACGGCCCGCCGCAGACTCTCCTCGGCCGACGCGGTCCCGGAGGTGATCATGATCGCCAAGCCGCGGAGCAGATCGTCGGCCGGCTGCGGCTGGTCTTCGTTCCGCCACGCATCGTCGGCGGCCTGTGACACCTCCGCCAGGTTGCCGCCGGCCGCGGCCAGCCCGCCCGCGACCAGGGCGGCGCTCCAGGCATCCAGGAATGTGCGGCGGGCGAGCACGGCATCGAGCGGCTCGAGCTCACGGGCGGCTCGCAACAAGGTGACCGGTGCATCCCTGCCGTTGCGGGCGGCCCGGTCGATCCGTCCGCGGATCAGCCCGGCCCGGGCGCGTTGCAGATCATCGACGGCGTCAGCCTCGGCGACCGGCAGCAGGCCGAGGGCGATCTGGTACGCGCCGGCGTCCAGGTGGGCCTGGGCGGCGGCCAGGGTCCGTTCGGCGCGCAGGCCGGGCTCACCGGTGTGCGCAGCTGCCCGTTGGAGCAGCGCCGCGGATGCCGCTACTCCCCCACGAGCCTCGGCGCGACGGGCAGCGACGAACAGAGCCTCCGCGAGATCGGCGTCCGGTCCGCCGGCGGCCGCGGCCAGGTGCCAGATCCGGCGCTCATCGTCGTCGCCCAACGCAGCGGCGAGCGCCGCGTGAACGGTTCGCCGCTGCTCGGCGGTGCCGGAGGCGTAGACCGCGGATCGGATCATCGGATGCCGGAACCGGACCCGCGCCCCTGCCTCGATCAGTCCCGCCTCTTCCGCCGGCGACAGATCACCCGGTCCGAGCCTGAGGATGCGGGCCGCTTGCCAGAGTAGTGTCGCGTCGCCGGTCGGGTCGGCCGCGGCGAGGCGCAGCATAAGCCGGGCCGGCTCGGGCAGTCCCTGGATCCGTCGGCGATAGCGGTCCTCGAGGTCGCTGGTCTCGCCTCCCGGGACACCGAAACCGCCGAGCAGTTCCGCCCTCCCGCTGCTGGACAACTCGAGCAGGGCGAGCGGGTTCCCCCGAGTCTCGGCGACGATCCGATCACGGACCCGGCTGTCGAGCCGTCCGGGGTTCGTCGCCGCCAGCAGTGCCCGGGCGTCGGAGTCGGTGAGCCCGGACAGCCGCAATGACAGCAGACCGGCAAACGGTTGCTCAGGCGCTGGCTCCCGGACCGCGAACACCACCAGCACCGACTCCGCGGCGAGGCGGCGGGCGACGAACGCCAACGTCTGGACGGTGGCCCCGTCCAACCATTGAGCATCATCCACCAGACACACCAGCGGTTGGGCGCTGGCCGCTTCGGCAAGCAGCCCGAGCACCGCGAGCCCGACGAGAAACCGGTCTGGCGGCAGGCCCGTCTCCTGACCGAACGCGACCCCCAACGCCCGCTGTTGCGGTTCCGGCAGCCTCTCGGCCAGGTTGAGCAGTGGCGCGAGTAGCTGCTGCGCCGCGGCGTACGGCAGCTCGATCTCCGACTCGACGCCCGCGATCCGCGTGACCCGGCAGCCGGTGGCCCGATGCGCGAGCTGATCCAGCAGCGCGGTTTTGCCGATACCGGCCTCGCCCCGGATCACAACCGCGGCGCTCTCACCACCGCGGACACGGCCCAGTTCGGCGTCGAGGCGGGCGAGTTCTTCGACGCGGCCCCACAGCGCAGTGGCCGATCCGACCATGACGTCACCCTAGCCAGCCGGCGCGACCAGGGACTCCGACTGGTTCGACCTGCACACAATCCAGCCAATCTGGTCGCAACAGCACCCATCGAAACGGAAGAAGCCGGACATGAACGTTACGCAGATCAGTTCACCGACACCGAGGATCCTGCCGACCCGGCCCGCCCCAACAGACCTGGTCGCGCAGCTGGCCACCGTGCCCGGGCTGGTCCGACCCGGCACCTCCCATTGGGACCACACCGACCGGCTGCCGCTGCACCCGCTGTCGGTGGAGAACGCCTACGAAAACCCTGCGCTGCTGCGCACCCTCGCCGCACGCGGGGCTGGGATAGCCGAGCGAATGGACGCCGAGATCATCGTCGGAGGCGAGACCGGCGGCATCCCCCTCGCCACCGCGATCTCACTGACCGCCGGGTTGCCGTTCGCGTTCGTCCGCAAACCCGGCTACGTCGGCCACGAGGACCACGAGCCGAGGGTCCGCGGCGCAGCGGCAGCCGGACGGCGGGTGCTGCTGGTCGATGACGCCGTATCCACCGGCAACGCGATCGATGCGTTCGCCGCGGAACTGAGGAACGAGGGAGCCACCGTGGTCGGCGTCTTCACCGTCGTCGACATGCGCGACGTCTCCAACCCGATCAACCCGGCGGCCGCGGCACTCCCAATCCACTCCATCACCAGCTACCTGACGCTGCTCGACGCGGCCACCGACCAAGGCGTCCTCAACCCCACCACCCATGACCTCGCGGTCGACGCCCTCCTCAACAACTGGAACGACGACGACCCACGCTGGCAGTATCTCGACCACCCGGCCGCCGCCTGACCGCATCCAAACCCGAAGCCGGCCAGAGCCGCCCGCAGCGCGGTGATCCTGTCGCGCCCGCGGGCGACAAGCCCGGCTTCAACGGTCGCGCCACCCAAATTTGGCCGTCTTTTCAGATCTGCTGGCCAGCCGCCTGACCACACGGTCGGACCTTTACCGCCTGCGCCGGCGGATAGGCGTGCAGTGCTGGATCCTCGCCCGCGTTGCACGCCCATCCAGGGCCAACGATCGAGGCCTACCTCGACTGGCCGGACCGGGTCGGCACGCAAATTACCGCTGTGCCCGCTGGGCCACACTTCGGACCTCGACCGCGTGGGCGAAGTTGTCGAACGCCTTGATCAACACGCTCTTGCCCACGGTGCCGAGTACGATCCCGAGGAACCAGCCGCGCAGGTTCTTGCCCTCCCTGACCACCGTGTAGTCGATCCCGGTTGTGCCGTCGGCGTGCGGTGTCAGTTCGTAGGTGTGGCCCGAGGCTCCGCCCCAGGTGTTCGAGTCGGTCGTGATGGCGACCGAGCGGAGCGGATCGGACCAGTCGTAGGTGAGACGTTCCCAGACGCCGCCGGATCCCTCGGTCACATCCGCGCGGTGGTCGCTGCGCTGGTGGATCTTGAGGTGGCTGTCGTCGCTGTTGCTGAACAGTTCCGAGCGTCCCGGTCCGAAGTCGGTGAGGGCGGCCACGAACTCTGCTGGGGTGGCGTTGACTTCTGCGTGCATGTGCAGGGTGGACATTGTCGTTCTCCTTGTGGTGTTGATGTTCTGATGTGTTCTGGTTGATGGTTCTGCTGTTTGAGTTGGCTGGCGTTCGTTGAACGGGCTGGTCGATCACTCCGGAAGTTGCACGCCGTGGCTTTCGGCGACCATGTACGCGGCGTACCACTCGGGCCAGTCCTGGTCGTAGGCGCCGCCGTTGCGGGCCTCGTGCTCACCGTGCGCGGCCGCGGCCCGCTTCAGGGCCTGAACCAGGTCGGTGCGCGATCCGTACGAGGTGGCCGTGGCTTCGATCCGCCCGGGCAGCCTGGTGGTGACCTCCTGCAGCAGGAACACGTTCCCGTCCGGATCGGCGAAGGTCGCGAACGACCCGTAGCTGGCCCGGGCATCGGCCGTGCCGTCGACCCGTCCATCGGCCAGCGGCTGGAACTGTGAGCCCGGTGTCTTCGGGTGGAACACCTCGCTGATCTCGGCGCCTTGTGCGGCCAGCCCATCCCGCGCCTGCCGCACATCGTCCACCACCAGGTACAGGCCCTCGGCAGTTCCGGGTGTCGCGTTCGTGATCTTGGTGCCGAACTGGATCGACGCCGGCGACCCGGGCGGTGTGACCTGCACCACTCGGAAGCCGTTGTCGAATGCGAAGTCGGCGTCCAGCCGCCAGCCGAGGCTGGTGTAGAAGTCCTTCGATCGGTCGACGTCCTTGACCGGGATCACGACGGCTTCGATCTTCAGGTCGGTCGCTGCCATGTTGCTCATGCCTTCCCTTCCCTCCGTTTTCGTGACAGCCGAACTGCTGTCAACCCCGAGACTGCGTCTGCCGTCACCCCGTCACACCAGTGGGTGACACTGGTCTGTGCCCGGGGCGACATCGCGCCAGGGTGGGCGCCCGGGGAATACACCGGTGCGAACGGTTTCACCCGGTCGGGAGTCTGACGACATGAACACCACCACGATTCCCGAGGTCAACTTTCGCACCGTCGACGGCATCCGTATCCGCTACGCTGACAGCGGCGGCACCCACCAGCCGACGATCCTGCTCACCAGCCCGTGGCCGGAGAGCCTTTACGCGTTCGCGCCGATCTGGGAGACGCTAACCGCATACGCCCGCGTGTTCGCCGTCGACCTGCCCGGCTTCGGCCAGTCCGAACGTCGCGACGAACTGCTGTCGCCGCGGGCCATGGGCGGATTCCTTGCCCAACTCATCACCACCGCGCAGCTGGGCAGGCCGCATGTCGTGGCCCCCGACGTCGGCACCGCTGCGGCCCTGTTCGCGGCCGCCGATCACCCCGAGCAGATCGCGGGGCTCGTCGTCGGCGCCGGCGGCACCGCGGTGCCCCTGCAGCTCGGTGAGCCCCTCGCGTCCTGGGTGCTCGCCCCCGACCTGGACTCCTACCGACGCGTCGACCCGCAGGCGGTGGTCAGCGCGGCGATCGCCAACCACACCGATGCCCTACCCGACCCGATCCGCAACGACTACCTCTCCTCCTACCGGGGCGACCGGTTCGTCGAATCGATGCGGTACGTGCGTCGCTACCCCGAGGAACTGCCAACACTTGCCGCGCTGCTCCCCACGATCGCCACGCCGGTCACCGTCATCGGCGCCCTGAACGACCGCGTCGTGCCACTGGCCAACGCCGAGTTCCTCCACCAGCGGCTGCCAAACAGCCGTTTGGTGCTGCTCAACTCAGGACACTTCGCCTGGGAGGAAACCCCAAACCTGTACGCCGCGACCATCCTCGACGCGATCGACGCCGCACACAGCTGACCAGGATCGCCAGGGTGCGTGCCTGGCGGCCCGGATCTGTCGGCCCGGACCGAGAGACGTGTCGTGGCCACGTCTTGCTGTTCTGGGCCGGCTGGGACACGCTTTCGCCCAGGCTCCCGATCAGGAGGACGGCACCGTGAGCAGCCCGGACGCACCGGATCGGTGGAGATTTGAGACCCTCGACGTGCACGTCGACCGAGCACTGCTCCACGTGAGGATCGCGGCGCCGCCGATGAACCTTCTCGGACCAGAACTCGTCCGTGACCTCGTCACCCTGATCCAGCGCGCCGAGGCGGACGCGGCAGTCAAGGTCGTGGTGTTCACCAGCGCCGACCCCGACTACTTCATCCCCGCATGTCGACCTGAACCGGGTCGCCGAGTATCGGGCCGAGGCGGCGAAACTGACCGGCGACCCCTCGATCGCGCTGCTGTTCCGGTATCTCAGCGCCAGCCGCCTCGTGACCATCGCCCAAATCGAGGGCCGCGTTCGCGGCGCGGGCAGCGAGTTGGTGCTGGCCTGCGACCTCCGTTTCGCTGCCCGCGAGACGGCGATCTTCGGCCAGATCGAACCTGCGTTCGGTCTACTTCCAGGCGGTGGTGGGGTGGAATACCTTATCCGGGTGATGGGCCGGGCCCGTGCCCTCGAGGTTCTGCTCAGCGCCGACGACTACGACGCCGACTTCGCCGAACGATACGGCTGAATCAACCGGGCACTCCCGACGCAGCACCTGGACCGATTCGTGACCACCCTCGCCCGGCGGATCGCGGCATTCCCGGCGGGTCACGCCGCGGTAAAGAGCCGGGTGAACACCATCTCGCTTGTCCCGGTCGAGGACTTCCGCCACGACCCGGACCTGTTCGGCCGCCATGTCGGCGACGCCGAACCTCAGCGGCTCACCCGGTCCGCGTTCGAACGTGGGCTCCAAACCTCCAACGGCGAGCTCACTCGGCTCGCTGCTCCTCGAACTGCACGACCCGCAGTCGGAGCCGTAAGCCCGGCGGCGTCCCCCGACGAGTCACCCGGGACGCGACCAGGGTTCCGACCGGTGCGACGGGGGCAGCGTGCAGCCAACCTGGTCTCACCGAACACAACACGGAGGGAGCAGGACATGAACGTCAACAACAAGGTGGTCGTCGTCATGATCACCACCCACCCGTGGGTGCTGGACAAGTTCGCCGTCAAAGGCCGCGACTACGACCAGTACATCGCCATGATGCGTGCCGGCCGGCGCGCCGCAGACACCGCAACAACCCCGGCCGCATGAGGACGGCCGAACAGCTGACGTTGCTCGACACCTGAAGGTCGGCGCATCGGGTCAGACGCCATCCAGCGTCAGACAGCTGACATGGCCACCCCGATCAGATCCGCGATCTTCGGCGAGCGAAGTCAACAGCTCGCTCTGGCGGCGTACTCGATCAGATCCAGCCAGCAGCAAGCGCACGGCCGCTTCTCGCTGGACGATCGGCTTACGGCGTACCGTAGCGAGGAACAAAAAGGATCACCCAAATAGCGTCCTCACCCACCACGACCCTGAACTTGGCCGGCAGTGGGCTCGCGGCCCTGACATCCCGGGACGGGTGTACGACGTGTGTCCGGCGGCGGTGCGCCTACGTCGGGAAGCTCTGCATGGCGCACCGTGCCATCGTTTTGGGATGGAGGAGCCGGCTGACGACACGCGGCCGCCTAATCTGCCTGGTTGCGGCGAGGCGTCATGCTTCAATCGTTGGCCCGGAGCGGGCCATCTCACACCGGCGCAACGAAAGGCTGTCGATGTTCAACAACAACGGATCGTTTCTACTCGCGATGCTTGAGTTCTTCCTGTTCTTCGCCTGGTTCATGTGCCTGTGGTGGATCCTGGGCGACATCTTCCGCAGCCGGGACATCGGCGGCGGAGCGAAGACGCTGTGGGTGCTGTTCGTGATCGTCATTCCGTGGCTGGGCATCTTGGTATACCTGATCGCCCGTGGGCACGGTATGCAGGAGCGCCAACTGGAACAGGTGAAGGCCGCGCAACAGGCCCAAAACGACTACGTCAGATCCGTGGCCGCCGGATCCGCCAAGAGCGCGGCGGACGAGATCGCGTCGGCCAAGGCTCTCCTAGACAGCGGCGCCATCACCCAGGCCGAGTTCGAACAGCTCAAGGCGCGGGCGCTCGCAGCCTGATCCTTTACACGTTCTGTTCGGCAGGTGCAGTCGACCGTTCCACTGCTGTCGGCGGGTTCGCGTTCAAGGTCGCCGTGCCGCTCGGGTCGGCGCCACGAGGCCGGGCGGTGTCGACGCGGGTCGATGCCGCCAGCTCGTGGTGGTGATGGCTGCTGGTCCTCTTGAGGTGCACCGTTGGAGGACCCTGAGGGTGTCGGCTACTGCGAGCTCCGCACGAGGGGTCCCTCCGCGTGCACCGCACGACGGTCGCCTTCCGGCGACGCAACGTCGCAATCAAGTCCCTCGGGGGGACCGGCAGTCCCAGGTGAAGTGAAGCATCGACTACTCCCCGCATGCGGCGCGGCGGCGGAGTTTCGGTCATGGTGGTGATCCTTCCTGGTGGATGGTGACAGAACGCTCGACCGCCGCACGGCGGCGCGCGGCAAACCGGGCCTCCGTAGGACACCGCAGGCGGGCTTGCGCGCGCCACGGTGCGGCGGTCAGGCTGTCCTTACTGCCCTGCCAGGTCGAAGGTCACCCGGTGGCCGATGGCGGGTCGACCCGATGACGCTCAGCCCCTGGGACTCAGGACACGTCGTCTGGCGTCAGGTCGGGTCGCAGACGCACAAGCCGCAATGCGTGCCGATGCCGGCCGGCCTGCAGCGCGGTATCGGCGGCGACCTCCACCACCACCTGCGGCGCGACCCGGCTGATCGCAATCGGGCTACCGCCGAAGTGGCCCGAGCCGATCCACTCCGGCCACGGATGCTCCCCCACCGCCGCAGCTCCGACGATCACCGCGGCGACGGCCGCCGCATGCCCCGCGGACAGCGGCACCGTGCGGCCCACGATCGTCAGCTCGCCGCCGTCGGTGCAGCGGCCGACGACGAGCGCCTCAGGATGCTCGAGCGGTCCGATCACCGCACCGATGATCGCGTCCATGCTGGTGCGGGACTTCACCTTCACCAGCCTCGCTGACCGGCCCGGTACGGCGAGCCGGCACCCTTGCGACCGGCCCCTCCACCCCGACCGCGGGGTAGTCGGCGAACCATTCCAGCGCGGTCGCATGGTCGTCGGTGTACGGGGACAACCGGAGGGGCGGGTCGAAACCGTCGGGGCGACGATCTCGAGCAGCAGCCGACGCTCCCGCCACGGCCTCGAGCGGACGTCGACGCCGCCGGCGGCGAGGACGTCGAACGCGACGAACGACGCCGGATGCTCAGCCGCCAACCTGGCTGCGGCGGTCGGGCTGGAGACCATCCGGTGCTGCAGCTGGTCGAAGTCGAGCCGGCCGTCCAGCCAGACCACCGCCTCCCCGTCGAGCACCACACCCTCAGGTAACTGGGCCGCCGCGGCGGCCGCGAGATCGGGAAAGGCGGAGCTCAGGTCCGACGGCTTGCGAGACATCGGACGGATTCGGTGAGTTGGTCAGGACGGCTTGTTGGTACCGCCGAGCAGCGGGAATCCGTCAAGGATCTGCTGCAGGTGGATCACCTGTCGCGGGATGAACTCGGCGATGGTGAGAGCGACGACGTCGACGCTTTGGTCGATGTCAGCGACCAGACGGCGCGCTTCGGTGCTGGTGAGGCCGCCGACGTCGGCGCCCAGGCCGAGCTGGATCTCGTCGGCGTCGATGGTGTCGACGTCGAAGTGGACCGCGACCTTGCTCGCACCGGTCGCGACAAGCCAGTCGAGCACCGGGGCGCTGCTGGTCCGCAGCGCGTCAGGGCCGAACACGGTGAGTCCCCACTGCTCGGCGACGGCCGGCAGTGTGGGATCGGTCCAGTCGTGCATGCCAAGCAAGGCGACGCGGTCCGGGGTGATGGTGGCCGGGAGGATGTCGAGCAGCTCCTGGTCACCGTGTCCGGTCAGCCCCGACACGACCATGGCGTGATAGCCCGGATAGTCACTCTCCCCGGTGCCCATGTCGGGGTGGGAGTCGATCCACACGATCGCGAGGTCGTCGCCGTACTTGTCAATCAGATAGGAGAACGGCGCCATGCTGACCGAGCACTCACCGCCCAGCGTGGTGACACGATCCGGATCGTACTCGGCGAGGAGTGCCAACGCGTCCCGCAATTGTTCCAAGACGATCGTCTTGGCTTCGATGCCGTCGCGTTGGCCGAGTCCCCGGTCGCCCATCTCGACCGGGACAACGGCGGTGGGGCCGTCATGCTCGGGCAGCACGGCCGCCAGCACCCGAGTGCCCACGGAGTATCCGCGTCGGGCTACGTCAAAGGGGAACTCCGGAGCCAGTGCTCGGACGCTTGGCGTGCCGGCGCCCTGCCACTGCGGCCAAACCAGTCGAAGGTGTGACTCTGCTACCCCGTGCTTCGTGTTCGGCACCGCGCCTCCGTCCTCTGAACACTCGAACGGTATCTGCCGCAAACGTCCACACGATGTCCCCGCCTCGTTGAGCGGTCCGCTCAGGGTTCTCGACGGTCGCCCTGCGGTTAGCCTTTGGTTCGACCTCACGCTTCTCGGCTCTGCTTCCGATGCAGGGCTCGCCAGAGGTCGCAATATTTGGCGACGGCGGTTCGGTCGAGCCCACCGGTCGCTGCAGTGTCACACGACAACGAGCCGTTCCAAATCGTATGTCCGGCTCACCTGCAAGCCCTTGTTGGGTGCGAGTTGACGACTTCTTCACCGAGAGCGAAGTGCCGGTCCGGCAGGCCGATCCCTGGGGGTTGGGCACCAGCACCACTGCCGGTACCCGCAACGTGCAGCACTTCAATCACGAGATGATGAACCAGCTCCGCCAGGCCCGGCTGGGGGGATGGGCACACACCGAAGTCGCCGTGGCGCTGTGCCGACTGGTACATGGAGAGCTGGAGGCCTACGGAACTGGCGGCAGTGAGAAACTGACCGAGGACGGGATTGCGATAGCAATCCGGGCGTTGGTGGTGACCAAGCGGCTTGGGGTCGACTTCGACCCGCCGTATCGCAACTTCACGTCGTTCCGAAGTTGCTGGATGCGCAACGACGGCTACGGCTCCTACCAGGCAAGACGTGACCTTCTGAGTCAATTGTTCGACCCGCTCTACATGCGACTGCTGCGGCTCGAAGAAGCGACGTTCGAGGCCCTGCTTGACCCAGTTTCGCCTCGAGCCGAGGTGGGCTGGCCGGCGGTGGACGAGGAGATTCGTGAACTGCGTCGACGCTTCCAGAACGCCACCACGGCCCAGGACCACAAGGACGTTGGTCTGCGATGCGTGACGGTAACCGAGCTGCTCGGCGATGCCGTGTACGAGCCAGCCAACATGACGTGGAGGGCGAATCTCCCGCGCCCCGAGGCAACACCAAGGATCGGTTCGAGCGCTACATCCGGACAGTGCTGGCGGGCAAGGACGACGCTGCGGCTAGGTCGTTGGCCAGAGCGATCGTAGTGTTCGCTCAAGGGGTCAAGCACCCCCATACACCCGCCCGGCGAGAGGCTGGGATTGCCGCAGACTCGGTGATTATGTTGGCGAAACTTGCTTCGCCGACTTGAACAGCAGATCTAGAACTTGGCGGCGAGACCTGTCCTCACCTCCTCTGTGCCACTGAGCGGTTGTCTTGTCGGACAATTCTGGGGACTTTCTACTCTGCCGTTGGTGCTTCGGCTGCGCCTAGCGTGAAGTCGTGGACCGGCAACCGCCAAGCTACGAGACGCGACCGTTCCTGAAGATCCGGCGTGCCTACGGTGACCTGCTGGCGGCCTCGCGGACCAAGGACGTCATCCACGGGCTGGTCGAGATCGACGTCACCGACGCCCGTCAGGCGATCGCCCAGACCCGCGCCGCCGGCCACGACGTCTCCTTCACCGCCTACCTGCTGTACGTCATCGGACGCGCGATCGACCAGGACCCGACGCTGCACGCCTACCGACGCCGCAACCGCTTGATCATCTTCGACGATGTCGACGCCAACACCCAGATCGAGGCCACCGTCAACGGCCAGCCCATCGTGAAGTCGGTCATCATCCGCGCCATCAACCACCAAAGCGTCGAAGAACTCACCGCAACAATCAGGACCGCGCAACGGACCCAGCCCGAGTTGGACCGCCGCTACCGCTGGTCCCTTGCCTACCTAAACCTGCCCCAACCGGTTCGCCGGCTCGTCTGGCGCGTCCTGCTCCGCCGACCCGACCTATTCAAACTCCTCGGCGGAACCATCGCCGTCAGCTCTGTCGGCATGTTCGGACCGGCGGGAGGCTGGGGAATCCCGGTCACCCCGGCCACTCTCACTATCACCGTCGGCGGGCTGGTCACCAAGCCGTGCTACGTCGACGACAGGCTGCAACCCCGGGAATTGCTCGACATCACCATCTCCGTCGACCATGCCATCGTCGACGGCGCACCAGCAGCAAGATTCGCACGACGGCTGTCGACGCAGATCGACGACTGCGCCGGCCTCCAGCCTGCCAGGGTGCAGACGTAACCGTCGTGGCACGGCGTCCACGGGCCGCCTATCGATGCTCAACGAGCGGATCGTGCAACGCTAGCTCTGCGTGCTCCGCATGACGGTCGTTTGCGCACACTGCTGCGTGCCGTCGCGGCACCGACCTGGCGGCGGTTCTGAGGTCGGGGAGTCCTTGGCCGCGTGTGGCTCAAGTCGGGCCTTTGCGGCCGCACCTCACGCGTCGGATGGACGTTGGTGTCGGCTGGGCTGGATGTCAGGTTGTCCTGTTGACGTGTTCGGGTCGCAGCCCGACGCCGATCATCCGTGCGGTCACTGCTTGCAGCGTCGGGAGGTGACCGACGAGTCGCACTGGCAGGGGCGCCTTGATGGGTTTGGTGCTGGTCAGCGTGGGCCTGACGAGGAACCGTTGTCCGGCGCGTTGGGTCGATTGGGTGCCGATGGTGGGAAGGCTGCGTCTGGCCTGGATTCGAGCGAGGTGCCGGGAGTTCAGCTGTCCGGTCTGCAGCGGTCCGCCGAGGATTCGGGCGGCGGTCGGCCACGGCGTCCTGGACGGCGAGATTGATCCCCACGCCACCGATCGGTGACATTGCATGAGCGGCGTCGCCGATGCACAACAGCCCCGGCCGGTACCAGCGTCGAAGCCGGTCGATCCGGACGGTCAGGGTGTGGACGTCATCCAGCCGCCGCAGATCCTGCACGCTGACGCGCAGTGACGGTGCCAACTCCAATACAGCGTCGCGCCGGCCCGGTCCTGTTGATCGGCCTCCAGTTGCTGAACGCCTGGTCCTTCGCCGGCATCGCCGGCATCCGCACTGTTCCAACAGCTAATCCCACGGCCCGGGCTGTCCACCGGTCTCTACATGGACACCCGCCGCATCGGCGCCATCGTCTCTGGCCCCATCATCGCCGTCGGCACGCTCACCGCCTTCGGCCAACGCGGCATCTTCCTCACCAGCGCAGCCGTGGCTCTCCTCGGCCTGCTCGTCATCGCCGCCGCTTACTGGACCGACAGACGGCTGCACAGTCTGCCAGTAACCCACGTACCCGCGTCCTAGTGGTGCCCACCCGCGCGGCACAGAACATGCGATGCCTTGCGAGACGAGCACGGTGAGCGTGGTGAGTGGTGGCTCACATGCGCGAGATGGTGACCGGTGACCGCGACCCAGCCCATCCGACTCGCGGCACGACGAGATCACGGTCGAAGCGACCAGCTACGTAGATACGCAGCAGCTGATCCGGGACAAGTTGTCCATTGGCTGCCTGGTCGCCAGCTGGGTCATGGACCTCGACGACGGCTCGCGGGCGAGTTCGTCGGCGATCAGCTCGACGTCGTCAGGAAACGGGCGAGCTACCGTTTGCGACCTCGCGATCGGACGGAGTCTCTCCACGCTCGGCCAGTTCCGCGTCCACGTCGGCGATGTAATGCGCGATGTGGTCGGCAGCCGCGGCCGCCTCGGCACGCATGTGCTGCAACTCCTCGGTGGTACACCGACCGACCGACACCTTGATCCCTCGCCAATCTCGGATCGTATGAACACTCATGATGCCCTCCCTCCAGCCGAACAGACACCCGGATCTTCGAAGTTGCTACCGAGCACCGCATCCACGAGACCGAACATCTCACGCAAATACCCAGAACGCCGAGACTGCCATCGGCACAAGACCGAACACCAGCAGCGGGGAGTAGCTGTGGCGTCGGTTGATCACCAACACCACCGCAGTCGTCAGCAGACCGGTGATCCCCGCCATCACCCACAAGCCAACGTCACTGACCGGATCGAGCGTGGCCGGCTGCAGTGCGGCGGTCAGCGACAGCACGCAGGAGATCGAACCACCGATCACGACGGCCAGCACGGAAACCACCACACGCTGAACCAGATCCAGGCTCAGCGCGTCTTCTTGTTCCTCCGACAGCTGCGAGCCATCCGCCAGCGGCTTCGAATGTGGACGTTCCCTCAGGTGAATCTTCGACATTTCCGCGCCTCCTTGGCCACACTCCACGATTCGACTTTGGCGGGTCGGCTGGCTCGACGTGCCTGGGGAGTGCTGCAACTCGGGCGGTCGCGTTGAAGGGGCCGGTGCGATGCCGTCACAGCCAGCGTACCCACCTCCTACAGACAAACCGGTTCCCGACATGTGGCCGGATCACCATCGAACCGGTACTTCGTTGATCGAGGATCGCCGATGGCCGGATCCGTGCTGCACACTGCTCTGCCTGGGAGGATCGGATCGAGCTCGGCGGCAGCCCGCGTGGAGTGCCCTGGACATGGGCTCATCTCGCGCGCCAACAACAAGATAAGCGATCAGCGGCCCCGACACATTTGGATGACCGACTACAGCTTGGAGTGGTTCACGCCGTAGACGGCCTGCTTGTGCGTGAAGTGCTCGCCATAGGACGATTCCAGTTGCTCGATCAGCACCCGCCGTGAGAATTGGCCGGATTCCAGGTAGCCGTTCGCCGCCTCGACGGCCTCTGCGTTCCAGTCTGCGTGGACGTAGTCGACAGCGAACGTCGCGACCTTCTTAGGGAAACCCTCGCCGTACTCCGAGGACAGCTGATTGATCAGACCGGCCCTGGAGAAGTGCCCACTCTCCAGATTTGGAGTCCGCGCTATCCCCGGCATGGATGGCGTTCAGGTCACTGACCATAGTGGCCCGGTCGCTGTACACCATGAAGTAAGAGGTCAAATTATCGTCGTCCCAGCCGTCGTTGCCAGACGAGGACGAGTTGGCTTTCGAGGAACTGTCGGGTTTCCACACGTTGCCCGCGAGCCCGACGGCGACCGCGGCGTTATATAGGTCCTCGGCTGTGGCGTAGGTGGCGTTGGATCACCGTGTCGGTGGTTCCGCACTTGGTCGAAGTGGGCGCCGCAGCTGCACCGGCCGATGCACTAGTGCTGGTGACCTGTGCGGGGTCGGCGGTGCCGGCCGAGCTGCCGGCGGTGGCGGCACCGATGATGGCGGCGATCAGGCCGAACGCGCCGACGATGGTTCCGGCGGCGAGCGGCAGCCACCTCGGGCCGGTCTGCTTGCGCGGTTGCCTAGTCGGCACGCCGGGATACGGCGGTGGCTGCTGGCCGTGACCACCACCGTCTTGTGGGACAGGCTGTTGCGGAACAGCGCTATCGGACATGGGACTCCGTTCCTCGCCGTATTAGCGAGGGCGGCGTGTGAGTCGCGAGCTCCTCCCCAGGTGCCCGCGTTTATCTGCTAAACCGAGATCATGTCTGACCCGATTTGGCCATGTTATGGGGAAGGTTCGTCATGAAGTCGTGACAGCACGGTGAGATACTTGCGCCGAATGCTATCGACTGCGGTGGGCATGCTTCAGTAAGCGCGAGGGCCGATAGAAGTCACGATGTTGGTCAGATCGGTCCCCAGCATCTCGCGTGCGAATCTGCGGCAGAGTCGGCGCGAGCCGGCGCCGAGTCGTCAGTAAACTACTGAACAACTTCCCGCCCGGATCCGGTGCGTCGCCCCGTTGGGACCGCGCTCCCGGTCAGCCGCTCGTCTCCCACAGACCGATGACGTTGCCCTCGGAGTCCTTGAAGTATGCGAAGGCGCCCATGCCTTGGATCGCCGTGCGCGGCGTAACCGTGCTGCCACCGTTGGCCTCTATCTCGCGGAGCGCGTCGTCGATGTTCTCGACGTCGACGGTGATCACCGGCGCCGCTGATGCAAGCTCGTCGCGTTGCACCATCCCACCGTTGATCGCACCCGGCTCGGTCGGCATCTGGGTCTGCTGGTCGACCGGCGTCGTCACCACGCTCGTGTACTCACCGCCCTGCGGCATCGCCATCGTCTCTAACTGCCAGCCGAACACCGATCCGTAGAAGTTCTTCGCACGGTCGAGGTCGTCGGCCGGGATTTCGAAGTGCACCACCTTTGCCATGAGCCCTCCTCCCTGTGTCACTTCTCACCCTCCAGCGGGCGCGTCGGGCTGTCAATCGAACGCCGTGGTTTCGTGACGGTGGGCGCACGGTGTCGAACACGGTCCTCGGCATCCGCGCGCTCACCATGCTGGTGTCGGGTGCGCCAGGCGCCGGACGGGGTGAGGATGGGCTCCCGGCAGCTACGTCTGGGATCGCCGCAACAGCGCTACCGAGCAGCACCGGGCCACGGCAGCCCAAGGACGCCAAGTTCATGGCGCCGACTATCCCTGGTGAACTGATCGGACAACATCACACCGCGTCGTGTGTAGTCAGCGGCGGATGCTGACCACGTTTGTGTTCAGCTTAATGTTCATGTTGCGCTTTTTGACCATCTGATCCCAGACGTCCTCCCAGCCTTTCTGCCAGGCCGTGACGCCGCTCGACTTGCCGAACGGCCACGCGATGTCCGGCGTGATCCAAACGAGACCGTAGTACGCGGGGATCTTGTCGAGATCGCCATACCCCTGCACTTGATAGGCATAGATCAGATAGCCCTTCAACGCGCCCATCTTGTTGTCATCAAGAAACTGCGCGAAGGTATTCGAAAAGACGCCATACGGGTCACCGACAGGCCTGGAGATCGGCATCACCCCGTCGATGGTGCCGAAAATCTCCAAACGCAGGCCGACGTAGATCGCGGCGGCCGCCACGAGCTCAAGGTAGGCGAGATCCTGCTCAGCCTTGCTGCATGGCCACCCGAAACCAAGATACTGACACGCCACCATGAGTCCGTAGTCGCTGAAAGCCATGACCGTCTCGTTCGGCGGCGTGCCGACAACTATGCCTCGTTCGGACCCGTGCGCGACGGGCACGCGAGTGTTGCCGACGGTGAACTCGGAGATCGCCTGCACCATGTCGTCGTACGCCGGCGACAGGTAGCACGTACCGAGTTCGGCGATCGACGTGCCTCCCTGATCCGGCACCTGCAGCGAATGGGTCTTGCCGGCGAATCGATTCGTCTTCTCCAGCATCGTGATGTTCGTGTAGCCCGAGTCGATGAAGCGCTGCGCGAAGAGCAGCCCGCTCACTCCCGCACCGATGACAACGATAGCGCTGTCCTTGGCTGCCGAGAGCAGTGCCGGCTTCGCGTCGAGCAGGATATTCAGATACGACCAGCAGTGCAGGACGGACTCGAAACACGTCGACGCGTGCACGTACACCGTGTCGTTCGCGCCTTGCAGGTCGAGCCATCGCCACGGGGCCCCGGCTTCGAGCGCGCCGAAGAGGAACTGGTTGAAATACGGCGTCAGCAGCGGATTCACGGCCGGGTGGATCCCGCCATTCTGGTTCTCCTCGACCTGCACGATCTCGTATCGGCCGGGCTGGAACGGCCACCACGACGGTGGGCTGTCCAGGAACGCATTTCGCTGGGCGGTAAGGGTGCCGGGATCCGACGCACCGTTTACCCCGACCATCTGATACGTCGTGACGACGTTGGTCGCAGCGCCGTTCGCGACCGTAAGACCCCACCGTTTTGCTGTCTCGTTGCGATACCCCTGGACGAGGCCGGTCTGAGACTCGACGATGTCGGGAGCGAGGATGACGACCCGATCTTGCGACTTGCGCGGATAGACGCGCAGACACGTCGTGTAAAAGGTGAAGTTGCGGAGCGAGTCCAGCAGCGCCCGCTCCTGCGGTCTATAGTCCATCACCGACTCGAGCCCGCGCGGATCACACGCGATCACGAGAAGCGCCGGATGAACGACAACGCGGTTTCCGCCGGTCTGATAAACCACTTCCATTCCTGCGACCTCCGTGCCAACCGTATCACTGGGCCGCATCGCTGAGGCGGGGCTGCTCCGGTCAGGTCGCAGCCTCGACGACGTGCCTTTTCGAAATGCCGCAGAGTGTTGAACCGTTTGGGGGACCGAATGCGTCGGGGTCGCTGCATCTCCGTAACTCTGCATAGCCCCTGGTAGCAGTTCAGACGTCCGGAAGGCCAGCTGGGAGCACACCCCGCGCGGTTCGTCGTGTCGCGGATCGCTGAGGCCTTCCGCGGCTGAGGAAGGCGTTGTCTAGGCGACCTGTACGCGAGGCGTCGACCTGGGTCCGGACAAAATCGGCAACCTCCGCGGCCAGGGTGGCGGAGATTGTTCCTGAGCCGCCCACCTCCCTGACCACGTGCCCGCAGGACCTGAAGCAGCCGCGACCGGCCGTGGTCAGCGGGCGGGTTCGGCGACCGTCAGGACGTTGCCCTCGGCGTCGGCGAGCTGGGCGATCCGAATCCCCTCGCCCGGCCGATCCCGTGGCGGGACGGCGATGCGGCCTCCGAGAGCCCGGATGGAGCGCCACTGTGGACCCGTCGACCAACAGCTCGCTCCAGTACGGAGTATGCATGACAACCGTCGCGTCGAATTCTCCATGTAGAAGTGCAGCGCGCGATCCATCTCGACGACCATCAACACGAAGTACGTCTTGTGCACCAGCGAACCGGGCATGTTCCCGGCGCTACGCGGATCGGGGCCCGGACGCACCCCGGTGGACTGCCCACGTGCCGAGAAAGCGCCTTATGTCACGGTCTCATTCTCTCCGTCCCCGCACAGGACTGCCGCAACTCCGTAGGAGCGATCGAGACGAGCGCCGACATTCGACTGATTGAAGTCCCGCCTGTATCTGATCGACCAGGACCGCGCTCTGAACTTCATCGGACCGGCACAGGCCGGGCCAACGTGCGGAGGAGTCACCGACCATGGCGTTCAACGTTTGCGACGGAAGACCAGAAGAGCTCGCACGGGGCGTGCTGTGCCTGGACGAGCTGTCCAAGGACGTGAAGGGCGAGTTGACGATCATCGATCTCGATGATCACTCGTGCAAGAAGCTGGACTGTCGGACGCGGGTGGTCGAGCACCTGTTGCGGGCCGAGGTGACCTCGCACCGCTGCGACTCCGAGCTCGGCAAGCTGTTCGACGGGCAGCTGATCATCCGCGACCTGACCACCGTCTTCGCGGGCGGGTCGGGTCTGCGACGCGGCATACACGCGGCACGGTTCCAATTGCGCACCGCGATCGGCATCGTCTCGGGTCGCATGTCGGGTATGACGAACGAAGGCACCCATCGCGAGCCGGCCTTCAAGGGCTGTCAGGAATGCGGCGACGTCGGGGTGATGGAAGGCCAGATGTGCGGCCGGGTGAGCAGAGCGAAGGACCCGGCGATGCGCGGGCTGCAGCTGACCGCCGCGTACCGCTTCGCGTTCGAGCCCGACGAGAAGGGCGGCAACGGCGGTCTCGCCGGCACCATCGAGGGCGTCGTGGTTCGCACCTGCGACACGACGAAGGATTGCTTGATGTTCGCGGTCGTCGACACGAGCACGAATCCCCGGGTCGCCGGTGCACTCACCATCGAGACCCGCGACACGACCGGTCCCACCGCAGACACGTCCGTGGCCAACTGGGCCTCGGTGACCGGGCTGCGGCTGTGGCATTCCTCGACGATCAAGCTCGCCGTTCCAGCGTCCAGCGTCGAGATCACCTTGGCCCGATTCGCGACGCCAGCGACCGTTACGGCCTTCGACGCGGCGGGCGGCGTCGTAGCGACAGCCACCATGGCGGCCCCCCAGCAGGTGCCGGAGACCCTGGTGCTATCGGCGCCGGGCATCGTCGAACTGCTGGTCGAGTCACCGAGCGACGAGATACTGATGCCCCAGATCTGCTGGGTGTCCCAGAATTGAATATTGAGACGGGAAGGAGGGTCGCCGGACCGGACGTACTGGGCCGCCGACGCGATACGGTTCGGTGCCGAGCGCGACATTGACTGCAAGGATGCCAACTGGGGTTGTCAACCCGCTGGGTTGCCAGCACAGCGTTACACGGGCTCAGCCGGTTCCGCCGCCGACGCCGACGGGGTGGTGTTGATGTGGTGGAAGAACCAGCGTGCCGTTCGGACGCGCATGCGGTCATACCGCTGTCGCTGCTCGAGTGTGCCGTCGGCGGCGATTCGTTCTAGAGCGACGGGGATGTTCGGGTTGGGGCCGCGGGCCGTCAAGATCGCCGAGAACTCGGGCTCGTCGACATGCAGGGCGAGCATCCGGACGAAGTTGTAGACGATGTCCGCGTCGTCGACCTCGTAGCCGCGCTGCTCGCGGAACTGGTGCCCGACGGTCGCTATCGGATCAGCTTGGACCCGCCAGCCGAACAACCAGGCTCGCAGACACAGTTCGACGTCCTCGAAGCCCCAGCTGCTGAATCCCATGTCGTATCGTCCGAGCCCGTCGAACACGTCGCGACGCAACGCCTGGCATGCGCCGATGTTCAAGGGCACGTCGTAGGCCATGGTGCTGTCACACGGCTGGTACCAGTGCTGCTCGAGCCCAGCGTCGCCGAAGAACACTCCGCACCCGCGCGGCTCGGGTGCCTCCAAACGGGTGAAACACGGCGACACCAACGCGACGTCGGGTTCGGCGAGGGCAAGCGCGAAACGGTCGAGCCAGTTCGGGCTGACCACACAGTGCGCATCGAGGAACACCACATACTCGCCACGCGCGTACTGGGCGCCCAGGTTGCGCGCCTTGGCAACACCCAGTCCCGCCGCGCGCAGAATCCGCAGACGGGGATCCGGGCTACGGCGGTAACCGACGATGCTGTCATCGGTGGATCCGTCGTCCACGACAACCACCTCGACATCGGGCCACTTGGTCGCGTCGAGCACCGAGTCGGTGGTCATCGCCAGCATGCGGCCCTCGTTGCGGGTCGGGATGACGACACTGAACCGACCGGGCACATACAGCGCGCCGACCGCCGGCGAGCGGATCGGCACGACTACAGGCCGAGCAGGAGCCGTTGCGCGGTTCGGACCGCTTCCACGGCATCCAGACGCGACCACCCGGTCATCCCGGCGAGGAGCACCGGGTCGGCGGTCGCCAACTGGTGCAGCCCGGTGATGCCCACGGCCGCCAGCTCGCCAGCGGCGCCGGCAAGCACGTCGAAGTTCGCCACGTCGAGCCGGTCGGGGGTGAACACCGCGTTACCGAACCGGATGAACGGCACCGGGTCCGGTCCCGGGCCGGGGCCCGGGCCTGGTGGCAGCGTAAAGCCGGTGAACCGGGTGAGCGGCGTGAATCGCGTGAACGGCGTGAACCGGCTGAACTGGGTGAACGGGGTGAAGCGGGTGAACCTGGTGATATCGGTGAATCGGGTGAACTCGGTGAAGCGGGTGAATTCCGTGAAACGGGTGAATCGTGTGAACTGCGTGAACGGCAGTTGTGGTGTGAACTTGAAGAAGAACGGATCGATCGACGCGTTGATCTGCGTCGTGCCGTTGACCGCGAACAGCTGGTGGGTGGCGAAGTCATGGTTGCGCTGATAGGTGACGCCCTGCGGGAAGTTCGCGGTGTCCGGCGTGTTGTTGGCGCTGAACACGCCGAACAACGACTTGCCGTGGGCGACCATGTGGATGTAATCGCCGAGATACGGCAGGAACGTCGGGCTGGGGGTGTTGGACGGCGTCGTCGACAAGAGGTGATCGTCTGAGGTGGAGAATGCGTTCGAGCTTGTCTCGAGGTGGGTTTCCCACCGCTGGGCCGAGCCCGTTCCGGTCACCCGCTGGTAGGCGAAGCCGACCAGCCCGTCCTCGTTGATCGCCAGCGTCGGATTCTTCGCCCTCGACAGGGTCCGCAGGTCGGCGGAGAAGGTAAGCCCACGATCGGTCGAGCGGCGCATGTGCAACGTGTACACGCCGGCCTGCACATCGCACCACGCCAGATACACGGTGCCCGAGTTGCGTGGATCGACCGCGATGGCGAGGTCACCGCCGAGCCGGTCATTGCCGAGCGTTCCGTTCCAGGTGAACGAGACGCCCTGCACCACCCGATTGCCGGCAACCCCGTCGATCGGGTCGACAAGGTCGTCGAACGTCGTGCCGCTGCTCGCCCAGTTGTCGTCTCGGACCAGCACGATGTCTGAGGTGACGAGATTGGCCGACGAGAAGGATCGCCAACCGTAGAAGGCCGCGTAGATGGTGCCGTCCGTGTGCACCGCCGGCCGAATCTGTGGGCCGTTTTGCCCGGCCGTGCCGGTTCCCCGCCGCTCGATCCGATGGCTCGTGAACGACGGCGTTGCCGCCCCCGCATCAAGGCTGACCTCGACGGTGGCCGTACGTCCGGTGGTCGTGCGCAGGGCCAGGTCGTTGACGCCGACATAGACCCGATCCTGGCCTGCCGCCGCCCCCGATCCGACGATGCCGGCCTTGGTGAACGGCTGATCAACGTTTGTCCGGTCGACGAACGCGGTCGCCAACGCGCTCGACGTGCCGCGGGCAATGTTCAATCGGAGACTGCCCGGTCGCCGCAGAATCCCCGAGTACAGCCGGCCACCGCCACCGAAGCTGGTGGTGATGTCGCCGGTCGACGACTGGCTCAACACCACGATGTTCAAAGACCACGTCGACCCCCCATCGGTCGACACGAACACCGGCGCGTTGCCGACCGAGCTGAACGGGTTCGGGGTGAACGCGGAAATGAGGATTTCGTCGGGGTTCGCCGGGTTGACAGTGATGCTCGGTTCGCTGTCCTGGTTCGTCTCTCCGCTCAGCGACTGCGGGACGACGTTGACGACACTGATCACTTCGCGTCCCCTCCCTCACCGATCTCGGCCATCAGCGTCGCGGCGTCGCCGGCCGGACTGAAGTCGTCCGGGTTCACCACTACGTAGTGATCGGCGGGGAGTTCGTCGGCGACAGCCATCAACGCGGACGGCTGCGGAGCACCCAACAGCCACACGCCGCGCTCCCCCACCGAGAACTTCGGGGCATCGCGCCAACTGACATCTCGGCTTGCCGCGAAACGCACCGTCACCTCCGACGGCGCCTCCGCATCCTGGGCAAGCTGGCCGTGCACCTCGACGACCGCGTCTTGCCACCGAGGGTCATGCTCGGTGATCGGATGATCCTCGGCGGTCGGCACGTGGCTCACCTGCCGGACGACACCCGCCACGACACGATCCGCGCTCCCCATCCGGCGCCGCAAGCGCTCCTCCCCGTCCGACACTCCATCGGCCGACGCGGCAGCCGCCGCAGACGCGGCCTCCTCGCCCACGGCGACCGCCCGCACGGCGAGACCGGTCCCGAAGATCCAGGCAATCGCCTGGAACACGTGCACGTCCCCCTCGGCGACCTCAACACCGTCGGGGAGTGCGACCGTGACCGGCTCCCCCAGATGATCAAAGAACGCCGGCGCGCCCGACAGCACCTGATCAACCCGAGCCACCACGGTATCGGCCGCCGGTTCGACCTCGGCAACGCTCGAAGATGCCGTCTGCAAGACGGTGCCGACGAACACCACATCGGGCTGGCCGGCAGCGCCCTCGAGCGCCTCCCCTTCCGGCGGCGGAGCCGCTCCGCCCCCCGCGTCAGCTCGTTCGCCTGACGATGCGCGGGATCGGCTCGTCCTCTTCGCTGGCGCGGCCTTCTTGGCCGCGGTCTTCCTCGTTGTTGCCATCAACGGACCTTCCTCGTCAGGAGGTGACGCGCCGCGGCGCCCGAGCCGCCGAACGCATCAACTCCATGTCCGGATGCCTTTCTGCTGGATCCGATCCGTCACGTCGCTGGACGTGTGCTCAGCGATGAGTGACGGCTATAGCGCTGACTCCGAGCCGACGCAGGGTCGGGTCACGCCGAGGAGGATCGTGCCCGCAGGACCACCGTTCTCGTCCCCAAGCCCGCCGCAACCAGCGCGAGCACACCGAACGCCGCCACGATAGCCCACTCCAGGGCACCACTCCCGCCGTCCGGATCGATCCCGAACACCTCTTCAATCCACTCGGAGTTCACCGCGGTCACCACGGCGAGAACACCGAACATCGCTGCCAACACGAACTCAACGATCACCCGAACCATTCGGTGCTCCCGCCCTCAAAACCGACACACCGCCCATCGTTCGTAGTACTCCTCGACCGATACCGTGTCAACTGCGTCAATCGCCTTCGGCTGCGTCCTGCCCATGTGTGACCGGTTGTCGTGATCTTGGTTCTCGGCGTCTTGCCGGGATCAGGTTGCCGGAGTACGCGACCTGTTAGCGAAGCTCCCCATGGCCCCTCGAAAAGGACGTCTCGAGAGGACGCCGACACGACGACCGCTCCCCACGGTGTCAAGCCTGCGAGCCTGCTCAACCAGGGCGCCACACGACCAAGCCACCGCCCAGCTGAAACCGACGGACTGTTGGTCGTTCGAGAGCGCGGCGACGAGGCCGAGAACTCGTGACGGACTGCACGACCTGACGAACCGCAGCGTGGTCTCGACGCCAGACTTCAGCCGCAGGATGATGCTGTTGAGGGAGGCGATCACCGCCATGCAGTCAGAGTGCGGCCGATGCGGCTGCGGTTCTGACAAGACCCGACCTGGCAAGACCCGACCGGCGAGATCGTCGACGGTGTCTGTGCGGACGCGGCCATGATCGCGTCGATGGGGATCGCCCTCGTGTCGGCCGAGGCGGGCTGCGGCGGGAAAGGGAGGTTTGCGATGGTGCTGTCGCAGATGTCGGATCCGGTCGCCCCGGGCCTCAGGTTGTTGGCCACGGTGCGGCGGCGCGCTCCGCGTTGTCTCGTCGACGGCTAGTCAGCAGCGCTGCGATGCCGGACACCATCGTCGACGTCTCACCCGATCTTCCCTTCGGCATGCAGGTTGGCGGCCAAAACACCGGAGGTCGGATCGTCACCGTGGCCGCCGACCCGCAGGACCGACTGCGCCTGTATGCCGCCGGCGAGCTCTCCGGGACTTGGACCTCCGGCGACGGGGGACGCAGTTGGCGGCAATCTGCGCGGGGCCTTGGCAACGGCAATTCGTGTATGGCCCCGCCAGTGCTCGCGATCGATCCTCGCAATCACCGTCGATTGTTGTACACAACGTTCGAAGACTTCCGGCCCGGTGGCCCGACAACCGGGCTCTACCTGTCGACCGACGCCGCGCTGACTTGGCGGCGGGTGCCGCTCCCGGTCCCGGTGGGCAAGCGTTACGGCACGGTTGGTTTCGCGGGCGGCCCGACCAGTGGGGACCATCCGTGGCTACTTACCGCGAACGGGCTGCTCGTCGCCGACACCACGCGGCCGGTGTTCGACTCACCCCGGCAATGGCTGCTGGTGCCTGGCCCGTCGACCACGCTGGGCGGACCCGGCCTGGCCCTGGCGCATGTCGTCTCCGTCGGCGACACGATCATCGGCTGCGCGGGGAACACGGTCTACGCCGCCGGTGTGGAGTCACTGCTGCGAGCCCGCGGAAACGATGCCAGCCCATGGGTCGCCTCGGCCGGGCTGCCGAATGACTTCGTCGCATCGGTGTTGACGTTGGCACCGGTCGTACCCGGCAGCATCCATCCCGTACTGGTACTCGGCACCACCGGGCGAGATTCGACGAGCATCCTCCAGCTCTGGTCTGTCGACGTGGGTGTGAGCGCGGCGGTCAGGGTCGGCACACTGCCTGACCCCGGTGGTAGCGGAACCGTTGTGGTGGGCGCACCGCCCGGACTTCGCCCCGACGGCAGCTACGACATCATCGTCGGCGACGGGCTCAACTTCTGTCAGGCCGTAGTGATCAATCCGCGTCGCAGCCCGCAGATCAATGGAGAGTTCGAGCAGATAGCCGACGTCCACCGCGATACCTGGTCGATTGCGTTCTCAGCCGACTACGGCACCAGCTCGGAGAGCCCGGCCATCTACCTGGCTCACGACGGCGGCATCACGGTCCGCCACGGTAGGCAATGGGTCACCGCGATGCACGGGCTGCACGCGTACAAGAGTGCGAACCTGGCCGGCGTTACCGTCGACGACGTCGACTCGTTGTATCTCCCGGCCGGCGACAACGACCTGTGGGCCTCCCGGAACGGAGGAGCCACCTGGGAATCGATGGGCAACCTGTTGGGTGATGCTGGCGTCGCCCTCGTCGACCCCCGGGTGCCTGGCCAGGTGGCCGCAGCACGAAACGGCACCGTCGCGATCTACCGATCACCTTCACCGCTTCGTCTCACCGCCGGCGGCGCAGACTCCAGGTACTACGCGATCCGCGGCGCAAGATCGGGCAGCCTCACCGCGCTGGCACCGGAGGGAGGAACCGAGCCACCCCAAAATCCCGGCCTGACCCAGATCCTGACTGCACCAACCGGAGACAAACCCGTTTCGGCTGGCGACTACATAACCATCAACAACGGAGCGGACGAGGGCGGTCTCGCCCAGATCGTCCGGTCCGATCGGACCAGCCAACTTCCGGGCGGCGCAGTCCAGCGGACCTGGCGGTACGTGACGGGCGTGAAGACCAACCCTCGATTCGCACCCGGAAGCGTGCTGGCCATCGCCGCCAGCGGCGGCCACCGCCACCCTCGCATCTACATCCTGCATTCCACCAGCCACGGCAACGAACTGCTGCGCAGCGACATAGACCCGACATCGGCCACCTTCGAGGAGTTCACCCTCTGCTCCGGCGACACAAACCGCGGCCAACCGACCGCACCGATGACACTGCACGTCAACCCCTGGAACCGCAACCAGCTGTACGTGTGGGACGACGCCCATGGGAACTCAACGATCCGCAGCTCGACGGACGGCGGGACCACCTGGCACGAGGAGCCCGCGCTGAAGGCGCGGGCCACCAACAACGGCGAGTACAGCTTCGGCTTCCAACGCAGCAAAGGCACCATCCGCTGCGGACCACTGCAATCGGTGACCTTCTCGCCGACGAATGACCAGATGCGCCTGGCGGTCACCTTTCCAGGCGGGCTCGCGTTCAGCCCGAACGCCGGGGCGAACTGGTACGCCATCGGCGACGACCTCCGTGGCACAGGCGCACTCGCTGGTGTGCGATCCCTCCGAGACCTCGTCGCCTACCCGTACTCGGCGTACCTGACCGGTACCACCGACAGTTTCCGCCTATACATTGCCATGCTCGGCCGTGGACTGGTCCGCATCGACACTGCGCTCAGCACGACCAACTCGCTGCCCTGAATCCTGCGCCCTGACACCTGAGCAACAGCTCGGTCCGATACCCTCCGGCCGCACGGCCGGCGCCTATCCCCGATGAACGCGTCAGCGAGTTGCGGCACGTTCGAGCACGGCCCGGACCCTCGCTGCGAAGGACCGTCGGAACCGCGCCCAATGCGATCAGCAGAACCGCCACCGCGGCCGCCGCGGTAACTGCCAAGCCCCGGTCGCCGGTCGCCACATCGAATTGAGCAACACCGCCCCGGTCATCACCAACGCCAGCCCGGCAGTGCGGACCGCGGCAACAGATGCGCGATCTGATGGACCGGAGCCAACGCCAACGCCGTAGTCACCGTCGCCGCCAGCACCAAGAACAGGTACACCAACTTGTCGAAAGCCGGCAGCCTGCGCAATGTCGGCTGGAACGCAATCGTCAACAAAAACCCGCTAAGGATCTGGGTGCCGGTCTGCTCACCCGCATCTCCTGCAGCAACTCGTTCCAGTTCCGGTCCATCCGCTCGTTGATCGTCTCGTCCCGACCACCAGCGGGATCGATATCTCGCTCATCCGCACCCAATAACCGACCTGATACCCAGACAGCCAGGACAACCCAACCAACGACGGCAAGGTCACGGCTGCGTGGAACCACGCCGTGACCGTCCTTCCGAACGATAAGTGACCGGCGCGACCACGACAGCCCACAAGCCGATCGAGGGCCTTCGGTGGCGCAGGTGGTGACCAGCCCGGCATCGGTCCAGGTGAGCGCGGGGGCGGCGATCTGCTGGGTGCCGGTCGGGCCCCTCCCGAGTCGTAGCAGACCAACGACAGCGGGGGTCTCGCCGGCTCACGCGTACCGGCGTTTGTGATGATCAGCACCCGGTACGCGTATACGGACATTGCGGCCGAAATCTGGCGAGGGGCGACCAAATAGCATGTCAGGGGACGGTTGATAGGAGATGCCATGCCACTATCCGCTTATGGGGTCTTGATCGGCACGCTGATCAGATTCGCCCGGGAAGACCCGAACAACTTCAGGTCTTGGTATCACGGCAAGCTCTATGTCGAAGCTCCCGTTGGCGAGTACGAGTGCGCGGTTGATGTATCCACCCCGAGCGGTGTGCCGGTGCAGTACCGAGAGGTACGCAACCTTTCCCCGGATCTCTTCGCCTCGGTAAGCGGGCTCCCAGCGGGCTGGCACGCACTGGCGCGCACACCGACCTCAGGCGCCCTGGACTATCTGCGTTCGCCGCTGGTGAGCGGTGGCGGTTGCTTCGCCGTCGTTGCCAGCCCATTGGTCGACCTGGTCAACGCGATGCTTCGCTCGCCGAGGTTTGGCTGGATCGAAAGCACCGCCGACAACGCGCTTGACCGGCTAGAACTGCGACTTGCCAACTGTCGACGCGTTTACGTCTTCGGCGCCCCGTACAACACCGGACGTGGGGTGCACGACATCCACATGAACCAAGGCGACCCACCCGGCCAGTTCCAGCACCTCGACGGGATCTGGCAGGACGGCGCAACCATCATCGAAACCGCAAACGGTGAGCTGAACGCGTTCCTCACCAAGTTCAAGACCCAATCGCTGGCCACCGACGACAACGGGCTGCCCGTTTGAAGCAGGCTTCGAGGAGGCCTCGCGTGGTGAAGAGACTAACGGCAATGATGAGGTGGCGCGCGAAAGGAGAGCATCGATGCCCCAGAGCGACCCGAGCAGTTCGACCGAGGCGACCTCGATCGGGACGACCGATTCGAGGGGCGCACCCGCCCATACCACAGCGACGGGTGCGCCCGACGCCATCTCCATCATCAGGCACAGCGAGAAGCCGCCCGATCACGACGATCCGTCCGGGTTGTCTGTACTCACAGGCACTGTGCCAGTCCACCGGTACGTCGCCACCGCTGGGGGATCAGCGACCGTCACCCTCGATGTGGAAGCGGAAGGTCAGCCGGGCCCCTGGCTGCTCGCAAAGAACAGGCATACCGTCTTGGTCTGCTGGGAGCACAAACACATCACGGACATCACCAAAGCCCTGTCCAGGCCGATCAGCGGAGGTGACATCCCCGGCACCGGGCCCAGCGACCGGTCCGACATCGTCGTGGCGATCGCCTCGGACCCGGTCGGCAGCGGCACATACGTCTGCCACCAGATCGCGGAACTGCCGCTCGCTGGGGACTCGATAGACCGCATCCCATCCGCGAGCCCGACCGATGCCTGAACCCGCTCCCCGGACGCCGACCAACCCAGCCGACGTCCGTAACGCCATCGACGCCGTCACGCAACGCTACGTCAACGGCCCGACCAGCGTGCCCGGTGCAGCGGTGGCGGTCGTCGATCTGCGGTCGCCGAACCTGGCTGCAGGCT
Organism: Microlunatus ginsengisoli; assembly: GCF_039537205.1. Lineage (NCBI taxonomy): Bacteria > Bacillati > Actinomycetota > Actinomycetes > Propionibacteriales > Propionibacteriaceae > Microlunatus > Microlunatus ginsengisoli. The sequence continues at coordinate 15,054 of NZ_BAABAB010000057.1, read as the reverse complement.
ACGCGTCTTGCGCCGGACGGTCCGACCTTCGGACCGACGAACCGGTCACCGCGAGCACACCCTTCCCGATCGGCTCGGTCACCAAGCTCTTCACGAGCCTCCTCACCGCACTCTCCGTCGTCCAAGGCCGTGCGTCGCTCTCGGACAGCGTCTCCGACTATCTTCATCTGGACCCGCCGATCGCATCCGTCGCCGGCCTGCACCGCGTAACCCTGCTCGAACTCGCGACGCACACCTCCGGCATGGAAGATCTCGCCGGAGGGGTCAGTGTCGAGCTGTTCGACGACGAACCGGCTTCGGCGCGGCTGGTCGACTACTGGCGATCCTACGCACCTCCGCCCGATCTACCCGCCTGCTGGTGCTACTCCAACCGCGGATTCGTCACCCTCGGCTTCGCCGTCTCCGGACTCTTCGGAATGACCGGGAACGCCTACAACACGCTGCTCGCCGACGAGGTCACCGCTCCCCTCGGCCTGCAATCCACGACGGCGCACCCGGCCGTCCCCTATGCGACCGGCTACGTCTGGCAAGACCAGACCAACCAGCCCACCGACACCATCCCAGCCGACCTCAAGTCCACCGCGTCGGACATGATCACCTTCCTGCGTGCCACGCTGGCCGACCCCTCCCTCCCGCTGCCCACCGAGCTGGCCGACGCCTTGCTCCTCATCCGCGCCGACCACGGCAGCTACCCCATCTGCCACTCAACACACGACATGCTGATGGGACTGGGATGGCAACAACCGCTGATCGGCGGCGGCAGCGGACCGACCCGGATGCTGTACAAGAACGGCGAGGTGCCCGGCTACTCCTGCGCCCTCGAGGTCGTCCCGACCCAGGGAATAGGCGTAGCCGCCCTCACCAACCAATCGATCGCCCCCCGCCCCTCACCGCCCGAGCAGCCGACCTCCCCACCGCTCCACCCGCCCCAGACAGCAACCCAGCTGGCCGGCGCCCTCCGCGAGACTCTCCGCCCGAGCCGCGTGTGACCACTCGGTCGCCGGGCTGAGCGTCCCGGCAGGGGAGGATCGGTCTCGTCCCACTTGTGGAGAGCCGTCTATTACCTCGGTTCACTGCATTATGGAAGACAGAACGAATTGCATCCGGTGCGAAAACTCTGACCTTGCCGATATGTGGCCCGGGCCAGGACCCGCTCAACAACCTTCAATTGCTCGCTGATGATCCTGTGCGGCCGGCGCCGACTACGTCTGTCGCGGTTGGCGGTCCGGCTTGTCGGGTGGGGTTGTCGGCGCGGTGTGTACGGTCGCGGCGAGACGAGGCGCCGATGAGTTGTGAGCCGGTCGCGGAGGATCGAGTGTTCTTCCGTGACGCGGAACCGTACGCGGTGGTCGACAGCCTGGACGCAATGCGGGGGCCGCCCGACGGCACGATCCGGCTGCCGCACTGGGTGCTGTGGACCCTCGGCCGCGAGATCAACCACGACGGGCCGGGCGGGAGGTGCACTTGTTCGGAGGTGTTTGATCGACTGCTTTCTCATTCGACCGTCGGAAATGCCGATACGCGGCGGCGAGTTGCCGGAGGGGAGTTCCCTCCGGCAACCTGTCTAGACGCTACGTGACGGTAATCGTTCGTTCGGTCGCTGCGGTTGCTTCGTCGGTGTCGCTGGAGGCGTCCAGAATGGCATGGCCGAATGCCTTGCCAGCGGTCAGCGCGTAGTCGTTGGAGACGACAACGGTAATGGTAATCTGCTGGGTCGCGCCGTTGCAGGTCAGCGCCTTCGAATTGAACCCATCGGTTTGGCTGACGTGACCGTGAGTCGCTTCGACGAGTTGAATCTCAAGATAGCCGTCATAGCCGCGTGGGCAACGGTACTGTGCCTTGACCTTGGCGGCGGCCCCGTTGGCCACTCGAGGCGCGGTCGCGGACAGCGAGAGAGTCGCCGTGGCCGCCGCCCCCACTTTGGTTGATTTCAGGATGACGCGGTCGCTTCTGACGCCAAGGTTGCCGCCCGCCGGCTGTGGACCGGCTTGGGCGGTGCCCGCGGTCAACGCGACGACGAGCCCCGCTACCAGCGCCGCCCCCGTGGCTGCCTTTGTTACGTGCCTGGGCACGCGTGAGTCCATCGTGGACCTCCTTGGATCGTGGTCAGCCAGTCACTGACCGTCTTGGTGGGTGAGCCGGAATTGACCGACATCTTCCAGACAGTCGCAGCGCCCGTGTTGATACCGGGCAGCGTCCGGATGGGTGGATTGGTTCAGCGTGAAGTGTCGCTGGCACCCACTCTCTTCGCGGCCTGGAGAACCGCGAAGGTTCCTTGGCTCGAATGCCGGTGGATAACACAAACGGCCCCAGCAGGCGATGAATTTGGCTACGCCAAAAGGTGTAGAAGGACAACAACACTGGGGTCGCGTATGTGGATGCGCGTTGGGCACAACTTGCGCCCAACTCGAGGCGCGGCGTGGCCGAGGCGCTCGTCGACGTCGCAGAAGTCATGTTCACGAAGGACGCAGGGCCGCAGCGCGACGACCGTCGCTCCGCACTCCAATGGGTCTACAGCACCCGTGTTCGCAATCCCGCCGAACCGGGCGACCTCGTCAACACGCTTCGCTGGCTCCGCGCGAACACGATCCAGATGACCACTTTCGCCGACCGCGTTCGAGCCGCCCAGCTGATGCGCGCCGCCCTCACACGCCTGAGCCAGAAGAAGTCCGGCCAGCCAGCTGCCGTCAACACAGCCAACCGGAAACGCATGGTTCTCCACAATGTCATGCAGTACGGAATCGAGTCCGGCGTCCTTGCCCAAACCCAATGAGTCTGATCACCTGGAAACGCCCTCGCACCGTGTCATCCGTCGACCCCCGAGTCGTCATCAGCCCAGAGCAAGCCCGACGCTTTCTCGCCGCGGTCGAAGGCCAAGGCGAGCGAGGCAAACGCATGATGGCGTTCTTCGCCACCCTCTACTACGCCGGACTCCGACCCGAGGAAGCATCCGAACTGCGACGCCAGAACCTCGTCCTGCCAGACGAAGCCGGTAAATGGGGCCAGATGCAACTCACCCACTCTCAAGTGCGGTCCGGCAGTCGGTGGACGGATTCAGGCGACGTCCGCGAACAGGCTCCCCTGAAGCACCGCGCCGTGGGTGACACCCGACAGGTCCCGATACACCCCGAGCTCGCCGCCATCCTCCGCACCCATGTCCAGTCTTACGTCATGGCGGCACCCAACAGCCGAGTCTTCAGCAGCCTCGCCGGCGGACCAGTCACCGACCGGATGTACTTGAAGGTGTTTCACGACGCCCGAACGGCCGCGTTCACCCCGGAGGAGGCAGCGTCGCCGCTGATGGAAGTTCCCTAGAGCCTCCGACACGCCGCCGTGTCCACTGGCTCCGAGCCACCAACGACCCCGTGCAGGTCGCAGAATGGGCCGGACACGGCGTCGTCGTGCTGCTTCGCGTCTACGCGAAGTGCGTCCATGGCACCCAGGCCGACACACTCCGCAAGATTCTGGAAGCCACCGAGGACTGACTCCTTGGGGTGGCATTGGGGTGGAACATCCGGATTCATCCGGCTCCAGCCGCCAACCACCGGACATCGAACCGGTCGCCGGACCAACTATATGGCCTGGTCGGAGCCTTTTTCTTCTTCTGTGGCAGGTGTTGGGTTCGAACCAACGTAGGCGATGCCGACGGTTTTACAGACCTCCGCCCAATGCGTACCTGACCAGGCCAAACGCTCTCCGACGAGCCTTGGGGGGATCAAATATGGATCGGCGAGCCGCTGAGCCCCGACACCGACCGGTGCGCATCGGACACCCAAGCCGCCCAACACGACAGTCTGACGGAGGGTCATCCTACGCGAATCACCGTCAGCGTGGGCGCCGTGAAACCGTACGATGGCGGGCTTCCGACGGATGCCACGACGAGTCGATACCGCGGCAAAATCGCCTGCACGACGATGCGGGGCCGAGACGGCATTACATTCGATTCTCTGCATTATCGAATGTAATACAGAACGAATTGCATCCGGTGAGACTCTGACCTTCATCCGTCGTCCATGACCACCTGGCGCAGATTATCGACCACCGCAACGAGGCCCGTCATGCTGAACAGCGGTGGCTGTTCCCTGGCCTAGCGGTGGCTGTTCCCTGACCTGCAGCCAAGCCAACCACTCCACCTGTTCAGTGCCTCGGTATGGTGAAACAGATCGGATCCTCCGCGCGTGCAGACCGCAACACCGCCTGGCGACATGGTCCAGCGGGCACCCGCGGCGATCCTCGCCAACGGACTCGGCACGAACGCGGCACCGCCCCCACCCCGCCAGGGCCGCCGGCGCTGACTACGCCAGCTACCCCAGCAACGCGGGCCGCAGCGGCCCCTCGAGACGACGGAGTCAGCTCAAGGTATTCGCTTCAGCGTGCTCAGTGATTGCTCATCGGCTGAGGACTGTCGATCGGCGACCATGGTTTGGGCGAGCTGAGCACGATCGTGGTGGCTGGTTTGCCGAGTTCGTTGAGCTGGTCTATCAAGGGCTCAAGATCGGCCAGGCGGGGTACGACCACTTTGAGGACGTGGTCCTCTGATCCGGTGACTCGGTGATCCTCGAGCACGAAGGGGTGGGCCTTGGCGAGGTCGGCGACACGCAGGGACTCTCGGCGTCCGCGGGTGTCGACCACGATGAATGCGGTCACCGCGTATCCGGCGGCTGTCGGGTCGACGCGGGCGTGGTAGCCGGAGATGACACCAGCGTTCTCTAGCCGGCGGACGCGGTTGGCGACGGTGACGGGTGAGAGGCCGGCTTGTCGGGCCAGTTCTCGGTAGCCGCGACGGGCGTCTTCTTGCAGGAGACCGAGCAGATGCCAGTCCGTTTCATCGACTTCGGCCATTCGTCCAGTCTAGAGGGCAAAATCGGAACGAACGGCTGACAATTGCGGTCCAGTCTGATTCATGCTGGCTACCTCTAAGACGTATCTGATTCATATGGTGATAGTCATGAGAAGGCAGGGAATCAGTTGAGTGCTCGTGGGTGGGTGTTGTTCGCCGCCGTGTCGTTGCTCTGGGGTGTGCCGTATCTCCTTGTGGCAGAAGCGCTCGACGCTGGCGTGGGTGCTTTCGCTTTGGTCGCGTCACGTGTTGTCGTGGGGGCAGCGGTGCTGATGGTCCTGGTCGGCGGTGACGCGGCACGGCTGATCCACCGCACCCCCTTACGGGTTGGGGTGCTCGCCCTGGTTGAGGTGGCGATCCCGTTCACGCTGATCGCGGTCGCTGAGCGGAGCGTCAGCTCGGGGACGGCGGGGGTGCTGATCGCGCTGGAGCCGTTTTTCGTCCTTGTGTGGTCTGGGCTGATTGTGCGGGGGAAGGCGTCTGCGTGGGCGCGCCTGGTGCCGGGGTCGGTGCTGGGTTTCACCGGAGTGCTGGTGCTTCTCGGTGCACCTGGTGCCGGGGTTGGTGCCTGGTTGTTGGTCGCGGCGGCCGCCTGCTACGGGCTGGGAGCGGTCCTGGTCGCTCGATGGTTCGCCACTGAGCCGAGTCTGCCGATAGCTGCGGCGATGCTGGTGGTCGCGGCTCCGATCGCCGTGGTGGTGGCTGGTTTCGTCGACGGGATGCCCCCGGCAAGTGTCCGCGGGGTGGTGGCGATGGTTCTCCTTGGCGCCGCCTGCACGGCCGGCGGGTTCGCTGCGTTCTTCGCCCTCATCAAGACCGCCGGCGCGCACAGTGCCAGCCTGATCACCTATGTGGCGCCGATCGTCGCGCTCGCTGTCGGTGTCGCCTTTCGGGGCGAGTCGCTCACCTTCGGCTCGGTGTTGGGCACGACGCTCGTGCTGGCCGGTGCCTGGATCTGCCTGCGTTACGCCAGCGGTTCGACAAAACGGCGGCCGGCCTCGCCGCCGACTCCCACCGCGCACACACAGGGTGGACAGTGATGGAGCAACGCAGGCTGGGCGACTCCGGCATCGAGGTCAGTGACCTCGGGTTCGGCGCGATGAACTTCGGGTTCCCGGGCGGACCCAGCGAAGAGCGGGCGATTGCGATGGTTCATCGTGCCCTCGATGCCGGAATCAATCTCATCGACACCGCTGACGTCTACACCTTGGGCGAGTCCGAACGCGTCGTCGGGCTCGCGATCGCAGGGCATCGTGACCAGGTCGTACTGGCGACGAAGTTCGGACTGCCGATGGGACCGGAAGGCGGCCAGTCTGGCGGATCGGCACGTTGGGTCAAGCAGGCAGTGGAGAACAGCCTGCGTCGTCTCGGCACCGACTACATCGACCTGTACCAGATGCACCGTCCCGACTTCGACACCGACATCGATGAGACCCTCGCCGCGCTCGACGACCTGGTCACAGGCGGCAAGGTCCGTGCGATCGGTACGTCGACCTTCCCGGCGGAACTCATCGTCTCTGCACAGTGGGCGGCCGAAAAAAGCGGACACCGGCGATTCGTGAGCGAACAACCGCGCTACTCGATCTTCAACCGCCGACCCGAGGGTCACGTCTTTCCGACTCTCCAGAAGTTGAAGATGACGGCGATCACTTACGCTCCGCTCGCCAGCGGCTGGCTCTCAGGGGCCGACCCGGCAATTTCGACACGAGCACAGCTGGAGCCGCGGGCCTTCAACCTTGACACCCCCGCCAACCAGGCGAAGAGACGGGCGGCGCATCAACTGCGGGATCTCGCCTACGACGCTGGTCTGCCAATGAGCCACCTCGCCCTCGGTTTCGCCCGCGCCCACCCGGCTGTCAGCTCTGTCCTGATCGGGCCCCGCACCCTTGACCAGCTCGAGGATCTCATCGACGGCGCCGACGTCGTGCTCGATGACGAGACTCTCGACAGCATCGACCAGATCGTCGCACCAGGCGGCGACCTCAACCCCGAGGACAACTTCGACGCCGCCATCCCCGCCATCGCTGACAAGCGCTTACGCAGACGACCCTGATCGCACCCCCACGCTGCGGCCAGCGTCTTGAACGCCCAGAAGCCGGTCGTCAACTGCATCAGGGGGACGGCGACACGGGGACATGCGACGCTGCCCGATCGGTGTTCACAGGCATTTCCTTCCTTCGCTGTCTTGGCGCGGTGGCCCGGGCGGCCGGCGGCGGGAGGAGTCATTCGGGAATCACGCGGAAGCGGGTGTGGATGGCGGTGGGCGTGGCGACGGCCTCGAGTGCCTCCAGTTGGCGATGCCGCAGGCCGAGGTGGTCGAACATGCGGGTGCCGGCGCCGAACAGCACCGGGACCAGGTGCACCGAGATCTCGTCGACCAGACCGGCCGTCAGAAACTGCTGCCCGACGTTCGCGCCGCCCATGATGCAGACGATCCGGTCGCCGGCGGCGGCCCGGGCCCGGTCCAAGGCGCTTTCCACGCCGTCGGTGACGAAGCGGTAGACGCCGCCGTCCGGCGGATCCCCCGGTGCTGCATGGGTGAGCACGAACACCGGCCGCCGGTCCGGCCCGCTCGGTCCGTCCGCACCCGACCACGGCAGCGACGTGTCGTACGTCGTCCGGCCGGTGATCACCGCCCCTAGACCACTCACCTGGGTGGCGAGGTAGTCGCGGTTCCGCTCGTCGGCACCGAATGCTCACTCGGTGAGTCGCTGGCCTCCCGGGCCCAACGGCTCCTCCGCGGTCTGTCCGGTGGCGGTCATGTAGCCGTCCAGGGACATGCTGATGTCGAAGACCACGCGCCCCATGCGCCTTGCACCCCCTTCGGTGTCTGATCGGTGGACATCTCGTCGCGATCGGTGGGCGTCGCGCCCGGCGGGCGGACAGCCCGATCGACCGGCCGATGTCGGACCAGCCGCTGCTTCGTCGCGGCCTGGATCCTGTCTCGTCAATCCACCGTACGATCGGCAATGGACTGGACCAAAGGTCCAAGATGGACAACATCGACCAGACCAAATTGGCGCTGCAGACTGAGTGAGTGGAGGTGTTCCTCGATCCCCGTGACCACCGGCCACGGGCTGTCCAGCTGTACGACCAGCTGCGCGACGCCATCGCCGACGGCCGACTCGACCCGGGCGATCGGCTCACACCCTCGCGGACCATCGCGAACGACCTCGGCATCTCGCGATCGACCGTGACTGAGGCGCACGGCCGGCTCGTCGCGGAGGGCTACCTCGAGGGCCGCGCCGGTGGCGGCAGCATGGTCGCCGCGACGCCGGGCCCCGTCCCGCCTCGACTCAGACCGGCCGCCCTGCAGCCGACGGCCCGGGCGGCCGCGGTCCAGCCGTGGCGGATTATCCCGACGTCACCGCCACCTACGACTGCCGGCCGGGACGGCTGGACCCGAGCCTGTTCCCGATGGCCGCATGGCGACGATGCGTGTTGGCGGCCCTGGATCTATCGCCCGGCCAGTACGGAGACCCGGCCGGATCCCCGGAGCTGCGCGCCGCCCTCGCCCACTGGTCGTCCGATCGCGCGGCGTGGTCGCGACGGCGGACCAGGTGTTCGTCACCGCCGGGGCCGGCCACGCGGTGGACCTGATCGCTCGGGTGCTGCTCGAGCCCGGCGACACGGTGGCGATGGAGGAACCGGGCTACCCGGTGGTGGCCGAGTTGCTCTGCAGCCACGGTCTGCGGGTGACCGGGGTGCCGGTCGACGACGAGGGCATCGTGGTCGACGCACTTCCGGCCCAAGCCAAGCTGATCTACGTCACCCCGTCGCACCAGTTCCCGCTCGGCATGGTGCTCTCCCGTCGCCGTCGGTACGCGCTGCTGGACTGGGCCGGGACGAACGGGGCGGCGGTGATCGAGGATGACTACGACAGCGAGTTCCGGCACACCGCGCGGCCGCTGGAGCCGTTGCAGCGGCTGGACCGGGACGGGCGGGTGCTCTACGTCGGCACCTTTGCCAAGACCTTATCCGCGGGACTGAGGCTCGGCTTCGTGATCGCGCCCGCGACGCTGTTGCCGGCGCTGCGCGCCATCCGGCAGGTCACCGACTGGTCTCCGCCGACGACCACCCAGACCGCCCTTGTCGAGTTCATCACCGGTGGATACCTCGACCGGCACCTCCGGCGGGCCCGCGCCGTCTACGCCGAACGGCGCCGGCTGATGTGGGAAGCCTTGGCCGAGTCTCTGCCAGCCCGCTACCGGCGTCTGCCCGCCGTCGCCGGACTGCACCTCACCGTCCGCGCCGACCGCGCCCCGGATTCGGGGTACGACACCGACGCTGCTTTACGACGACGGGGACTGCGTTGCTCCCTCCTCGAGACGACCTACCAGTTCTCCCAGCCGTCCGCCGGCTATCTGCTCGGCTTCGCCGGTCTCGCGACACCCCTCGTACAACCCGCGGTCCAGGTCTTCACCACCGTCCTGGCCGAGACCGCGTCGAGGTGCGGCTCCGCCTGATCCGGCGGTGTTTCCGATCATTCGGTTGGGGTCGGTGCGCTCCGTCGCCGACGAAGCCCGGCTCTCAACGAGCACCGTGCAGAGATGGAAACGGGAAGCTGGCCTAGCAGGTCACACAGCTCCGCCGGTGACAGGGTCAAGCGCGGTTGCCGGATCATCCTCGTCGCCGGAAGCATTCGCCTCCCTCGAATAGGTGCTGTTACCAGCAATACGCATTGTCGATCTTTCCGGCCGGGAAGCTGCCGAAGTACAGGACGGGTTGAACTGTCGGCGGAAGACATCGTGAGCGAAGCAAGGCCGGATGCTCCCAGGCAGTTTGATGGGGGCGGCTGATCACACACCACCGTCAAGCTAGCTGCTGTCAGCTCTGTCGGGTTCCGAGCGGTGACGTCGACGCATTCGGGACGCCAGGAGCAGTGCTGCCCCTCCCAGCGTCAACGCGACCATGGCTCCCACCGTGCCCAGCGTGACGTCGGCGCCGGTGGATGCCAGTGGCCCAGCCGTTGGGGGCGGGGGCGGGGGCGCGGTTGGGGGCGGGGGCGCGGTTGGGGGCGGAGCCGGCGACGATGGCGGCCCGGGTGGTACCAGCTGGTCGACGACGGTTGTCTCTTGGTCGGCGCCACACTCGCTGGTTGCCTCGGCGTTGTTTGCATCACCGGAATAGGTCGCCGTCCAGTTGTAGGTGCCTGGCTTCGATGGCAGGAACTCCGGTGACGTTGCCGTCCCGTCCGCCGCGATGGGGACCGTGCGCTCGAACACCTGCGTCGTGCAATCTGGTGCCGGCGAGGGCCCGAACAGCCGGAACGTGACCGTGCCCATCGCTGGGGGCTGGAATCGGTGCAACTGCGCGGTGTCGTGGGCAGAGGTGGTTGATACCGTCGCGGTCGCGACTGCGCGCGTGGTCAGCGTCGGGGAGGCCTTGGTCGCCGTCGACGTCTCCTGCTCATCACCGCACAGCGTCGTCGCCGCGGCGTTGTTGGCGTCGCCGGAAAACGTGGCAACCCAGTAGTAGTTTCCGGCGTGAGTCGGCGTGAACGGTGCCGAGCGGGCCTGGTCGTCGGCTCCGACGGCCACATCCGGGGAGGTGAATATCGGCGTACCTGTGCAATCCGGTGACGCGGCCGGGCCGTACAGCCTGAAGGTCACGGTGCCCGAGACCGGGGAGGTGAGGCCGGTCAGCATCGCAACGTCACCGATCGCGCGCCCGGGGAGTGTCACCGCCGCGGTGGCCTCCGTCTCGATGTGGGGCGTGGCCTTCACCAGCGATGTCTCGCCGAGGGCGCCGCAGTCGGCGGTCGTCCCGGTGTAGTTGGCGTCGCCCGGATAGGCGACGCGCCAGAAGTAGTGGCCCGCGCTCGTCGGCTTGAACGAGGATGTCGCGGTCGCGGTCGCGGCGGCGGTCGGGCTTGGCTGCAACGCTACGTCGGTGTCGACAAACGCGATGTCGGCTGCGTCACAGACCGGGACGTCGGACGAGGTCGGGCCGTAGATGGTGAAGGTCACCGTCCCGGTCGGCGCGGTTTCGTCGGCTCCCACGAGGGTCGCGATGTCGCTCGCCGTGCCGCCGAGGTCCGTGCTCGTCGCGGAGGAGGTAAGTGACACGGCCGATCTCGTCACCGGTGATACCTCGTCCGGATCGCCGCAGACGCTGGTCACCGGGGTGTAGTTACTGTCGCCGGAGTAGTCCACCAGCCAGTGGTAGTGGCCCGCCACCGTCGGCGCGAACGGCGGTGCGGTCGCGCCACCGTCGGCGAGCGGCACCGCCTCGGGCCCGAATGTCGGGGCGCCGCCGCAGGCCGGCGTGTCCGACGGGCCGAACAGTCGGAAGGTGACCGTCCCGGTCGGGGTCGGGGCGTCCTGCACTCCGGTCACCGTCGCCTGATCGGAGACGGACGCTTGGGGCAGCGTGGCGCTGGTTGCGGTGGTGGCGATGGTCGGCTGCGCGGGCAGCACCGTCGAGGTTTCGCCGCCTTCGCCGCAGGCGCTGTCCGGGGCTGCCTCGTAGTTGTCGTCGCCCGAATAGGACACGACCCAGTAGTAGCTGCCGGCCACGGGCGGCGGTGCGAACGACGCGGTCGCCGTCGACGCCGCGGTGCCTTGCGTCGGCTGAAGGTCGAGCGTCACCGGGCCGAAGGCGGGTTCGCCGGTGCAGTCCGGGGTGGGCGAGGGACCGAATGCCCTGAATGTCACGGTCCCCGTCGGTGCCGGCAGACCCGGAACGCCGGTCACGCCGACGTTGGTCGCTGTGTCGTGCGGTGAGCTGCCGAGCACGACATCACTCGCCAACGTGGTGATCGACACCGGCGCCTTGTTCACGACCGAGGCCTCGCCATCGGCGTTGCAACGGCTGGTCAGGGCGATGTAGTTGTCGTCACCGGAATAGATCGCAATCCAGCGGTATGTTCCGGCCGCGGTCGGAACGAACGGTCCTGAGCCGGCCCCACCGTCCACCAGCGGCGCCTCATCCGAGGTGAACACCGGGATCCCCTGGCATCCGGTGTCCGCTGGTGCAAACGCGAAGAACTGCACGGTTCCGGTCGGGGTCGGCTCCCCCGCTGGGCCGGAAACCGTCGCCGTGTCTTGGATCGGCTCGCCGAGCGTGACGGCGGCGGTCGCGTCCGTCGCGATCGTCGGGACCGAGCCGCGGACCAGCGACGTCTCACCGGCATCGCCGCACTCGCTGCTGACCGGATCATTGTTGGCATCGCCGGTGTAGGAGGCCACCCAGAAGTAGCGCATGCCCAACGCGCCCGCCGGTATGGTGAACGGGCCCGACCTTGCCCGGGCCGTGGAAAGCCCGGCGCGATCCTCGATGAGCGGATGATCCGCCGACGTGAACGCAAGGTTCGCGTCGCTGCAGTCCGGCCCGGTCGAGCCGGGGAACGGGCCGTAGAGCCGGAACGTCACCGTACCGAAGACCGGTGACTGGAATCCGGTCAGGGTGGCACCGTCGAAGATTGTCTGTCCCGGCATCGCCGAGGTGGCGAGCGTCGTGATCGCCGGCGACGCCTTGTTCACGGTCGACTTCTCATCGGCGTCGCCACACCGGATGGACAGCGGGGCGTAGTTCGCGTCCCCGGAGTACGAGACGCGCCAGAAGTAGTTGCCGGCCGTCGTCGGATGGAACGACGCGGATCCGGTCGCGGTGTTCGGCGAGCTCGGCTGGAGTGGTACGGAGTCGGAGGTGAAGGCGGCGGTGTCGCACACCGGTTCGTCGGAGGAGGTCGGCCCGTAGGCGGTGAAGATCAACGTGCCGGTCGGCACCGGGCCGCCAGGCAGTCCGATTTCCGTGGCCGAGTCGGAGATGGCGGCTCCGGGGAGGGTGGCGCTGCCGGCAGACGTGGTGATGGTGGCAGCAGCCCGGCTGATCGTCGACGTCTCACCGGAGTCTCCGCATCCGCTGGTCAATCCCAGATAATTGGTGTCACCCGAATACGTCACCACCCAGCGGTACGTGCCCGCATCGGTCGGCCTGAACGAGGGTGAACGAGCCTGGCCGCCGACCAGCGGCACCGGATCCGACGCGAACACCGGGTCGCCGCTGCAGTCCGCGGCAGCCGACGGACCGAACAGGCGGAACGTCACCGTGCCCGTGGGGGTCGGCCCGTCGCCGGTCGCGGCCATCGTCGCCGCATCGGCGATCGATCCGCCGAGCGGCGCGCTCGTCGCGGACGTTGCCAGCTGCCGCTCCAGGCAGACCTGCGGCGGCACGACCTTGATCGGCGCGACATAGTCCTTGATTGCCGAGGTCAAGCTGCTCGACTGGCGGGAACGGAAGTTGAGCGTGCTGAACTTGTCGGCGAAGTCGCATCCGGGGATTTGCCCGGTGAGCGCGGTCAGGTTCATCGCCGCCTCGAGAAAGAGGCCGTCGCGGCTCGTCGCCGCGACCAGGTCGGCCGGACACGTGGCCGGCACCCAGCCGAACGACGAGCCGACGGCAGCCCAACGATCGCAGTTGGCCAGGACAAGCGGGTTGCTGCCATTCTGGGTCAGGTTGAACCGCCAGTCGCCAGGTGTCCGCTCCGGAATAGCCGGGTTGTTCGAGCGGTTCGGCTCCTGGTTTACCTCGAGGGTGTAACCGATCGTTCCTGTCGAGCCGGCGCGGCTGAAGCCGAACATCTCCAAGATCTCGTTGGTGGTGGAAGCTTTCGTCGCGAACGCATACACGTCATTGATGTCAGCCTGGCCGGACGCGATCGCCGTCGCCTGACTCCAGTTGGGCCAGTTGGCCTCGGATCCTCCGTTGGAGTACTGCGTGGAATCATTCAGGCCGTCCCGCCCGACCGGCTGGACACCCACCGCCGCGCTCTGCCAATCCACGTTCCCGGCCGTGTCGACCTGGCAGTTGCCGTCGATCTCGAAACCGAGAACCACCGTGGTGGTGGCCGGAGCGCTCGTGGGGCATGGCTGCCCGGGATTGACCACCGTGTCGGGTCGGACACCGGCCGCCCGGCCCGACGGGGCGAGCGTCGTCGCCCGGCGTGGGACCGGTTTCGGCGCAGGCGATGCGCTGCTGATCTCCGGGGTCGAGCTGCCGGTGAGGGATGGGGATGACGAGGTCTCGGTCGGGGTCGCCGGCGGCGCCGATGGGGATCCGGACGGACCAGCGGACGAAGTCGAGGACGGCGACGGGAAAGCAGAGGACTCGGACGCGCTCGGAGGCGGCGGTGTGGTCGGGGTCGTAGTCCGGCTCGACCTCGTCGGCGACGCGGTCGGGGTCGACGATTCAGTCGAGGAGGGCGCGGTCGAGGAAACTGGCGACGGGGCAGCCGCCCCGGATCGTGCAGCGGACACGGTGAGCGCGCTGGCACAAGGGTCGCCGGCGACGCACCGACCCCCGCTCGGAGCCGCCGTGATGCTCAGCTTCGTCCCGGCTGGCGCAGTCCATCCCACGGTGGCAACGAACGTGGCGGCCACCGACCTCTGTGCGCCCGAGCTGATCGCAGCCGGCAGCGTCCACGTGAGCTTCTTCGTCCGCGCGTTCAGCGCCAGGCCGTGTTTCGCCAGTTCCCGGCTCGGGGTGGTAACCGTGGCCTGATCGAGCAAACCCGTCAAGTCGACCACCACGGCCGTACCCGGGTGCGCCCGCCCCTGACTGATCACCCTGACCAGATAGGTGATCGTGGCACCCGGACGGACGACGACTCCCGACGACGGACTGCTGGAAACCAACACGGTCAGTGGTTGCGGCGGGCCGGCGGCCGCGTTGACCGGCACCAGGTCCAACAGCCCCACCATGGCCAGGACGACAGCAAGGACGACGGCGACCCGACGCCGCCCAGACAGCCCGACTCCCCCGCCCGCCGCCCCTCGGCGTTGTGTCACAGGGTGCCTCCGCTACCGGCCGGACGATGACGCGTCCCGGCCCGCACGCCCCCTCGCGACAGGTCGGGCGATTAAACCATAAACCCGACAATTCTCAGGTGTCACGCGCTCGCGTGCGAACCCATCTATGAGTGATTCGCGCACGACCTATGAGCCGGGTCGCTGGCGCAATTTAACTTCTGGTTTCCCCGACATCGAACGGCCGGTGGGCCTGGTCAGACCCGCACGCACCGACCGGCAGCGCATCGGCCGCGCCCAAGGGTCAGAATCATGTGAAGGTCCGTTGCGAGTAAGGCGAGGGCATCCGGGTATGGCCACGAGATGCCCCGATCCGAACGCTCCGCCGAAAGCTGCCCGTCGCGGTCAAGTCCCTGGACGTGGTGTAGCGGGTGATCCTTCGGGTTTGGTGGTCAGAAGGGTGGT
>NZ_BAABAB010000056.1:0-120669 GCF_039537205.1 Microlunatus ginsengisoli | reverse complement strand
CACGAACGCGGAGCGGGGACTTTCACCTGGCCACCAGCGGGGACCAGAAACTGGCCGTTGACACCCCCACCAGGCGAAATCACGAGGCTAGAAGCGCCCTCAACACTCGATGCGCCCTAAATGCGCCCTCGGGCCATCTCGCATGCTGACCCAGGACGGACTCTCTCACACCGACTTTCCAGATCGCTGCTAGTCACTTCGGCGACATCTGGAACCGGCCCGACCTCGCCCGCCGCGCCCGCAGCCTCATCACCTGCGCCGCCCTAATCACTGACGGCAGCACCGACCAGCTCCGCGCCCACTCACCATCGCCAGGAGCAACGGACTCCCCGAGACCGAGCTAAATGAAGCGCCATCACTACCTCGCCTTCTATGCCGCTGGCCACGCGCCATGTGCGCCATCACCACCGCCAAAGAAGTCTTCAACGCACCAGCCGCCGATCGACCTGAGAACCGCGGCTAGCAGGTTCCGTAAGCCGTCCGCTCAACAAAGTGTGCGCCGAGGTCTCCATGGGCTGCGAGCAATGGCTCCGGGCCGAACGGGAGCCTTTGGCCGTTGACACCCCGAATCTTGCCCGAACGCTTGCCCTTTCAAACCTGCTCGAAATCGACTGAGGATCTGATAATGGGAGTTGATGCGCCGGGCTGGAGGCTAGAACCAACCTGGCACTGGCCTAGGGGTGAGGAGTGCGTCACTATGACTAACCGGCAGAGCGCGCTGGTCGCGGCGCCGGGGTCGGAAGAACGTGGGCGGGTATCGGTTCCGAGTGCCCAGGTCAGCGTGCCGCAGCGAATTCCGCCTAATCCGCCAACGGGCAGCGGCCCGACGGCCGCTCAGCTCCTCGCGCTTCAGCGCGGAGCCGGTAACCGCGCTGTAAGCCGACTCGTGACGGCGGCGGCGGGCGCAGTCGGGCGCCACGGAGAGAATCGGTCGGTGCGGCCGCTGACGGTGACCGGTGATCAGCGCAGTGAGGAGCTGGCTGGCACGCTCCAACGAGGACTGACGCGGGTCACCACCGAAGTGCAGCGCGCCCAAGGTGTGGGGACTGGGATGGGCTGCGTGAACGGGCCGTTAGAGACGCTGACTTCAGGTGCATTGCGGGGTGGCTACACCGTCAACGACTACCTTTCGGGTGGATTGTCCTGGAGCGGCGTGAGCTCGCCGGGAAGTGCGGGTCCTGATGGGCGCGGTTATAAGGTTCAGCTCTATGCGACGTACTCGCAGGCGTCGAGCCTCGGCGTCTCGCAGACCATGACACATGGCGGATCCAATCAAGCCTTCTTGGACGGAACTGCGGCCTATCTCGGGAGGGCGGCCGGTTCAGTCACCAACGGTTCGACTTACAGTGAGCCGGTTCTGAATGCGGGAGACCCGTACGCCGTGACGGGTTGGAATCTCCAGTACGGCTCCAAGTCGGGGGGCGCGTTGCCCTCGTTGGTAAGCTTCGCGGACGTTCCCCGCGCCGGACCGGGCGAGAAGGGCTACATCGATTTTCGGACCGGTTTTCACTCTCGAGGGGGACCGTGCATGCAGGACTCGGTCTACCGTACATGGCGATGGACCATTGATTTCACTCCCGGCAAGAATGTCAACACCGTCACCGCCTGAACCAGGAATCTTGGAGTCTTGAATGACCGCAAAAGACTGGGATCAGGAGAGAGTGGAGGAACTGCTCTCCAAGTTGTCGCGGGTTCCGGTGGAAGGACCGAGCCGGGGTGGACCGTACACCGGCGTTCTCCACAACGACCTGACGCTGGAGCTCCTCTCCTATGGCGAGGACATCGTGCCCCTTCTCGTCGAGAGGCTGCCCGCCAGCGGCTTCGATGAGGCCGTGTACATAGTCTTCGTGCTCCGTGAGTTGCGAGCGTCTGAGGCGCGTCCCGCGGTGCTTGCCCTTCTCACGGACATGGCGGAGCGATCGGCAGGACGGGACCTGACGCTGCGGATGCAGATCGAGTACTTTTTGCGCGACACCTGATCGCTCACCAGTGCAAACGACAAGTCAGTGCCGGCGATACTGCATCAGCTCTCCGCGATGCTGGTCACCCGAAACGGTAGGCGACGCCTAGTCTGACCGTCGATCCTTACAAGTAGTTCGTATTTGCCGATGGCCGGGATGGGAAGCCCTGGCAGATTGGCGGCAAGGCAGACATGCTGGTGGTCGCCGTCAGTGAGATCCGGAGAACGGCCAAGGTTGAACGATAACTCCATAGAAATGGGCTCGCTCCCTCCGTCTACCGTGGGCGCCCGCACGATTCCAGTGACCCGCTCGAGCAGCGATATGTCGACGTCATGCCGCTGATCCGTCTGGCTCCACGGAATCGTGATGATGATTCCGATAGCGAGGGAAATTCCCAGCGGAGGCTCCATGCCGGCCGGAATCTGCACCACGTCAATTCCGCCTCCCGCGATGTACAGCTGGTTGTTCACTGCCTCGGCGTAATTGCAGAGGATCGCGTCGACGAGCACTTCACCTCCCTAATACTGGACCTCCGGACGACACTACACGAGCGGCCCGCCTTCTCTGACGCTTCCGTCGTGATCGTTAAAAGCAAGCCGCTATTGCGACGGGCCCCCATGTCACCCACCCACCACCGCCGTTGTGCCGTCTTCCCACCGTCGGCTCTCGGCCCGGATGCCGACCAGCAATCCGCATCGACGGGCCGGGCCGGACCTACTTCCAACGCAAACGAGCCAACGGCAAGAGCCACAAAGAAGCTCTGCGCTGCTTGAAACGACGCCTCTCCGACGTCGTCTACCGCCAGCTCCGAAGGACGCGGGTGACCTACTACAGCGGACCTGGGAGGACACCAGGGGGCGGCTACGCAATCCAGCGCGGTCGGCTCAACCCCCACACCGACTCTTCGGACCAGTCACTTCCCAGGCCCACCGATACCGACACTACCCCCGCTCACGCCAGCGACTTGACACAGAGAGGTGCCCTTCTAGTTAAGCCGTTCGAGCAGCCGCGCCGTCTCGCCGCAACCTGCGTTGAACTCCTCGCGGAAGACTTCGATTCCGCGCGACAAACCCTCGCGGAACACGGCCTCGAGCCTGGCACCGTCGTCCTTGAGCAGCGACTGCGGCTTCTCAATGCGGCCGAACTCCTCGCGCGCCCGATGGACTCCGGCGCCGAGCAGCACCGCCTCGAAGAGATCGAAGTCGAATCCGCGCGGCGGGTCGATCGGGTCGCGCGGCTCTGGACCCCACGGATCAATGCGGAACGGCAGGTCGAGCGCGATTAAGTAGTCGAGCTTCCACCGCAGCGACTGGCACTGCGTCGCGCCGCGGCCGAGCGGCAGCTCGGACACGTCGACCGCCTACTCCACTACGTCGACGACCGCGACACCGACGGTCAAGCATTTGCGGTGACCATCGGGTTCACTGCATTGGGCCGCACCCGACGGGGCTGGCTCCTTTCCCAACCCCATTGCACGACGTAGATGGCTCCCGCTCGAGTGCTCTCCCGACCGACGCCGCGGTCGCCGTACGCACATCGCTTCGGTCAGCTCGATGCCGCGATCGGCCGGCGTTGCAGGGCGTGGACGTCCGCGGTGGTCACGCCGCGACCGCCCATTCCCCAGTCGCCGCTCTGAACCTCGTCGATAACGACCCAGGTGACATCCCGCAGGCTTTCACCCTCGACCGACGTCATTGCGTCGGTGACCTTGGCGATGATGTCTTGCTTCTGCTCGGAGGTGAAGACTCCCTCGATCACTCGCACGTTGACCAATGGCATGGTCGGTTCCCTTCTTTCGGCCGCGGCCCCTTGCCGCGGCTGGATCTTGGTGGGGCCCAGCCCGAGTGGGCTGCTCAGCAGCGATCTCATCTCGGCGCCTCCCGGTCACGGGCCGTCCGCCGTCGGCAGCCCGCATGTCCTGCGCTACCAGCTGTCGACCGCGTGTGCCGTCGGTGTGCCGCTCCCTCGGCTCGGTAGCGGCCGCCCGCCGCGGCGGAGGTGGTCCCGCTTGCGTCGCCAACCCAGGTGCAGTTCGCGCGCACGCCGAGCGGCTGCGGTGAAGTCGGCTGCGCCGTCCAGCGACCGGAGGTCTCGTCGAATCTGGTACAGCCACAAGAACAGGTCGCCGTCGGTCGATCCCCAGGAGGAGTACAGCTCCGGCAGCCCCGCTCGGCGCGCTGCCCTGACCGCGGGCAAGTAGAGCTCGTCGTACCAGTTCGCGGCGACGACCTCGGGCGACGGTAGAAATCCTCGAGCCTGGGCGAGCTCGTACCCGTATGCCTTGATGACATCGCTCGCCTCCGTATATCCCTCGAGGAGGGTGAACACGATGCGCGCCTCGGGCCGAGCGACACTCAGCCCGCTGCTCTCGAGCAGCGAGCGCTGCTGCTCGGTCTGGACCAGACCACAGACGTCGACGTCTGGACCGACCTCGTAACTGGTCTCCAGCAACGTGACCTGCGCGTCGATGAACTCCGCACGCCGCTCGATGGCGAGAGCGACCCGATGATGCCCGTCCTGGATGAAGTACGCCTCGCCGAGCTGGAAGACCTGGATCGCCGGTACGTCCCCGTCGGGGAACGCATCGCGCAAGCTCTCCAGACGGCTCGAAGAGAGCCCGTGCCGCCACCTGAAGTGCCGGTCCAGATCCTGACTGCGACCGACCGATCCCACGATCATGCTGACCGGGATCGGCCGCACCCCGACATAGGAGCGGTTGGTGACCCGCAGGGTCCGAGCGGCCTGGTCGAACGACAGCAATGCGCCTCGTCCGGGTCTCGCGGCCCGCCGCCGACAGACCGTTCCGACCGGGCGGCCTCGGCCTTCCGCCACGGCACTCAACCGCGCGTACCGTTGGGCCGCGGCCCTGCTGAGAGCCTGCTGGTCGGGGATCATCCGGCCGGTCGTGCTGTCGATCATGGCGACTCCTCCTTCGGTGTATGACCAGCGTCTGTCAGCTGGTCCCGGCCGACATCAGGCAGCGGTCCTCAGATCGGCGGCGCAACCCCTCAGCTTCGTATCCACCGGTCCTGGGTGAGCCGGCGGTAGGGCCTCGTCCCGCTCGGCGGGCAGACAGGCCCGCCGCGGAGGTGGTGCGAGAATGTCGCGTGTCGCTGATCACCGAGGCTCGTGATCTCCTCGTCGGGCGGGGTCGTGAACTGGCCGCAGTCCAGTCGATCGTCTCGGCCGCGGTCGCCGGTGAGTCGGCGATGCTGTTGATCACCGGTGCCGCCGGCATCGGCAAGACCAGCCTCGCCCGTGAGGCCGTACGGCGGACCGCCCCGCCACCCCTGCTCGTGAGCGGAAACTGCCTGCCACTACAGGCGATCAGCGTGCCCTTGCATCCCCTCCGGCTTGCGCTCCGTGCCACGGCGGCTCCGGGCGCCGACGAGCTGATGAGGGAGCTGGAGGTTCCCGAGCGCGCCCCCGCGGCGTTCGACGCATGGATCGACCGCGTGGCCACGGACAACCCTGTCGTGATCTTGCTGGACGACCTGCAGTGGGCGGATCAGAGCACCCTGGATGTGCTGGTCTATCTCGCCGCCGGCCCACGCGATCGCAACGTGGTCGTGCTCGCCACGGTGCGCCGCGAGGGTCTGCCGAGCGACCATCCGCTGCAGCGGTGGCTGGCCGACGTTCTGCGTCTCCCGCGGGTCGGGCAACTCGCCCTGACCGGCCTGGACCGGCCGGGAACGGAAGCCCAGCTGGCGGCGCTGCTCCGCGCCGCGCCGCACCAGAGCCTGGTCGAGGAGGTGTGGCGGACCACGGAGGGCAACCCCTACTGGAATCGGTTGCTCGTCCAAGGTCTGACCCCCGACGAACGCCGGCTGCCGGGCGATCTCCCGACCGATCTCGTCACGGCGATCCGACGCGTCTGGTCTGCCCTCGACGAGCCTGCACGCGATCTGAGCAGTCTCGTGGCGGTCGGTGGCCGGCCGATTTCATCCGACGACCTGCAACGGGTGAGTACGTCCTTGGGCTGGCCGGAAGTGCTCCCGGCGTTGCGGGACGCCACTCGCGCGCGAGTGCTCGTCCTCGGCGACAGCAATCGATACTGGTTCGACCATCCATTGACTGCTCAGGTGCTGGAGTACGACGTGAGCACGGCCGAACGCCGACGCTGGCACGCCGCATACGCGCAGCTGTACGAAGCAGTCGTCGAGGCTGGTCGACCACTCACCTTGGACCTGGCCATTGCACTGACCGACCACCACGACGCGGCCGGTCATCGCAACCGGGCGTACCGGTGGGCACTGCGGAGCTGGGAGGTGGCCGGCAGCGCCCAGAGCTCCCCCGAGCTGTTCCGGCTGCTGCAGCGGGCCGCGCAGCTACGGACCGACGGAGTGGACGACGACGCCGTCAGCATCCGTCAGCTGCGGCAGTGGCTGTGGCGGGCCGCGCACGACCGTGGGGCCGATCAGGAGGAACTGACAGCGCTCGACGATCTTCTGCCACAGATGGACGCCGGGGAGGAGCCGTTGCTCGTCAGTGCTCTGCTCGTCCGGCGGATGCTCCTGCGCTACACCATCGGCCTCGGTTTCGCCGAGACCGACGACGTACGCCGAGCGGTGGAGCTGGCTGCCACGGACCCGACCTCCTGGCAGTACGCGCAGGCGCTCGCAGAGACGGCCCACACCGGATTGTGGGCGGGCGACCCGGAGGCGCCCCGGCTGGCCGAGCTCGCGCTGGAGATCGCCCGCGAGGCCCGCGATCCCGGCGCTCTGTGTCTCGCGTTGGCCGCCAACGCCATGAAGGAGACCTTCGCCGGTCACCGCGTCGCCGCACTGGAGTACGCCCGCGAGTCGCTCGACCAGGCCGTCCTGGGTCGAGAATGGATCGGGTTCGTCATGGCCGCGCTCTGGGAGCGCTACGGGCTCACGCGCACCACGGATGAGGATCCCGCGCTCTGGGTGGGCCGACGGCGCCGTGCCCTGGTCGAGAACGGCGCGCCGCACACATACGTCGCCCGGCTCGCCGCGGCCGAGGCCGAGGCGGCGCTGTGGAGTGGGGACTGGCGATCGTGCCAAGACAGGTTGAGGGTGACATTCGGCGGCGACCCGGGGTCGTTCGCCGACGTGACCGCCCGACTGACCGCGGCTCGGCTCGCGGCTTGGCAGGGCCGGCTGGACGAAGCCGTCGCACATCTCGAGCGGGCGCAAGAGCTGGTCGACGAGCCGCGGCGCTACCTCAACTTCCCGTATGCCACGGTGCGCACCGAGGTGCTGTTGGCGAACCGGCGAGCCACTGAGGCCTACGAGGCAACGGTCGCCGGATTGTCGGGCACGGGTCCGTGGCCCGTGCTCAGCGAGTGGTTGGTCCCGCTGGCGGCGCGTGCACTCGCCGACTCGGCCGAGGATGCACGCGGCGCCGGCCGCTCCACGACAGCCATCCTTGCCGAGCTGAGCTGGTTCGTCGAGCGCTATCCGACCGTCGGCGCGGTCTCCTGGGATCCCCGCCCGGCTTCCCCATCGTCGGTCTTGACCTGCTGGTACCAGGCGGAGGTTGCCCGCGCACGGCATGATGCGTCGGCTGCGCGGCGCTGGCAGGCGACCAGAGACGCGGCCGCGAGCGGACGAGCGCCGTGGCTGCGCGCGTACGCCGGCTGGCGCACTGCCGAGGCCATGCTCGCGAGCGGGCAGGTACCGCGAGTCGAGGCACGCCGCGTGGTGCACGACACGTACGCGCTGGCGGTGCAGCTAGGGGCCAAACCCATCCTCGACGAGCTCCGCGAACTGACCCGGGTCGCTCGGATGGACCTCGTCGAGCCCGATCAGGAACCAGCCGTCGCCGTGCTGCCCGGCCTCACCGCTCGTGAACGCGAAATCCTCGAGCATGTCGTCCGAGGTTCGACCTACGCCGAGATCGCCCGATCCATGTTCATCAGCGAGAAGACCGTCTCGTCCCATATCTCCAATCTCCTGCGCAAGACGGGCACGGCCTCCCGGATCGAGCTCTCCCGGCTCGTCACTCGGGTCGACCGCACCGGCGCCGACCACCCGGCTGACGACACCCGGGATCGGCGTCGGCAAGGATGACCTACGGCGCAGGAAGCCGACGAGACCGCGGGCGCTCGAAGGCTCGTCCACCTCGGTTGCCACCGACTCATCAACTCGCGGAAGGTCACCGCGGCAGGCTGTTCGCGCGCCGCTCGCACGCCGAGACGCTCACCCCGCCCCGATCTCGCGACTAGGGTGAAGCGATGGGTGGGTGGCAGGCACTGAAGGGCGGCCCGCGGATGATCGTGATCGGCGAGCTCCTGCTCGTGCTCTGCAGCCTGTGCTACCTCGTCTGGTGGACGATCGCGTTCCGGCCGTCGGCGCGGACTTCCTCCGGCGGCGGGCTCTTCCTCGCGGGAGCCGTGCTCGGCGGGCTCGGCGGCTTGGTTTTGCTGGCCGTCGGCATCGCAGCTCTTCTCCCGAAGGCATCATCGCGGGCGGTCGGAGCGACGATCGTCGGCGGGGTGTTGGTCGGTGCGCTGTTGCTCTACCTCACCTCGAGCGTCGCCCACCGGCGCATCACCACCGAGCTGCCGCTGATCATTGTCTGGGCCACCCTGCAACTCACTGCCGGCATCACGTTGCGGACGTCCGGCGCACTGAGGGCGCCGGCGGCATCCGCTTGGATTGTCGCGACAGCGATCGCGACGCTGGTCGGGCTCGCCTGCTATCTGGTGTTCTATCGGCTCGATCCGATCCCCGCCTACTGGATCGGCATGGTCCCCCTCGCCGTCGACGGCGTGGTGGCGGCGATCCTGGCCGCCATCGCGGGGCTGGCGCGAGTTCCCTGAGTGACCACCTGTCGGTCCACCGGCGGCTGCCGGCTGAGGATCTCGAACGGGGTGCGCCCGAGCGTGACGGTGCCGAGTGCGGCAGGTGCCTGACGCCGGAACCTCCAGCTGCCTATCTGGAGGGTCAACGCAGCAGAGCCAGATCCCGTTGGATGTAGCGCAGGTGTGCCCACTCCTCCTCCAGAATCACCCGAATGCAGTCTCCGACGGTCGGGCGCCAGTCGCCGCCCCAAGGGCCCTCCCGGTCCTCTCCGAGCACTTCGTCCGTCGCCAAGACGAGGTGCCGCACAGTCTGGGCCAATGACCACTCATCCTCGACGTGGGCGTCAGCCAGGTCCGCCGGCGTGTCCGCCACCGTTGCCCGCCGGGCGGACTGGACGGCGGCCCAATCCTCGCGTAGGCCGGCCAGCGATTCCGCCTTCTGCAGTTCGCGGCCCGGGAACCGCCGGTTGAGTTCGGCATCCACGAGCGGCACCACGTCGACCCCGTTGACGACGAGACTGCCGAAGAAGAGATCGTGAGGGCCCGGGCGGCGCGTTCTTCGCCGGCGCCTGCGCCCGCAGGGCAGACCTGGGCGCCCTTTCGGGCACACCTTCGTTCGTGTCGAGGCTGCAGGACGCGGCCGCACTTATCATCGAATGTCATGGCCGGTGGCGTGCACCGCATAGCCGACGGGTCGGGGAACGAGGCCGTCATGTCCCGGCCTGTCCGTCGTCCGCCGCTGCAGAGCCAGCCCCCGCAACCCTGGCTGATCGCAGCCGAGGATCGTCGGCCGACCAGCGCGCCGGCCATTCTGGAGGTGCAGCAGACCGCCGGCAACCGGGCGGCGAGCGCGCTCGTCCGTCGGATCGCGGCGGACACCATTCAGCGCGACCACTCGGACGCGACGTCCGGCGGTGCGACCACGAAGACCGGCATCACGGTGCCGAAGAGTGGCAACTGGAACGCTCAGGACATCGTCATCGGCGCTGTACGACGCAAGCCGATCGAGGGCCTGACCGCCGGCAATGTACGCGACGACGCCAAGCTCGGCGACGAGTGGGGCGGCGAGGGGCGGGTGGCGACGATCACCGCCGAGAAGTCCGCCGTGAAGGAGACCCCGAAGTCCACCGGGAAGGAGCCGGGGAAGGAGCCGGCGAAGGAAGCCGGAAAGTCCACCGGCAAGGCGATCGTGCTGCTTCCGGAGCCGCTCGGCGCGGGGGTCAAGACGGTGGACGTGATGATCTATCTGCACGGCTTCGGGATCGGCTTCCGGCAACGCATCCACAGCCGGCAGAAGACGATCAAGGTGAAGGGGCGCAAGAAGAAGGGCGACACGGAGGAACCGAAGGATCGCGAGATCCAGGTCGACGAGGAGGGGATGGAGACCGGTACCGTCCGCGACATCGAGGTCGACCACATGGAGGAGCAGCTCGAGGCGGTGAACGCCGCCGCCGCGAAGGGGGGCGGCCGGCCCATGATCGCGGTGATGCCGCAGGGGACGTACACCGCAGGGAAGGACCGACCGCAGTTCGGCGAGAAGTTCCTCAGCGAGGCGTACCTCGACGATGTCTGGGGCAAGATACCCGCGCTGAAGGGGGTCGCTCGTGGTCGAGCCGTGCTGGCCGGTCACAGCGGCGCCGGCGGCACGCTGACCCCGCTGCTCGGCCGGGCCGTCGACGACAAGGGCCAGCTCAAGGACGCCGCCGACGCCGAGGCCGGTGGGCTGCCGAAGAACCTCGCCGAGGTAGTCCTGTTCGACGCGCTGAACTCGGAGGGCTTCTACGCGGGCCAGCGGGACCAGGTCGAGCGCTGGCTGATCGCCCAGATCCGCAAGGACATCCGGGCAATGGCGGATCCGAGTGTCGATCGGGACGCCTACCTGCAGAAGCAGATGGTGCGCTTTCGCGGCTACTACAGCAAGGGATCGGATTACGAGACCCGCTACAAGCACCTGAAGGAGAATGTCGCGGCCGCGCTCAAGGCCGAGCTCACCAAGGCGGAGGCGGGGAAGAAGGCGTCCAAGGATCGGCCGGCCATTCCAGGTTGGAGCCTGACCGCCGCTCAAAAGCAGGCAATGACCGACAACTACGTCGACAGCATCCAGGGCGTGGCCACCAGCCACGAGAAGATCATGGGACAGGGCAAGGTACGCGAGGCGCTCGGTGCGCTCCCGGTCCAGAAGGTGCAGGCTCACGATCGCCCGGCACCGCCGACGTACGCCGTCCAGCGAGAGCTCGTCAGCCTCCAGCGCGCCCCGGATCCGGATCTCATTCAATGGACCGCGGACTGGAACGACGCCCAGTACGCCGGCGCGCGAGGCTACTTCAGCGAGACCACCCGGCCCTCCGGCACGCCGGAGGACCGCTACAAGATCCTCTGTCCGCTGTACAAGGCGCATGGGATCGCACGTCCCCTGCCGTACCTGAAGAACTCGATCAACGGCAGTACCACGTTCTTCGGCGACAAGACGCCGGCGCACACGGGCATGCAGGCCATGCTGGCAGCGGCCGAGAAGACGCTGCGCGACCTCAAGGACGACAAGGGCAATCCGCGCTATCCGACGACGCCGCTGAAGCAACGCCCGTGGGCGCTCACGGTGCGGACCACCAGCTCGAACAAGTGGAGCAATCACGCCGACGGCCGGGCCATCGACCTCGACCCGGACACCAACCCGCACCTGGACAATGCCGAGCATCGGGCCATCATCAACGAGCTGACCGGCATGGATGTCGAGGCGCGCAACCCCGGTGCCTCTCTTCCCCTGCCGGCCCTGCTGACGCCGGACAGCTACGACTCGGTGAAGCTCATCAGCGACCAGTTCTCGGCGAACTACACCGAGGCCGGGCTCACCGCCCGATCCGACCAGCTCGCGGCAAGCCGGGCCGCGCTGGCCACCGAGCGGGACGGCATGAAGACCAGCCGAGCCGATCTCACCAAGCAGGCGAAGGACGTCGCCAAACAACGTGACCTCGCCGTCCGCCGCAAGGGGGCTACCGGGGCGGAGAAGACGGCGGCGCGAGAGCAGGCCAAGTCCGCTCTCAAGGACATCGCCGCCAAGCAGGCGGCCCTCAAGGGTCAGCTCGCCGCGAAGGACAAAGAGGTCGAAGCGATGACGAAGCGAGCGGACCGGATCGCCGCCGAGCTACGCAAGTTCACCCGCGAGCAGAAGCGGTTCGACGCGACCGTCGCCGCCGTCGGCGCGGCCGAAGCCGCGGTCGGCGCCGACACGACCGACCTCGCGGCCGCCACCGCGGCGAAGGTCACGGCGGATCAGGCACTTGCCCAGGCCTTGCAGGCGAAGAAGCCGAAGGCCGAGATCGCGTCACTCCGCAAGGAGCTGGCCAAGCAGATCCGCGCCGTCTCGGCGGCGAAGGCCGCGTTGCGCAAGCACCAGAAGTCGTTGAAGGACAAGACTGAGGATCGCGATCGGTACACGCTCCGCAAGTACGCCCGTGAGGGCATCCTCAATCTGCCGAAGGACGTCGTCGAGGCGATGACGAAGGCCGGCTTCACCTGGGGTGGCGACTGGGCCGTGCACAAGGACCTCATGCACTTCGACATGCCCTGACCACGCCAGTACCTGCGGAAGATCTGGCGGAGCGGGTAGAGGACATGATGGACCGCACGCCGGCGCGGTCGCAGGAGCCCGACGCGTACTGACGAGATGGCAGGGGCACCATTCGGGCTGGGAGACTCTGTACGGTCCGGTGACAGGCGATGAGGGCATGAAGGGGGAGCACAACAAGATGAGATCACTTCGATACTCGATCAACGTCACGCTCGACGGCTGCTGCCATCACGAGGCAGGGCTTCCCCCCGACGAGCAGTCGATGCGTTACTGGACCGCTGAGATGGAACGAGCCGATGCCCTGCTGTTCGGCCGGGTGACGTACGAGATGATGGAGGCGGCGTGGCGGCGGCCGGCCACGGGCACGTGGCCTGACTGGATGGGTGATTGGCAGGTCCCGTTCGCCGAAGCCATCGACCGGGCGAAGAAGTACGTCGTGTCGAGCACGCTGAGCCGGGTCGATTGGAATGCCGAACTGGTTCGAGGCGACGTGGGGCAAGCGGTACAGCGGCTCAAGGACGAGCCAGGGGAACGTCTGTGGGTGGGTGGTGTGACGCTCCCGTTGGCATTGGCAGATCTGGGATTGATCGACGAATACGCGTTTGTCGTGCAGCCGGTTCTTGCCGGACACGGGCCGACCCTGCTCGCCGGTTTACGCGAGCACATCCAGCTCGAGCTCGCGGATCGCCAGCAGTTCGGGTCGGGGGCGGTCGCCCTGCAATACCGGCCCACGCGCGTAGCAGGCTGACGCGATCTAGTCCGCAGATCCCCGATCCCGCCAGCCAGTTGCCAGTCCGAGGAGCATCCGGAGCGCTTTCGCGGTTGTCCGCGACAGAGTCGCATGAGCCGCGCAGTCGTTGTCCTCAGCCGATCACCGGCACGAGATACGGCCCCTCGGGGATCACCGCGACATGTGGGTCACCATGGCGGGCGACGGCCCGGGACAGTGCGACGGACACATCGTCGATCACCTCGACGCCGGTCGCCGCGCGCTCGGGTCCGTCGAGTCCACCGGTGAAGAGCTGAACGTCGGCGATCACCTGGGATCGCAGCTGCATCTGGGTCTGCCATTCGTCGATGTCGGCCAGTCGCTTGCCGGCCAGCTCGGCGAGGAATCCGTCGATGCCTCGGCTGCCGAGCCGGCGCTGCGCATCGGCGTACTCGGCCGAACCGAAACCCTCGCTGCACTCCGAGACGACGATGAGGGTGCCGCCGGGTCGCAGGATCCCCAGCGGTGTCACCATCGCCTTGACCGTCTGATAGTAGGTCTTGTCCAGCGGGTAGCCGGCCGCCGAGGTCAGCACGGTGCTGAAGCTCTGCTCGACCGGAACCTTCGACAGTTCCTCCGCGCGCCGGACCGCGTCCAGGTGGGACGCGCGGACCTCGCCGAAGTTGACGAAGAGCAGCCGCCGGTCCTCGTCGATGATCGTGTTGACCGCGTACACCTCGCCGACCATTGCCGCGATCTCGAGCTGCTCCTCGTGCAGTGGATTGCCGACGAGACGGCACTGGGTAGCGGCCGGATCGGCCATGAAGCGGTACGAGTGGAACGTGCGGATCGTCTCCTGGCCGGCGATGCCGGGGGCGATCACCTTGCGACCGCCGGACCAACCGGCCATGAAATGCGGCTCGACCAGGCCGGTCACGATCCTCAGCTCGGCATCGACGAAGAGCCGGTTGATCGCCACCGGAGTCCCGCGAGTACGGGTCCGGCCGAGATCGACGAGCTCCGACGAGGCGCGGGCGTCGTGATCGAGGACCCGGACGTTGGCCAGCACCCAGGGGTCGCCGACGATCTCGGCTAGATCGTCGCGTCCGCTGGGTCGATGGAGACCGGTCGCGACCAAGATCGTGATCTGCTCCAGTGCGATCCCGGCGGCCAGCATGATCTCGATCATCGGGCGCAGGAAGACCCCGTTCGGGACAGGCCGAGTGATGTCGCAGACGACGATGCAGGCGCTCCGCCGTCCGGCCGCCAGTGCGGCGAGGGTCGCGGCATCGACAGGCTCGGCCAGTGCCCGACCGACCGCTGCCGCCGGGTCGACGAGGGGTGTTCCGGCAGCCTTCGTGATCAGGGTCGGAACCACCTCCGCCGGCAACGACACGTCCAGCCCGCGGCGGCCGTACGCCATCGTTACCACGGTCTCCACAACACGTCATCCAAGCCCACCGGCCGACCTCGGTCCAGCCCGGCGACCGCCCGAACCAGCACCGCAGGCTCCGGTGATAGCGGAAACGACCGGCCGCGCAGCGTCTGACGAGCCGATTTGGAGAGG
Source organism: Microlunatus ginsengisoli (assembly GCF_039537205.1). Lineage (NCBI taxonomy): Bacteria > Bacillati > Actinomycetota > Actinomycetes > Propionibacteriales > Propionibacteriaceae > Microlunatus > Microlunatus ginsengisoli. The sequence goes on along the minus strand of NZ_BAABAB010000056.1, from coordinate 106,095 downwards.
AGCTGGAAAGCGCGGACCAGTGTCCGCGGGAGGAGCCACGTGGTCGCGGGCAGCGAGCTTCAGCCTCGCGACTGGGTCTGGCGGACGACCTGACCGACGTCCAGGACGTGGCCCGGGTCGAACAGGTCGCCGAGTTCCGCCGGCCGGTGCCGGGTCTCCTCGTCGTAGCAGCGGCCGATCTCGGCCGGGTCGCTGCTTCCGGCGAAGTTGGCCAGCAGACCCTCGTCACTTCGTCGATGGACCGGCGCCGCCGCCGAAAGGCGCCTTCTGATGACCAGTTCGGGAGACCCGACGCTGCGCCGATGACCGGCGCCAAGTTCGACCCCAACGAGCTCCGGACCCAACGACGACGGGCTCAACACGGCTGTTGGGATCACCTGATCGTCGCGCCACTGTGGGTGGCCTACGAAGCGAACCTCGGCACGCTGCTGCGCACCTGCGACGCCGTCGGCGCCTGCCTTGCCGTGCCGCGCACCCCGCACTGTCGAGAGGCGCTCCGCATCGGTGACACACTCCGCAATCGGCGCCCATGCATCCACTGGGTGACGCCATCGAAGGAGCGTTGGCTCGACGACCAGCGGTCGGCCGGCAGACGGCTTCTTGCGCTGGAGCTCGCGGAGGACGCGACGCCACTCGCCCGACTGGCACCAGCGCGTACGTCGTCGGTGCTGCTGCTCGGTCATGAGCACTCCGGCATACCCGACGCGGTGCTGGTCGGTGTCGACGAATGTGTCGCGATCCCGATGATCGGCTGGGGCGCCAGTCTCAACGTTGCCGTTGCCGGCAGCCTGGTCGCCTACCGCCTCGCCGGACTGTCGTGAGCATTCGACGGCGGAGCCGCCGCCACCTCACCAGTCAGCGATTGCGTGCATCTTGCACGACGAGTGGTCGGGGCGCGGCGGCAGTCACGCCTGCTGCGGGGTGCGGAACGGCTCGCTCTCGAGGCTGCCTTCCAAGGTCACCGGCGATGCGCTGCGGCGTGGCCAGGTCCAGGCGGAGCGCAGGATGAAGGCCAGGAGCAGCACCTCCAGTCCGATGGACAGGCCGTAGAAGTAGAAGTAGGTCCAGGACTCTCCTGCCGCGTTGTACACCGTGACAGGGATGTAGAGCGTTGCGACCACGAGGTTGGTGATGCGGTTGACGCGGGCGTGCAGCGTCGCGGACAGCAGGATCATGAGGATCGGGACGGCGACGAGCGTGAGCGCAATGGCGACAAACGTCGGGCCGATATCGAACTCGTGGACGATGCCGGCCAGGATGTCGTCGACGACGCCGGGCTTGTACAGGGCTAGGTAGTCGACGTAGATGTAGAGGAACATGAAGCTGGTCCAGGCTGCTGCGAGTCGGGCCCGCACGGGCATGCGCTGATCGTCCAGCGCGCTCGGGGACGGCGGATTCTCCAGTGCGGTGTGGGATCGACGTGCTCTCATCGCAGGGCTCCTTGGCTTGATGGGGTTGGTGCTTCCACCTTCACGGATGCCGGCGCCGGGCACATCGGCCAAGGAGCCCGATTCGACGTGGCCGTTGGCACAGCCGAACTCTCGTACTTTCGGTGGATACGCCGAGCAGGCGGGTTGCCTAGGCTGCTCAGGTGGCCGCCGACGTACTTCGCTCGCTGTGGGCCGAACCCCGCCCCTCGAATGCCCCGGACCCGGGGCTGCGGGACTGGGCCTTGGTCGGAGTCCTGGTCGGCTGGTCCGTGCTCGACGTGGTGGTTCGCCAAGACATAGCGCCACGCCCGCTGCTGCTGCTCGCGATGCTCGCGGTCCTCGGCCCCCTGCTGTGGCGACGCACGCACCCGCTCGTAGCGGTTGCGGTCTCCTTCGGCACGTTGACGATCGTCGACACCGTCAGGATCCTCACCGAATCGCACGGCGCCCTGCTGAACAGCATCTCCGCGGCGCTGATCCTGGCCTACGCCCTGTTCCGGTGGGGCTCCGGTCGGGAAGCCGCATGCGGGCTCGGCGTCATCATGCTCTGGCTGGCGATCACCTACGTCGCCGACCCCATGAGCGCGTGGGAGACGGTCGCAGGGTACGGGTTCTTCCTGTTCGCCGCCGCGCTCGGCGCCGCGGTCCGCTATCGCGCGAAGGTCCGCATCCGCGACATCGACCAAGCCAAGGCGCGCGAACGCGAACAGCTCGCTCGTGAACTCCACGACACCGTCGCCCACCATGTCTCGGGCATCGCCATCCAGGCCCAAGCCGGTCGTGCGGTCGCGGCCTCCCATCCCGAGCGTGCCGTCGAAGCCCTGGCAGTCATCGAGGACGCAGCGACCCGCACCCTCACCGAGCTGCGCACCATCGTCGGCGTGCTCCGCGCCACGCCGGACGCCGAGTTCGCGCCGCAGCCCGGCGTGGCCGAGGTCGAGCAGCTCGCTAGCGATGGACAGACGCGTCCCCGCGTCGAGGTGCGGCTATTCGGCGAGTTCGACGACCTCAGCCCGGCGGTCGGGGCCGCGATCTATCGTCTGGCCCAGGAATCCATCACCAACGCTCGACGGCACGCCCGCCACGCGACCCGGGTCACCGTCAGCGTCACCGGCGACGCCGACAAGGTACGCCTGACCATCGACGACGACGGCTCCGCCGCTGGCGGCCGCGTCCCAGCAGGCTACGGTCTGGTGGGCATGCAGGAACGTGCCTCACTGCTCGGCGGCACCTTCCGCGCAGGCCCCGCCGCCGAGCGGGGCTGGCGGGTAGAAGCCGTCCTGCCCCGAACCGGGACTCCACGATGAGCATCAGGGTCCTCATCGCCGACGACCAGCCCATCGTGCGTACCGGGCTGGCGATGCTGCTCGACGCCCAACCTGAGATCGACGTGGTCGGCGCGGCCGCCGACGGGCGCGAGGCACTCCGCTTGGCGCTCCAGCTGCGACCCGACGTCGGCCTGTTCGACATCCGAATGCCGCTGATGGACGGCATCGAAGCCACCCGACGGCTCGCCGGTCCCGACGTCACCGACCCGCTGCCGATCGTGATCATCACCACCTTCGACCTCGACGAGTATGTTTACGGCGCGCTCAAAGCCGGCGCCCGAGGGTTCCTGCTCAAGGACGCCGGACCCGCCCTGCTGACCCAGGCCATCCGGGCCGCCGCCGACGGAGACGCACTGATCGCACCCAGCGTGACTGTCCGACTCCTCTCAGCGTTCGCGCAGGCACAGACCTCACCACCAAGGCAGCCGATGGAACCACTCACCGCCCGCGAGGAGGAAGTCCTCTTGCCTGTGGCTCAAGGCCTCACCAACAACGAGATCGCCAGCGAGCTCAACATCACCCCAAGCACCGTCAAAGCCCACCTCGCCAGCCTGATGCGAAAGCTCGGCGCCCGAAACCGCGTCGAGGTCGCCATGTGGGCTCACGAGACCGGCCGCATCTAGGAGCCAAAGCGACGTCGTCGAGCCAGCCCATGGTGCCGGCGATGCGACCGCACCTGCGGGTGGGTCGGCTGCATCCTGCGTGCCGCACGACGGCCCTTGGCTGAAACAGCTATCGGCTAGCTCTCAGCTCGCTGGAGCGGCGGAGCATTGAGATAGAAGCCGTCGCCGAGCCGGCCGCCAGCCTGTTGGAGGATCTCGTCGGCTACGACCGTCAGCGCGTCGGGCCGGCCGTCCAGCGCTTCGTGCAACCCGTCGTGCAGCCGATTCGCATAATCGCTTCCGTCGTCCTCATCGAGCGCCTGCACCTCCCGCACCAGCCACTTGCCAGTTCCCGTCCATCGCCCGGCACACGCAAGAAGCAACTCCGCCGAGCCACGCCATACATCGAACGCGATCGCGTCACGGACCGGTGGCGCAGCCCCGCCAGCCAGATCATCGAGCTGATCAGTGAGCGTGTACCGGGCGTACGCCAAGCCGACCGCGTCCAGGAACCCGGGGCCAGCAGCCAAGACGGCAGCACATTCGCGCCGGACTCCGTCACCGGCCGTGCCGGACACCAGGGGCACACCGGTGGAAATCATCCGAGCCAGCGATGGTCGCCGACGTGCCAGATCGAGGGCGAGGAACTGGTGAATCGACGCCTCGGTATGGACGAACAACTCGACCGGCCATCCCCGATACCTCAGCGTCTCGCGGTGCACCTCCACGGCGTCCAGCAGCACCGGAATGTCGAGGTCAGACGTCTCGGTCGCCAGCCCGAGCACGACCGAGCCTGCCAGCCACGCCTGACGCGCCTGAGGGAACCGTTCGACAACCAACTCACGTGCCGTTGCGACAGGATCAGCCTTGGTCATGATGAGCATCATCGCGCGGCATGGCGACGCCCAGGAGACGACCGCCGGCGTGCGGCAATGGGCAACGACCCCGCAGGAGGGCGCGGGCAACTGTCGTCCTCGATCTCGTCTTCGTGCGGCTTCCCGCTGATCAGTCCGACGACTTGATGATCAAGATCGGTGCGGATCGTCCTCGACGTCCTCGAGGTAGGGACGTTCACCAGGTGCTCGGTGCAGAAGGTGAGGCTTCCCGTCACGCGACCGTTCACCGCCGCCTCAAAGCCCGTCAGGTCGTCGAAGGATCCGGCGTTGCCGTAGTCGCTGTTGCGGAACGCGCGCAGGAGCCAGCCGCCGGACGCGTCCTCGACCCGGCCCTGTCGCACCACGTCGTGCAGATCAGGCGGCACATCGGCTGCGCCCACCTGAGTCAGCGTGTCCTCGGGCACGAGCCGCCAGAAGGCTTCATGGGCCCACATCCGCACATGATCGAGACTGTGACCGTGCCGTAGGAGGGTCTCGCATCGCGTCCTGCACCGACGTCAGGGGGTCCAACCTTTGTCATACCAGGTGTGTCGCAAGGTGTTGTCCGTGCCCTTGCTGAAAACGTCGATCCGGCCTTCGTCCCAAGAGACCGCAGCAGGCGTGGAAGCGGGGTCTCCGCCGAGCGACTGCCATCCGGTCCAGGAGTTTTCGTACGATCGCTGGTAGAGCGTGTGGTCGGAGCCGCGAGCGAACACGTCCAGCCGCCCAGCGGCCCACGAACTGGCCGCCGGCCCGGACGTCAGTACCCCACCCAACGACTCCCATGTCGACCAGTGGCCGTCGTACCAGACGTGCTTCAAGGCATTGTCCGCGCCGCGGGCGAACACGTCGATCCGCCCGCGGGCCCACGACACAGCGGCCGGATCAGAGGTGAGCACTCCGCCCAACGACTCCCACGCCGACCAGTTGCCGTCGTACCAGAGGTGCTGCAACGCATTGCCCGTGCCCCCAGCAAAGACGTCCAGTCTCCCTGGGGCCCAGGAGCTGACCGCGGGCCCGAGGTGAACGCACCACCTAACGATTCCCATGCCGACCAGTTGCCGTCGTACCAGACGTGCTTCAAGGCATTGTCCGAGCCGCGGGCGAACACGTCGATCCGCCCGCGTGTCCACGAAACAGCCGCGGGCGCCGACGCGAGATCCCCGCCGAGGGATTCCCAGCCCGACCAGGCGTTGCTGTCGTACCAGCGGTGCCAGAGTGCGTTGTCGGTACCGCGGACGAAGACGTCCAACCGGCGCGGTGCCCACGAGCTGACGGCCGGTTGCGATGTCAGCACCCCACCCAGCGACTCCCACGCATCCCCGGCCAAGAACGCAAGGATCTTGCCGCCCAACAGCATCGGTCGTTCCGCGTGCGCGGAATGGCCCGTCTGGTCGATGAAGAAGCTGTCGCCCTTCGTCTGACCCAGCCGCTGAGCCACGGCTCGCGTGTTGCTGAAGATGAGAGCCGGATCGATGTCGTCGGCTGCGCCGGCGCCGAGCAGTAGGCGCGACCGGAAATCGTGCAGAGCGGGGTCCTTCCAGCTGAACACCAGTTCCTCGAGGCTGATCCGCCAGTGCCAGTCGCGGAACAGACGCGTATAGGTCTCCCGACGATCCCTCCGCGCCTGGTCGATGTACGCGCGTTTCCACGGGAAGTCGTCGCGGAACCACTGCTCCGGCTGGGTCTTGACGGGAATGTGCTTGTCTAAGCAAAAGGCGAAGAAGTCGTCTCTGCTGGCGCCGGTCTCCGGTTGGTTGATCTGGGCGAAGGCGCCCGGCTGGCCCGGGAGTCCGCGAATGCCGGTCCAGAACTCGGTCAGGTACCACCCGGCTCGGATACCTCGATCCAGGTCCAGTGTCGTGGACAGCCCGATCGACCCGGGCGACCAGGCGACTGCGTTGCGGATCCAGGCGCCACGGCGCGCGAGGCGCAGCGAGAGGTTGCCGCCAAGGCTGCCGCCAACCACCGCGGCCAGCCGCGATTCGACCAGACCCGGCTGGCCGAGTTGTTCGCTGAGCGCCGCAATGAACCGGAGGACGAACTGCTCGAGGAAGTTGAGCATCGAGAAGGTCGCCGGCGCCAGGCCGGGAAAGGGCGGGAGGAGTGACCCGGCGGCGGGCGGCCAGACGCCGACGTCGGTATGCGCGATCGGGTTGGCGTAGCCCGATCCCGGCATGTCCATCGAGATCACCGCATAACCGGTCGGTCGGCCATCGGGCCAGAACAGAAGGCTCGGGATGAGCGCCTCCGACTCCTCCAACCGAGAATCCGATCCGTGGATGAACAAGATGACTCGGTCCCCGGCCGGCAAGTGCGGCGTGCTGTCCGCCGGCATGTCCCGACGCGGAACGGACGGTCCCAGCGCCGGCGGTCCGGCCGATGTGGCGATGGAATACCGGGTCTGCACGGCGACGGGCCCGAGATCGCCCGGAACCGTCACGGCCAGATCATGTTGCGGGTACGCGGTCCGAGGCACGTTGACCGGCCGGTGCGGCAAGTCGTCCTCACCCGACGTCGCGATCCACCGCAGGCCTCCTCGGTCCGTCGCACCGCGCAGGAACCAGGCAACCTCATACGCACGGTCCAAGACCTTCGTCGCGGCACTTCGTACCGACGCTGTGCTGACGTCTGGTCGGCCGCGAGCGGTGAGGATGGCCAGGGCCGCAGCTTCCTCGGGACCGCCCTCTTGTGGTCTGCGAGCAGCGAACGCGGCGAAGCCACGGCGGCCGGACACCAGCAGGTCGGCTCGGGCGGTTGCGTGACCCGGAGGTGAAATGCCTAGCCGGTCCTCGTGGGCCGCAACGATCGCGTCCGTCAGGTTCTGCGCCGCGTTCAGGGATCGGGCTGCATCACCCAGTTCCCGCACCAGTCGTCCTTCACGGCCCTGGGTGAGATAGACCGGTGCGTCCAAGGACAAAGCGGTAGGCGGCGCGGGCAGCTCATTCGGGACAGGCGACTCCAGATCACGAACTCTCATCAGACCCCGCAGACACCGGCACCGCGTCCGGATCTCAACTGGTGCCAGGCCAATCAGCGTCCGACCGCGTCGCACGACAATTTCCACCAGTGTCATCTCAGAGGGCCGGCAGGCAAGGGTCTACCGGAAGTGCGGCCGACTGGTCGCGCCTGCGACGGCGCCCTGCTGATCATCACACGCATCGTCGATCCCGGCGGGTTTCGACTCCGCCGATTCACTCGTGCTGGGTGGGGTAGTCGGATGCAGCGGTCGGCATCTCGCCTGGGAGAGAGTCGGCCCAGGCCCCGCTGTTGAACAGACAGCGGCGGGGCCGCCCCCTGGCCATGCGCTGACGGGCGTTGCCCGAGTTGTCGGCAGCTCCTCGACCCCTTGCGCGGTGTCCGACACGACCGAGATGGGTGGGTGCTCACACCTCGTCAGCGGCAGCTGTTCGTGCTCTGGAAATGACTTCCTCCACCACCGGCGACTTGGCGTCGGCGTAATCCTGGCCGTACGCCCACGATCTGCCGGCCAGCTCGCGTTTGATGCGCTCGTATAGTTCTCGGTCCTCGATGCAGCTGCGGAGCCGGTCACGGAACAACAACATGCGCTCCACCTCAGGTGATCCGGTGGTGAACACATGGAGATGCACCTGCGGGTCATGATCGACGAGGAACCGATGCTCATACCAAGACGGCTCGCGAAACTGCAACCGATAGCCGGCGGCCTCCAGATCCGGAACGTATCCGATCTCATCGGACGAATCAGTGACGACCAGGACAATGTCGATGACTGGTTTCGCCGCAAGGCCCGGTACCGACGTCGACCCGACGTGCTCGATCTGCACGACTCGTTCGCCAAGCGCGCGGCGGATGCGGCTCTCCTCCTGCGCATACCAGCGCGCCCACGAAGGGTCGGGCTCCGCGAGGAGCACCGGTCCGTCCAGCCTCGTGCGTGGGATCACGAAATCCGGTTGCGGAGTTTCGGTCACAGCGCCAATGGTCGCACCAACGCCTATCCCGCTTCGGCAGCTGCGCCGATGGCCCCGTCAGACTGTCAGTTCATGTTCAGTCGCCGGATGCCACCGACCGCGTCGAGGGTCTCGACGACGACCCCGCTGCGGGGCCACGGCTGCACGGGTTCACCAACGTTGCCCTGCGCAGCTGGACTTGCCCAACGCGAGTCACGACGGCTCGGACGGGCATTTGGAGCGTTGATCATGGCGTCAGCGGACTACTCGTTGGGTCTGATTTGCTCGCGCCAGACCGAGTCTGTGTAGTAGTTGACGATCCACAATGAGCCGAACGCGATGAGTGGAATCCCGCCGGCGCTCTGCGACTCCGCGGGATACAGGCCGGAGATCCGCTGGGTTGACGGATTGATTCGGGCGATGGTGGCGTTGTCGCGTCGAATCCACAGACTTCCGGCTCCAACCGCGACCGGTTGATCGGGTGCGGTGAGTTGCTCCCAACCGAAGACGGGTTTCTCGGTCGGCGTGCCGGAGGCCAGTTCGAAACGATACATTGTTGGGTTTGTAAATGGTTTGAACCATAGCGCCCCGAAACCGTACGTCATGTACGGGCCATCCATGCGCGATAGCCGGTATCGGGCCACGACGCGATTGGTGATCGGATCGATCTTGGCCAGGTGCCCGTTTGACTGCGAGCTCAGGTCGGCTGCGCCGGACCAGATGAATCGGCCGTCGAACGCCACCATGCCGGTCTCGACGCGGATCCTCTTTTCAATTTTCAGGGTCCGTGGGTTGATCCGCTTGAGCGCTGTTCCGCGATGGTTCGGAATCCACAACGAGTCGGCACCAGCCGCGGCGTTCATGCCTCCCGAGTCGGGGATGGTGCCTCGAATCGATCCGGACCGGCCATCCACCACGATGCTTTGTGTGCTGTCGATGCATGGCATGGTCAGCAGGTCGCCGAAGGCCTCGAGCAGTTGGCCGCAGGAGGCCTGACGGATGTCGACCGTCTGCACCACCCGATTGGTCGTCGGGTCGATCCTGAACAGATCGGGAGCGTTCTGGCTGGCGACCCACACGTCGCCGTCGACTGCGGCAAGACTGAGCGGGCGAGCGAAGTGTTGGAGGTGAATCGACGCAACAACCTCGGGCGGTAGCGACGCGGAGGTCGACGCCGCTGGCCTTGGCGATGCGTTGGAGGGCAGAAGTCCTGGCTCCGGACCGCCGGAGAGAAGGCTGCAGCCTGTTCCGGCGGCGAGTGCCGGCGCGCCAAGGAGAACGGTGATAGCGGCAGCCAGACGGCTGCGGAAATTCCGCCTTTGCGCCCTCATCGAGTCACCCCCCGAGGTATACGGCGATCATTCCCGGCCGCACCAGGTGATCTCCCCGACGCTCGACGATTTGCATCGCACTATAGTCCCGATGTGATTGCACGTCGATGCGGATGAATTTCCTCATTCCGCCTTGCTTAGTTTGGTCACGCATGTTCCACTCGCGTGCGCGCTGGAATGGGCAGCGTGCGAGCGCCTCTCCGCACGCTGACCGCGGCAGCCGCGCAGCGGGGCACTTCACGGTCAAGGGAGTAGGGGTCGGTGCGGCGCGTGGGTGAGGTCGAGGTCTCCTGAGGATACGAGTCCTCACGCTGATCTCCGACCACACTCCCACGGCGCGTCGATCGTGATGCGAGGACGTCTGTCGTGATGTGCCGCTTCTTCGAAGAAGAGGCGTACCTCCTCGGCGGACTCGGTCACGAACCGAGCTACGGCGCGCACCCCATTCGTCGTGATGATGAAGTCACCGACGACGTTCGACACACTCTGGCCCAGCCATCAAACGGGCAGGAGGCGATCTCAACGGGGTCCCAATGAGCGGTCGGCCTTAGGCGACCAGAGGCCCGACGAGGCGAGTAATCACCTCCGCACGATGGGCGGGGAAACGATCCTCCCTCAGCCAGGCTCAGGCCGTCGGTCCAGCGGACCGGCGTCTCGCAAGAGCCGCAAACAGGTCACGGAACCCGGTAGCCGGCCGCACGGAACAACTCGTACCACTCGGCCCTGGTCAGTGGCAGGTCCGAACCGGCCGCGGATCCAACTACGCGCTCCGGCGTCGTCGTGCCGAGCACGACCTGCATCCGTGCCGGATGACGGGTGATCCAGGCCGTCGCGATGGCGATCGGCGCGACGTCGTACGCCTTCGCCAGTCGGTCGATGACCTCATTGAGCTCCGGGTAGTCGTCCGAGCCCAAGAAGACACCGGTGAAGAATCCGGCCTGGAACGGCGACCACGCCTGCACGGTGATGTCGTGCAGGCGGCAATAGTCCAGGATCCCGCCACCGTCTGAGGTGACGGACTGGTCCAGATCTGCCATGTTCGCCGCGATTCCCTGAGCCACGATCGGCGCATGGGTGATGGACAGCTGCAACTGGTTGGCCACGATCGGCTGCGTCACAGACTTCTTCAGCAGGTCGATCTGCCGTGGCGTCTGATTGGACACCCCGAACGCACGGACCTTGCCAGCGGACTCGAGCTCATCGAACGCTCGCGCCACTTCGTCCGGCTCCACCAGCGCATCAGGCCGGTGCAGCAGCAAGATGTCGATGTAGTCCGTCTGCAGTGCCCGCAGCGACTCCTCGACCGATGCGATCAGGTGTTCGTAGGAGAAGTCGAAGTACGGGCCTGCGGGCACGATGCCGGCCTTGGTCTGGAGGGTGATCTCGGCGCGCTCGGCCGGAGTGAGCTGCATCGCCTCGGCGAAACGTCGCTCACACCCGTGGAGCTCGGAGCCGTATACGTCGGCGTGGTCGAAGAAGTCGATCCCGGCGTCACGCGCGGCACCGATCAGACCCCGCACGGCCCCATCGGCCAAGTCGTTGATCCGCATCAAACCGAGGACGACGTTGGGGACCCGTAGTGGCAGTGGCCCCAGAGGGACTGTTCTCATAGCGACTCCTGGTGGGTTCGTTGTGGTCGCACGCTCCACCGTACGGGTACCCCGGCGCGGTCGATGCAGTCACGGTGCGCGTCCCTAGCTCGGCGAGACCTTCGCAGCCAGGATCTTTTCCAGGTGGCCGAGCGTCTTGTTCGCGTACCCGGTCCACAGCCTCGCGAATGCCGGCATGAGCCATCGTGCGGCTGCTCGTGGCGTCGCTATCCAGGTCCAGGTGATCTTGGTCCCGAACGACCCGGATTCGAACATCCATCGACCTTCCACGCTCGCGATCAACGCGCGCATCGGACCGTGGACCTGGTCAAGGTGATAGCTGAACCCGTTCGGAGGGTCGACCTCCGTGAGCGTCTCGACCATCCAACCGGGCCCGGCGAGTACGACGCGACGCTGCTGCCTAGGCGTCCTCCACGGCTCCGGTCCGACGGTGCTGCGAACGGGCGGAAGCGGACCGTGCCAGTGAACGAAGACAAGCTCGAGCGGCATGGGTAGCAGCGCCTCGAAGACCTGCGAGCTATCCGCACTGACGGTACGACTCGACGACATCTCCCGGGCCACGGAGCAAGGGTCGCACGTGTGTGACCTGCCACCCGCAGCCGGTGGGACTGTCGACGCGCCCCGTTCGATCCCGGCGACTGCCGGCGCCGACGTGCTGAGCGTCAGCGGGGCGAACGGAGGAGCCATTCCGACGGCAGGGCGCCGTACCACATGACATCACGGCGTTCCCCTTGCCAGACCGCGTGCGACCGCATAGTGCCTTCGTAGACGAAGCCGGCTCGGAGTGCGACAGCGGCTGAGTTCTCATTGTCGGCGACCACGGTCAGAAAGACCCGAGCCGCCCCCAGCCCGAACAACCACCCGGTGAGGAGAACGACTGCCCGCGTCGCGTAACCGCGTCCTCGACCGGCCGGAATGAGCCAGTAGCCGATCTGCGCTACGTCCTCACCGGTCCAGTCATCCACTCCACAACATCCGACCAGCTGAGCAGTTTTGACGTCCTCGATGACGAATGCGACACCAGCAGGTGCGCCACTCTCGGCGAACGCGTCCATGGCCTGCTCAAAGCCCTCGATCATCGTCTGAGCCTGCGCGACGGACGGGACCGTTCCTGGGTGTCCATGCCGATCATGGGGGCCGTTGTACCGGCGGATCGCCGGGTCGGCGCTCGCGTCGGCCAGGAACTGGGCATCTTCCCGCGTCCAGGGCCGAAGCAGCACCCGATCGTCGGATAGCACCAGATTCGATGGGCCGCCGCCAGTCTCGTTCAGCGTCACCCGATCCTCCAGTAGCTCATCACTAGATCCCTCCCGAACTACGCCGCCGGCTCCCACTCACCATGCCGCAACTGCGCGCGGGAGACCGCCCGCGGCACCGGACCCACCAGTCTCGGTCGGCTAACGTTGCTGGCGTGGAGCTGACTGGGGTTCAGAAGACCCTCTCTCCTGTCCTCAAGGCGAAGGCACTGGACAACCGCCTGCCCGTCCCCATCCTTGGAGACGCCTTGGCCGAGCAGACGATGCGTCGCCTCGACCCCGACTACGACAAGGGCCGGTTCAGCACCAATCAATTGGGCCTCTCGGCCGTGGTTCGCGCAAAGGCGCACGACGACTGGGCCCGAACGTTCCTCGCCGACCGGCCCGAGGCGGTGGTGCTCCACCTGGGGTGCGGACTGGACGCTCGGGTCTACCGGATAGACCCGCCGGCCACGGTTGACTGGTACGACCTGGACTACCCGCCCGTCATCGAGCTCCGGCAGCAACTTCTCCCAAATCGAGAGCACTACATCTTGATCGGCTCGAGCGTCACCGACCTGACCTGGCTGGAACCCATCCCGCGAGGGCGCCCGGTGCTCGTGATCGCCGAAGGGCTGGTGCCTTACCTGATTGAAGCCGATCTCCGGCGGTTGCTGACCAGGGTCGTCGACACCTTCCCTGCAGGCCAGATCCAGCTCGACACCGTGTCGGTCTCAGCGTGGCGGACATCTAAATGGGATCCCCTCGCACGCAGGTACAACGCGCGGTTTCACTGCGGCTTCGACGACCCGGCCGTGCTGGCTGACTGGCATCCCCGGCTCCACTACGTCGACGAGGCGCCGATGAACGACTCGCCGGAATTGATGACTCGGGCGCCGACGGGAACCCGTCGGCTGTATCGCGTGATGAATGTGCTGCCCGGTTTCAGACACTCCAGCCGGATCGTGCGGTTTCGCTTTTAGCGCCGATCGAGCGAGCCCGAGCGCGCCTGCCCCATGGTCCCGACCGGACCTGGACACGACGGTCCGCGCTGGGCTCGCGCGTCCCAACACGGCCGACGTGAAGCCGATCGGCCTCGATGATCGACGAGGCCGGCCCGGTCGGGCAGAAATTCCCGTGCAGCTCGCGGCGCCTGCACCTGCACACTGCCTGGATGAGCAACATCAACAGCTCGCGGCGCCACAGGCGCAAGCATGGGACGGCTCGAGGCGTCGCTGTCTTCGGGACGTCCGGCTTCGCTGACGACTCGCAGGGGCTGACCGATCTGCTCGGCCGCCACGAACGGCTCATCGGCTGGATGCGGGCTGCCGGTCTCGACCTCGAGGTGTCGGCTGCCGGTCTTCAGACCGTCGACGCGATGGTCGGGACCTGGCGTGACGACCCGATCGTCGCACCCGGCCTGACGAACGACGTCGGAATCTTCCTCGGCGACGTCATGGTTCACGAGATCAGCGGCGCCCGCTGGCATGTCTGGCCGAATGGCCACCCGGTCATCCGCCTCGCCGACGGCAAAGAGATCGACGTGACTGCGCAGACCAGCACTCGAGTCCGCAAGGGTCGACCCCACCTCAACGCCATCCTCGACCAAGCCGCAGCAGCAGCCAAAGCCAGAGAGCGCACCGTGGGCGGCGTCGGTCGTAGCTTCGGTTGAGCCGACCGGCGTTACGCTCGCGGAATGAGTGAGGTCCTGCCTGAGCATGTCGCCGAGAACCGCCGCTACTGGAACGCGATGGCTCAGGACTGGGTGACTCCCGGGGAGCGCAGATGGTCGCAGGATGCGTGCTGGGGTACCTGGGCGATCCCGAACTCCGAACTCTTCCTCCTCCCCGACGACATGGCCGGTCACCGCGCCATCGAACTCGGCTGCGGGACCGGCTACGTGTCAGCGTGGATGCGGCGTCGCGGCGCGTCGGTGTACGCGATCGACAACTCCGAGGCCCAGCTGATGACGGCGCGACGCCTTGACGAAGTCCATGGGCTCGACGACATCGAATGGGTCCACGGCAGCGCGGAGTCCGTTGCCCAGCCAGACGATTCGTTCGACTTCGCGATCAGCGAGTACGGCGCAGCGATCTGGTGCGAGCCGGCATCATGGATCAGCGAGGCGCACCGGCTCCTCCGTCCCGGCGGCGAGCTCGTATTCCTCGGGCACCATCCGTTGGCGATGATATGCACTCCGATCGACGGTTCGACGTCGGCCAATGATCGTCTGGAACGCAGCTACTTCGGTCTGCAACGGCTCGACTGGCGCGACGCGGTCGAGGACCCGGGCGGCATCGAGTTCAACCTCCCGATCTCGTCGTGGATCAGGCTGTTCCACACCATCGGGTTCGACGTCATCGACTACATCGAGGTCAAGGCGCCCGATTCAGCCACTGGCACCAACGGCACGGTGTCTGCCGAATGGGCCAAAGACTTCCCATCCGAACAGGTCTGGCGCCTCCGCAATCGATAGCGGTGACCGACGGCGGTCCAGCCGCAGCACCGGAACGCTCTTGCCTCAGCCTCCATTCATGTCTTGAAGCAGCGCTGAACGATCACCTGACGCGTCTAGACCTGTCGTGCCCAGTCGGCCCCGCTGAGGCCAACAGCGTGGCGAGGCGGCCACTGGACCAGCTCGATCCGGTTGCCGTCGGCATCGGTGACCCAGCTGGTCAGGAAGTCGGCGGAGTCGTCCGGCGATGTGGGGTCAGCGACCTCGAGACCTCGACCGCGTAGCGCAGCGACCGTCGTAGTCATGGAGGGCACCTGGATCACGAAGTGGCTGAGGCCGCCAGCCCCGACAGCCACGGTCGCGGTGGGGTCGTACACGAGTTCGAGGGTGACGAACTCGTCGTCGGGAAGCTTGAGCATCGTCAACTGCCCAGAGGGCGACTCCGGGACGTGGCCGACGACCTCGTACCCGACCGCGGTGTAGAAGGCGAGAGCCCGTTCGGGGTCGGCGACCCGGAGGCCCAGGTGGAGGGTCCTCATGAGCCCGCCTCCGACCGCGGGGCCGGCCGCCGGACTCGATACCGCGGGTGCAGCACGCGGTGCTCGGGATCGGGGTACCCGGCGTCCAGCACGCGGACGAGCTCGAGCTCGGTCGGCCCGACCGGCAGATGGTCGAACGGCCGCCGGCCCTGCCCGAGGAGCACCGGCGCGACGTGCAGCTGGATCTCGTCGAGTTCGCCGGCTCGCAGCGACGACTGGGCGGCACTCGCGCCCATCACAAGGACGTCGGCGCCATCGGCGGCCACGCGTGCCTGGGCGGCGCAATCGCGGACGTCGGAGACGAAGCGGACGCTGCCCGGCGGAGGTTCGGCCGGCTCGTGCTGGGTCAACAAGATCGGGACGCCATCGTGGTGGTCACCCTGCCAGTGGCCAGCGTGCTCGTAGGTACGCCGGCCCGACACGACCGCGCGGGTGGCGTTCGCCTCGGCGAACACCTCACCGTTCGCCCCTGGATCGAGACGGTGATCCAGCCAGTTGAACAACCGGAACTCGCCCACCACCCCCATCGGTTGGCCGGTGGTGTCCTCGGGTCCGACCACGCTTGGTCCCCTTCCAGTCGGTGCGGTTGACCGTACAATGCGAGGAGTGGGCCGAGGTCGTGGAGTACGGATCGCGATGCTCGTCATTGGTGCCATCGCAGTGCTCATCGGTGCGCTGTGGATCGGACAGGGGCTCGACCTGATTCCTGGCAGCGCGATGAGCGGTGACAAGACGTGGTTCTACGTCGGCATCGCGGTCGTCGTGGGCGGTGTACTGCTGCTGGTGGCAGGGGTCCGTCGGCAACGCTGAACGACCTGAATCTGGCTGCGGCAAGTGCCCGATGGATCGTGTGCTTGCTCCCTGGCGGGATCGATGCGTCGGTTCCTTGATCCGCATCCCGTGACTTCTGAGCACCGGCCGAACGGCGGCCTTCCTACCCCCGCGATTCATTGTGGCCGTTGCCGTTGCCGTTGCCTCGGCCGGGCCCGCTGTCGGTGGGCTTCGTGGGCTTGGCGGGCTTAGTGGGCTTGGGAGGCTTCGGAGGACCGGGCTTCTCTGAGGTTCCGGTGGGAGCGGGTGCCTTGGTGGGTTCGTTGGACTTCGGCGACTTGTCCTGGGCATTGCTCGTCGTCTGCTCGTCAGTGACCGTGGTCTCGCCGGAACCGGCGTCCTGAGTCGCCTGGGTTGTGCTCTTCTTGCTGGCGGGTTTGTGAGTCTGGGCCTGGGACGCGCCAGGCTGCGAGCTGGCGTACGGACCCGGTCCCGGTGTGAGCGGGTGCTGCCACAGCACGCCCACCACCGCGACCGCTGCGATCAGTGTCACAGCGGCGACTGCCGCAGTGATCCGGCCGCGCCGTGTCGTGCGGTTCGGAGGACCAGGCGGATCGCCGGCCGATGGCGCTGCTGCAGTCGGCACTGACTCGGCCGGCGTGGCCGGGGCGCGTCCGGCGGACGGCAACGTCGTCGCCGAACTCAGCGGCACGGTCGACCCCGCGCCCAGGTCGGTCGCGGCGCCACTCCCTGCGCCGAGCGCCGTTCCCACGCCCACTCCACGTGATGCGCCCGTGGGCGGCTCGATGGCAACTGTCGACACGCCCGTGCCGCCCTCACTCAGATGGTCAGCATCGGTGCTGCCGAGTTCGGTCAGAAGAGTCGCTACCTGGTCCATCTCCGGCCGGGCGGGCGGCTGGCGAGCGAGCATCCGACCGAGCAGCGGAGTCAGGTCGCCAGCCCGTCGAGGTGTCGGTACGTCGCCCTCCGCCACCTTGTGGAGCAATGCGATCGCGTTACCGTCGGTGCCGAACGGCGGGGTACCTTCCAGTACCGAATACAGAGTTGCTCCGAGTGAGAAGACGTCGGACGCCGCGGTCGCCTCGCTGCCACGAGCCACCTCGGGCGCAAGATACGCGGGTGTGCCGCTGATCATGCCGGTCATGGTCAAGGTGGTGTCGCCGATCGCCCGCGAGATCCCGAAATCGCTGATGCAGGCCCGGCCGTCGGCACTGATGAGGATGTTGCTCGGCTTGATGTCGCGGTGCACGATGCCCAGGCGGTGGGCGGCAGCCAATGCGGCAGCGACCTGCGACCCGACGCGAGCGACGTACGACGACTCCAACGCGTGCGACCCGCTCTGCCGCACTACATCCGCAAGAGTCCGCGACGACATCAGCTCCATCACCAGACAGGGCCGACCATCGTGCTCGACGACATCAAAGATGGTCACCGCGTGCGGGTGCTGCAACCGGGCGTTGATCCGCGCCTCCCGCATGGCCCGCTCGGCGACCGTCCGAGCCTCCTCTGCGCTCAGGCCGGGCTGAAGACGCAGCTCTTTGACGGCGACTCGGCGATCCAGAAGTTCGTCGCGTGCCTCCCACACCACGCTCATACCGCCCGACCCGAGTGTGCGCACGAGCCGATAGCGGTTGCCGATCAGGACATCGGGCGTCGCCATCGGTCCTCGCTTCCCGGCCGAACAAGTGATGTCGGTGAGCCTGTCTCGACTGAGCAGGCAATCATCGAGCCTACGTCAGCAGGAAGTTTGTGTTCGGCGTCGCGTTCGGCTAGCGGCCGGCCCACTGCTGATCTCCTACCCCGTTTCCGGGCCGTCCTGCGCTACCACTCGGCCCGAGCAGCGAGCGATGACGACCGAGGGCGACGCGTGCCCGAAGACGGGCAACCGACATCCTGGGGCGGCCGTCTGTCGGTACGGCTGAGTGCGGAACGGTCCGTTCGGCCGTGCCGCTGTCAGCTGATCGGGGCCTGAAGAGCCCAGCGCAGGGTGCCGAGCAGCTGGCGGGCCAGCGGCCGGGTCACCAGCCGATCGGTGATCGGTAGGGTCGGCAGTCCGAGCTCGGCTCGAACCCACGGCGGAAGCAAGGAAACTGCGCCGGCCGCCAGCACGCGGTAGCCGGGGCGAGCCGAACCGGTCAAGGGCGGATCAGCGAGCAGCAGCGCCGCTGCGTCCCGGGCGGCAGGTGTGCTTGCCAGCGCCGGCCGAAACGCGGCCAGCCGCTCAGCGATATCGGCCCGGGACCGGGGCGGCTCCGGCACCCCGAGCCGCGCGGCCACCTGGGCAGTCTGGGCGACGTAGCGGTCGGCCTCGGTATCGGAGAGGGGTCGCGGACCGAAGGCCTGGTAGGCGGTCAGGAAGCTGTCGGCCTCGGCGACGTGGATCCAGCTCAACAGGTCCGGGTCGTCCGCGCAGTAGGCGGTGCCGTCGGCCGCGGTGCCACGGACCGTGCGGTGGACGGCCCGGACGACATCAATGCTGCGTTCCGCATCCGGGACCGGGCCGTACGTGGTAACGGCGAGGAAGTGACTGATCCGCTGCAGCCGGCCCCACGGGTCGCTGCGGTAGCCCGAGTGGTCGGCCACGGCCGCCATGGCGACCGGATGCAGCGACTGGAGCAGCAACGCCCGAATTCCGCCGACGAACATCGCCGCGTCGTCGTGAACCAGCCAGATCGGGTCCTCCGGTCCGAACCAGCGCGCGCCGGGCGCGTCCCAGATCCGAACCCGTTCCGCGGCGAAGTCGGGCCCGGCGATCCGCAGCCGGACCGAACGTGCGAGCCGACGTCGGGGCCCATCGAGGAGAGGCCCGCCGGACAGGGTCACATCAGGCACAAGGCGCCCAGCGGGGATCGAGCGAGCGAGGTTCGAACACTCCTCGACGCTACCCGAGCTGGTCCCGCCTCGGCCGTGTCGGAGGAATCCACCCCCACTCGCTCCACGGTACGACGGTCGGCTCGTGGCGAGCCGGCGCCGGGCACGGCCACTCAACCACGTGTGTGCCGGCGTTGGGGGTGGCACGCTGCTGACCTGCTGTCGGAACCGCACGGCACCATTGCAGAGATGAACTGGAGTCTCGATTCCCCCGTCTCCTTCGTCGGCACTCACGGCCGGCTGATCGATCGGCGTCGGCTGGGCGTCATGTGCGGCGGACGCGACGCCGCCGGCCCGATCGCAGCACTGGACGCCTACCGAAGCACCGATGGCGGCTACGGCTGGTCACTGGAGCCTGACCACCGCTCGGCCGCCGCCGGACCGATGTCGCAACTCATCCCTGGCTGCTGGCGGCGACCGACTTCTGCATCGGCGCCGACCTCGAACGACTAGCGAACGGCCAACAGGAGGACGGCGGATGGACCGTCGAGTACGCCATGTTCAGCCCGGCCGCAGCACTGGAGTGGCGAGGGTACGTGACCGTACAGGCCGTTTGAGTGCTCCGTGGTGCCGCCCTCTGATGGTTGCGCAGGCCAGACTGGCTTGTCAGTGCGTCCGGGTAGCGTCCGCCGAATGAGATCAGCACCGTGTTGAACACTGGACGACACTGGGGGGTGCTCGGAGTTCCGTCGAGTGCGGGCGGGCACACGCCCGGAATGGACTTGGCGCCAGGAGCGCTGCGGGCCGCTGGTCTGCTCGCCGGTCTCGCCGCGTCCGGCGGAAGCGTCGTCGATCATGGTGATGTGGCCGGGTTTCGGCGCGTGCCGGACCCGTCCCATCCTGACCGGCAGAACATCGGTGCGGTTGCGCGCGTGGCCCGCGAGACGGCATCGGCGGTCGCTTCGATAGTGAAGGCAAACCAGGTGCCACTGGTGATCGGTGGGGACTGCACGGTCACCATCGGCGTCGTGGCCGGCATGCGGCTCGCCGCCGCCCCAACAGCGCTGCTCTATTTCGACGGTGGACCCGACCTGTACACCCCCGGCCGCATCGAGTTCGGCAATGTGGACGCCATGGGCTTGGCGCACATGCTCGCGATACCGGGCAGCGACCCGGTCCTCACCGACATCGGCGGTACGCCACCTTTGCTCCAGTCGCAGCATGTCGTCCTCTACGGCGATGCCGTCCCCGACAATCCGACGGATCTCGAGAGCGTGCTGATGCAGCAACTGGCACTGACGCGAATCCAAGCCGAACTGATCCACGCCGACGTCGGCGGTGCCGCGGAGACCGCGAAGGCGCGCATCGAGGGTGCGGGCGATCGCTTCATCGTTCATTTCGATGTCGACGTGCTCGGACACATGCACATGCCGCTGGCGAACATGCCCAACTCCGACGCCGCACCACTGGGGCTCACCGTCCAAGAAGTGATCACCAGCCTGCAGATCATCGCGGCCAGCCCCAAGTTCGCCGGCATCGTGCTCACCGAGGTGAACCCCAACAACGCGCCCGCCGACGATCATCTCGATCGGTACATCCAGATGATCATCCAGGGGCTGTCCCACGTTCGATAGGCATCACGCCATCGACGATCCTCTCCCCCAGCACAAATAGCACCGCACGCGTTCCCCACGACCGCCCGCCCCTCTGTGCCGGCTGCTGTGCCGACGCGCGCCGCCCCTTGCTGGAAGGTCCGGCTGTTCCGTGTGGCCTCGGAGGTCGCGCCTGACTCAGTGAGGAACGAGTGCACCGGCCCAGGCGGCCCGGTCCGCGTGGGTCGCGGTCTTGTTCATGTCCTTCCAGACGCCGTCGATCCGCAGCAGTGCGTGGATGTCGACCCAAGCGCTGGAGGGGTCGGCGACATCGTGCATCTCGAGCAAAACCGAAGCCACGTCGCCGGCCTGGATGACCGAGAGGATCTGGTAGGTGCAGCCGCGATATTCCGGAGTGGTCCAAGTGGGGAGGGATTCGGCCACCGGGTGCTGCTCGAAGGTGCCGTCTGCCGTCGTGCACGCCCACCAGGCGTTCTCCTGGAAGCATGTGTGGAAGCTGTCGATGTCGGAGTTGTTGAACCCGTCGATGTACAGCTGGATCACGGCGACGATGTCGTCGTAGTCGGGTGCTGGGGGTGGGTTGCCGATCGCTCCCGTAGTCGCGCTGACCTGGGCCGGTGCTGACGCTTCTGGCACTTGTGTCTCCCGCCGCGAGAACATCCAAGCTCAATCGAATCTAGACCTCTCGCGCCGGTCGTCAAGGGCCGAAACGAGTGCTTCCGGTGGTGTGGTGGCCGAGAGGCCCGCAGTACGGCGCCAGCGCGGTTTCTAGACTCCTAGCCGTGCAGGTTGCCGGGCGTGAGGCAGTGGTGGTGCTGTGCTCCCGCGATCGCCGTCGCGGTGATCGGCTCTGGGGTGCGCTGCCGCCGATGCCAGTCGTGGCGCCGTGGTGGCCGGAGGCGTGGGATGTCGTCGAGGCTGTTCGGCAGCGGTTCGGGATTGATGTGACCGTACTGAGACTGCTCACGACGTCTCGCCTGCGGATGCCGGGTGGCACCGTCAGCTACCTCGCCGAGATCAACCCGGCGGCGGACCTGTCGGAACTACCCCTGACGCCTTGGACTGCGGGTGACCCGCTCGCGCCCGAACCGCTGCGGCAGGCCTGGGCGCACCCGGACGGCCCGCGCCGGCTCGTGGCATGGGCGCAGGACCGCCTGGAGGCCGCCGGGATTGCCCTCCGCGGAGTGCCCGAGCAGCGCAAGACGTGGAACCTGTCCACCTTGTGGCGGCTGCCGACCGAGCGTGGGCCGGTCTGGCTGAAGGCCGTTCCGGACTTCTTCGCACACGAGGGCGCGCTGATGCAGCGGCTCGGGCCGGCGGTCACCCCAGAGGTGTACGCGGCCGAGCCCGGGCGGCTGCTCCTCGCCGACGCGCCCGGCGACAACATGGAAACCCGCGGGCCGGCGCTCGCCCCGATGGTGGACCTGCTGACCGGCGTGCAGGCGGGCTGGGCGGACCGGATCCAGGATCTGCTCGCCCTCGGTGTGCCGGACCGACGGCTGGCGGCCGAGATACCGCGGATCGAGCAGGTGGTGGGCGAGTACGAGGCCGGGCTCGACGCGACGGATCGAGCCGACCTCGAGCGCCTTCTGGCGGGCCTCGCCACCCGGGCCACGGCGATCGCCGACTGCGGTGTGCCCGAGACACTGACGCACGGCGACTTCCACCCGGGGAACGTCCGCGGGCTGAACGGCCGGTTTCTGATCATGGACTGGGGCGACTCCTGCATCTCGCACCCGATGACCGACGAGTTGGCGTTCACCCGCCCGCTCGACCCGGCGGACCGCGAGTCCGCCGCGGACTGGTTCATGACGGCATGGCGGGGGCTGGTGCCCGGCTGCGAGCCCGAGCGGGCGGCGGAGCTGCTGCGGCCGCTCTCCCCGCTGATCGGAGCAGTCGCCTACGCGGAATTCGTGCGCCAGATCGAACCCGACGAGCGGATCTACCACATCGACGACGTTTGCGACCATCTGGCGATCGCCGCCGCCGAGTATCGCGCGAGACAATGAGAGGCGACGACCGTGGCCGGCGAACGCGATGTGCCACCGCAAGATCAGGGGAATATCGGGGTCGCGCCCCGGTCGCGGACGGTGCCCGCACGCGTAGCGTGGAATGCCCAGCCGACCGTTCGCGGAGCAATCATGACCTTCATCGTTCTTCTCATCCTCGTCGTCACCGGCGTCGTGGCCTATCGCTACCGAGTGCCGCTGATTGCCAGAATCACGGGCCAGAAGGAGAGTCGGATTCGTCGCGCCCTGGACCAGCGCAAGCGCAACTAGCACCTGACCTATCGGGCTCGGCGCTGACCTCGACCCGACCGGGCTTCGGCGAGTACCCGCACGCCCGCCGCGCCGGTCCGTGGTGGCGTGGTGTTACGACACAGGTACGCGGGCGGCGATCGGATGACGGGGCTGGTAGACGCCGATCGAGCCTCCACTGGGGAGACCCACCGTCGCCAGCAGCCCCCAACCTTGGTCGCTGACGTCGCTCACGGCGACGCCATCCTCGCTGAGCTCACTGACCAGACCAGCGATGTCGTCACACATCAGGTACAGCTCGTGCTTCG
The DNA here is from genome assembly GCF_039537205.1 of Microlunatus ginsengisoli. Classification (NCBI taxonomy): domain Bacteria; kingdom Bacillati; phylum Actinomycetota; class Actinomycetes; order Propionibacteriales; family Propionibacteriaceae; genus Microlunatus; species Microlunatus ginsengisoli. The sequence continues at coordinate 82,979 of NZ_BAABAB010000056.1, read as the reverse complement.
GCATGTCAGCCGTCGGGTGCACGGCGATCTCAGCGGGCGGCAGCGCAACGATGAGCCAACCGCCACCGGCATCGACCGAAGGAGTCCCCAACAGGTCACGCAGAAATGCCCGATCCGCCTTCGCGTCAGTGCTGTACAAGATCACGTGGGCTCCGGTGATCACTGTTCCTCCCAGCTCGGGATCGACCTGATAGCGGCGACGATTCCACGCCTGAACGGAAATCACCATTCGCTGCGCCGGTCCAGGCTCCGCAGCCGTACGCGGCCGGGGGGCGGACTACGGTCGAGTGATGGCGACGTTCGCGATGATCGGGAGTGGGTGGCGCAGGCGGATGTTCCTCGATGTCGCTCGAGCAATCGGCACTGTGCAATGCGCCGGCGAGCTCCACAACGACGAGGTCGTCCGGTTGGCCGCCCCGCGCAGCCTGATCGGGAGCCCGCTGGTGCGGCGGCAGATCGGTCACGACCTCGACGTGAACGGCTTCGACACCGAGCACATCTCGTTGGCCATCGAGCAGTCCGCCATCACCGGCACCACCGTGAGGACCGGCCCAGAATCCTGGACGCAGACAGCGTGACCCCGTCGGCTACGGCCGGATGCCACTCACCCCTGGGGGTGTACCCGACAACAAGGGCGCCTGACTATGGTGACCACATCTGTGCTGGGTGGCCGGCCGCGTGGCTGTAGGACGAACGATGGATCGCGCTCCCCGGGGGAAGCCGCAGTAGCGGCCGGGCACCCGGCACACTATCGGCGCGGTTCGGCCCGCTCCCCCCCACTACCGTGGGCGGGTGACGGAACAAGCCAGCGTGTGGCGGGCGCCCGGGATGCTCGCGTTGGCGGTCATGTCGATGTTCGGGTTCAGCGGGTACGCCGCCCTCCTCGCTGTCGCCCCCTTGTGGGTCGTGGAAGGCGGAGCGACGGCAGCCGGCGCCGGGCTGGTCAACGCCGTCTTGCTGGCTGCGACGGTGCTGACCCAACTTGCCGTTCCCCGGTCGCTGGCCCGATGGGGTACGGGTCGAGTGCTGGTCGTCGGGCTCCTCTTGTTGGGCGCACCAGCTCCGGCCTACCTGCTCTCCGACGGCATCGGCTGGGTTCTCATGCTGTCGGCCGTGCGGGGCATGGGTTTCGGCATTCTCACTGTCGTCGGGTCCACTGTGGCGGTCCAGCTGGTGCCGTCGCACCGCCGTGGTGCCGCGATCGGGATCTACGGGTTGTCGGTCGCCGTCCCGAACCTGGTGCTGCTGCCGGGCTCGGTGCCGGTCGTCGACCGCTTCGGCTTCGCACCCGTCTTCTGGCTGGCAGCGCTCCCGTTGGCCGGCGTGCCGGCCGCCCTTCGGCTCGCGCATGTGCTCCGAGCGATGGACGTCAACCCGCCAGCGCGTGCCGGCCAGAGGTCTCCGGTGAGCTTGCGAGGCCTCCGCGGAATCATCGTCCCGACAGTGGTGCTGTTCAGCGTGACCATGGCGGGCGGCGCATTGCTGACCTTCGCGCCCCAGCTCACCAGTGCCGGCACGGCGGCCCTCGTGCTGTTCGCGATCGGCGTCACGAGTGCGTTGTCGCGTTGGTTGATCGGCACCCTGGCCGACCGACTCGGGCCCTGGCTCTTCATCGCACCGGGACTGGTCTGCCTGGGTTCCGCCATGGCGATCTCTGCCTGGGCCGTCGCCCACGACCACGCATCTGTGCTCGTTGCGGCGGCTGTCGTGGTCGGGTTGTGCTACGGCGCGCTGCAGAACCTGACGTTGGTGGCGGCCTTCGCCGCCGTCGAGCGCTCGAATCTGCCGGCCGCGAGCGCAGGCTGGAACATCGGCTTCGACGCGGGCACTGCGTCCGGCTCGGTGGCGGCCGGGGCGCTCGCCGCGGCCTACTCGTTTCCGGTGTCCCTCGTCACGCTGGGCTGCATCTGCTTCCTCGTGGTCGTGGTGACCCTGGTAGCCGCTCCTCGCCGCACCATCGCTCGATAGCTCATTCGACGACAACGGCCCGGCTCGGGTTCGAGCTGTCGGTCGACGCCACCCACGACAGGCTGCTGACCCCTCACGGATGGAGCTGGAGCGACGCCTCCAGGCGCGGGGCCGGGACACCGAGCCGGCGGGCCTCGTGCACGGTATCGCGCAGGACGGCACGCGGCTCAGCAGCTTCCGGGTCGGTGTGGGCCGCCAGGCTCGCCCGGGCGATCGGGACATGGACGCTTGCCCATGCCATGCCGGCAGCCGCCGGCGCCGATAGGTGGTAGCCGATCGTGCTGCGACGGTGCCGACGAAGGTCGATGCCGCGAGCCTGGAGAACGGGCAGCAACTCGCGGCTGGTCAGCAACGCCTCACGGAATGCCTGGCGGTCCCCGATCATTGCCGCCAGACCGCCACGCCGAAGGCCCTCGGCATGCATGCCCGCGTCAGCCACGAAGTGCAGCCACAGCCAGCCCCGCATGTCCCGTTGGGTCCGGACCGCGAGTCCCGCCGTACGGAACGCTTCCTGCACAGCTGACTCCCGCAGGCTCGGCGCTTCACCGGACGTACCGACGATGACCCTGCCGAGCAGTCCGCCGTGCAGCACGCCGTCCTCGCCGAAGCCGCCGCCCGCCTGGGGGAACCCGAATACGACCTGGGCGGACGGAAGCGGCGCGACGGCTGCGATGGGCTCGTCCCAGATGTTGCCGAACACCAGAACCGTGGCGTCACCGATGCGGGGAGCCAGGAACTCTGCTGCGGCCGGGAGCTGATGGTGGCCCACACTCAGCACGACCAGCTCGAAACCGTCACCAGGCTCGACAGACTCGCGCAAGCGGGTCGGGACCACCTGGCGAACCCGCCCGCCCAGTCGCCGGGAGCGCGTGTCGACGAGGTCCAGCTGGACTTCGTAACCGTACGCGGCGGCTCGGCCACGGCGTACGTAGAACTCCACGTCGTGCCCGGCTTCCTGAAGCGCCTGACCGTAGATCGTCGCGATGACGCCACGACCGAACATCAAGATCCGCATGTGCACCTCCGCATAACTGGAGACTATCTCCGAATGATAGGATACGGAAGTTGTCTCCGATTACCGTGAGGTATGGATGGCGGAAAGCAAGCGGCTGCGGGCCGACGCCCGCCGCAACCGGCAAGCGATCGTGGCCGCCGCACGCGAGGTGTTCGATCGCGACGAGAAGCTGCGATTCGACGACTTCGCGATTCGCGCGGGTGTCGGCGTCGGGACTCTCTATCGACACTTCCCCACCCGAGAAGCGCTCGCTGCAGCCGTGTACCAGGACGAGGTGACCGCGCTCTGCGAGCACGCACGCGCCTCGACCCGACCCGCCGGGGAAACACTCGAAGCATTCCTCCGCGGCTTCGCGGACCACGTCATCGCACACGCGGCGCTGGCGCGGACCCTTGCAGCCCTGGTCAACCCCGCCATCCAAGCCGACGGCGGGAGTGAACTAGAGCAGACGATCGCCGAACTGATGGCAACGGCGGCCGTCGACGGCACCATCCGCGCCGACGCTCCCCCGGGCGCGGTGATGGTCGTCCTCCACGGAATCGGATCGACAACGGATCGCCCCGAGTGGCAACTGGAAGCCCGCGCAGCAGTGGAGCTGTTGATCGACGGACTCAAACCGTCATGACGATCGGCAGGCGCCGAGGCGGTCGCCGCGCCGCGAGCTTGTGGGTTGGCATGCGAGGGTGGAGGCATGCCAGCGCTGCCGGCAGATACCCACGTCCATAGCGAATACTCCTGGGACACCGGTGGCCCGGACTCGCCCTCGGCTGCCGGCACGATGAGACGCACCTGTGCACGAGCCATCCGCATCGGTGTCCCGGTCGTCATCTTCACCGAACATCTCGACATCACCGGGTGGAAAGCCGACCCCGACGACTTCGCCGAGCACCAGCGCCGGCTCATCGACCGCGACGGGTGGATGCAACCGCCGCCACTCGACATCGACGGCTACCTCGACTCCATCGATCGATGCCGACACGAGTTCCCCGACCTCCGCATCCTCACCGGCATCGAATTCGGCCAGCCGCATCTCGACGGCCAGGCAGCCGCCGCTCTCGTCGATTTCTCCACCCTCGACCGGATCAACGGCTCGCTGCACACCCTGCCCTTCGCCGGCCACCGCAGCGAGCCGGTGACGATGTTCCGCCAGCTCCCGGATCCCGCCGAGGTGATCTGGGCCTACCTCGGCGAAATCTCGGCCGTGGTCAGCGGCGGAGACTTCGACGTCTTCACCCACATCGACTACGCGGCCCGCTACTGGCCTGCCGACCAACACGGACCGTTCGACCCGAGACAGTTCGAAGACGGTTTCCGACAAGCCATGCGTGCCATCGCCGGCACCGGCCGCGCCCTTGAAATGAACACCGCACGCCCCCTTCGACCCTGGATCCCGCAATGGTGGGCAGAGGAAGGCGGACGCGCCGTCAGCTTCGGCAGCGACGACCACGAAACCTCCGGCCTCGCCGCCAACTTCCACGAAGCCACCGCCCTGCTCGACTACTTCGGCTTCAGAGCCCGCAGCCGACCCGAAGACTTCTGGACCCGCTGATTACCGCTCAGCTTCCGGCCCTCGCTGCTGACCGAAGGCGGCCACCATGTGCGGCCCGCGACAAAGAACACAGAGGGTCCGAGTGTGTGGCGATGGAGTCCGGATTTCGACTCAGCCGGCCCGCGGTGTATGAGATAGAGGTGACGACACCCTCAGCGCTCGAAAACGACCATCGTCTCTCCGAGCGCATCTCCGCCTTCCTTCGATCCTGGACGGATCTGGCACGGCAGGACCAGTCCGACATGCTCGCCGAGAATGTGCTGATCGGCACCGAGTCCTCGACCGCCATCATCAGCCGGGATGCCTTCCTCGCGGCGGTCCGCGCGCGGCACACCAAGATCGGCGGTAGGTCCACGTCTCAGCTGTCCACGTGGACGGCGACGGGCGTCGGCAGAGGGCTTCTCCTCGTCACCGCTACCTGGGTCTTCGACGGTGCCGGAGCGGACATCTCGCTGGTGAGCGACTTCCTGCTGCAGGATGCGTCCGGTGGCGGACTACGGTGCGCGGCATACCTGCCGCGCCAAGATGTCACGGCGATGCTGTCGTCAGCGTCGTCACCGGTCACCGCCGACTCTGCGGGGCAGCCATAGCCGGCGGCGCAACGGTGAGTAACACCGGAGCCATCCGTGCACCCGATGCCGACAGACAGACACCGACACGGCGCGTCCGAGAGCCCCGTCGACGCTGAATGCCTCACCCCCGCTCAACGACGCGCACGCAGACCATGCCCCGCACGGCCGAGCCACTGGGCCGAGTGGATCGGCCAGCCGTGATCGAGACCGCACGACGATCCCGCATCGACGTCAGGGGCGCTAGTGCTTGCACTAGTCTTCAGGGTACGGCGGGTCTGACGCCGAACTTCCTGACCGAGTCTCCACGCGGCTCGGCGACGCGGAAGCAAAGGGGACTTCGAGAGCCTCCTGGACAGCCAGTCGATGTGGACATCTGAAGCAGGGCAGCGGCGACGTTTCGAGCGTGGGGTCGAGCGTCGGTACGCGCCCGAGAGGTTTCGATGTGACCACCCAGAAGCAACTCAAGGCTCGGATCCGGGAACGGATGGCCGCCACCGGCGAACGGTACGCCGCCGCCCGCGCCCAGCTCGTCGGGGCCAAGCCCGAGCAACATGGCGCGCCGCTGGTGGATGCCGGCTGGTCCTTTCGGGGCGGGTCCGATCCGGATGCGGCGGCTCTGGCACATGTGCTGGCCAACACAGGGGTGTTCGGCTCCGAGGGCCCGTTGTCAGAGGAGTTGATCTTGCTCATTGCCGGCGGGCTCGGCGCTGGCTACATCCTCTGGGAGTTCCAACACGACGACAGCCGGATTGTCACGCTCGGGTTCACCAACTCCGGGCACTATTTCGACCGACGGCTTGCGGCGGCGATCAGCCGGCTGGGTGTGCACGCGGACTGGTCGCGTACGTCGGGTGCCGTGGGCGCGGCGGCCGAGCTCCGGCGGGAACTGCAGTCCGGGCAGCCGGTCATCGTCTGGCCCGACCGTTATCAGATCGGGTACTGGCAGCTACCCGCTTCCCTCGACGGCCACGGTGGACACCCGGTGGTCGCCTACGCCGAGCAGGACGGGCGGATCCGCCTGGACGACCGCACCGTGGCCCCGTTGAGCGTCACGGGTGAGAACCTCGACCGGGCGCGAGCCCGGGTCGGCAGCTACCGGAACGCCATGATCGCCGTTCGAACCCGCGATTGCGTGATCCCCGACGATCGGCTACGAGCAGCGATCAGCGCCGGCCTGACGGATATGGTCGAGACGCTGGGTGGCCGATCGGACTCCTTCGCTGCGCCTGCGTGGCGGAAGTGGGCCCGAATGTTGGCGTCATCTCGGCCCGCGAAGGCCTGGCCTCGGGTCTTCGCCGATGGTGCGGGCCTTTTTCGGGCCTTGCTGAGCGTGTGGGAAGGCGTCGAGCCGTTCGGAATGACCGGCGGCAACCTGCGACGCGAGTTCGCGGCCTCGCTCACTGAGGCGGCAGCGTGGCTCGACGAGCCGATGCTCGGCACTGAGGCCGAGCGGTGGTTGGAGACAGCGGAGCTGTGGCACGCTCTCGCCGAGGCTGCGGCACCAGCCAGCGTTCCTGCGTTCAACCGCGCGCGCCAACTCACCGCAACCGTCACCGGCGCGGTCGCGGAGGGCGATGCCGGTGACGCTGAGCGGGCCGCAGCGGCAAAGGAGCTCTGGACCTTGCACGGTCGCTACGCGATGCGGCCGCCCCTCGACACCGATGACATCACTGCGATCCTGGTCGCGATGAGCGGAACTCTCGAGGAGATCTACAGCGCGGAAAGGGCGGCAGTCCACCGGCTTCGATTGCTAGCGCCACCGCGACGCGTGGAATAGCAATCCGGCCGTTCGGCCGCCTGGGGGCCTGCGTAGATCTGCGTATACCGTTCGGCGAGCTCGACTGATAGAGCTGAGAGTGCGTCCATCCCCCAGGACCGCCCGGGATCTCCGAGCCGTCCGGACAGGAGCCTCCCATGCGTCGTTCGGGTCTTGTCGGCGTCGCGGCAGCCGTCCTGATCGCCGGCAGCGCTGTCGTGCCACACGGTCCGCAGGCATTCGCTGCACCGATCTCCGGCACCTCGGCCGCGGCCGGGGTCACCGCGGTTGCGTCCGCAGGCAACCACCACGACTCCCGCCCGGGGAGGGACCGGGCGGTGCTGGGCAGGTACAAGCGAATCGTGGTGATCTACCAGGAGAACCACAGTTTCGACAATCTGTTCGGCGCGTGGGGATCCGTCGACGGTGAGCGGGTGGAGGGGGTCGATCAGGCGGATCCCGCCCATGCCACCCAGGTCGCCCAGAATTCCTCCCCGCTGTCCTGCCTGCCCCAGAACGACGTCAACCTCGCCTCGCCTCCGCAAGCGGTCTCGTGCGTCGATGCGGCGCGCAGCATCACGAGCGCGTTCGAGAACCGGCCGTTCACCATCGACGACTACATCAAGCCAGCTGACAACACCTGTCCGGCAGAGGGCGTGTCCGCACCGTTCGGCGTGCTCAAAGACTCACCGGGAGCGCTCACCGGCGGCTGCACCCGCGACCTGGTGCACCGCTTCTACCAGGAGAAGTATCAGATCGATCATGGCAAACAAGATCGCTACCTCATCGGGTCGGACGCGATCGGGCTGACGATGGGCGTGTACGACACGAAGCAGCTGCCGATCTATACCTACCTGCACGAATCCGGCGCGCCGAACTACGTCATTGCCGATCGGTTCTTCCAGGGCGCCAATGGTGGTTCGTTCCTCAATCACCAGTGGCTGATCGCGGGACGCGCGCCGTACGTCGATCAAACGGGTGAGATTCCTGGCACGGCCCGGCCGGTCAATTCGATCGTCGACTCGAACGGGATGCCGACCAGCTATCCCTTCTACGTGGCCACCGGTCCGGTCCTCGATCGCCAGCTCACGGTGGCATGCCCGCCCTCCGCGGATCGCGCCGATCCCGTCGACACCGAGAACTACCGACTCGGCTGCGGGAACTTCGCCGTGAACACGGTGCAGCCCGCGAGCCGGCCGTACAACGCCAACGGACCGTTCATGCCACTGATCGACGACGAGGAGTACCCGAACATCGGCGATCGCCTGACCGACCGGGGCATCTCGTGGGCGTGGTACTCCGGCGGCTGGGACGCCGCCGAGGCGGGCGCGCCGGGCAAACTGTTCCAGTACCACCACCAGCCGTTCAACTACTTCAAGGCATACAGCGCCGGGCGGCCGGGTCGACACCACCTGCAAGACGAAACCGACTTCATCGACGCGGCGAGGATCGGCAATCTGCCCACGGTGAGTTTCGTCAAGCCCTGTGGCGCGGAGAACGAGCATCCTGGCTACGCGAGCGCCACCAGTGGCAGCAAGCACCTCGTCGACCTCATCGACGCGGTGGTCACCGGTCCCCAGGGGAAGGACACCCTTGTGATCGTGACCTACGACGAGTTCGGCGGCCAGTGGGACCATGTCTCGCCACCGGGACGAGGCAGCCCGACCAAGGGAGCGTACGACGCGTTCGGCCCGGGCACCCGGATCCCCGCACTGCTGGTCTCGGCGGGAATGACGAGCTCGGGGGTCGACCACACGTCGTACGACACCACGTCGATCCTGACCACGCTCGAGCACGCGTTCGGGCTGGCGCCGGTGGGCATCCGGGACACGAAGGTCAATGACCTTCGCAAGGCGGTCCGGGTCGGCAGCCGCTAGGACGCAGCGGAGCCGCCGCCTTCGGCAACTCGTCGGATGCCGCGCCGTCTGCAGAAGGGGCTCGGTCGGTGTGCTATCCACCGTTCCGCAGGGCCAAGGAGATCTCTCCCAGCGCTCGGCGGGTGTAGTCCGCGGCGTCGGGCGAGACCAATGCAGACGGCACCCAGGGGACGACGTGGCGCAGCCCGGCCTCCCCGAATGCGCGGAGCTTCTCCACGATCTGGGGCGGCGTCCCCCAGATGGCCAACTCGATCAGGCCCTGCGGCACTGCCGCGATCGCCGCGTCGAGCGCCTCGCGATCACGGCACTGCTCGGGCAGGATGTCCAGGTAGCCCCGAAACTGCTGCCCGAACGGGTGCTGTGCACCGAACAGCCGCCAGATGTCCGCCGAGAAGAGCAGCCCCCAGAACCGGACCGGGTTGGTGTCCAGCATCGCCCGCGCCTCCGCCTCCGTGCGCCCGATCACGGTGAGGCAGGTCCATGATGGTGTGATCGTTTCCGGGTCCCGTCCTGCGTCCGAGGCCGCAGCGCGGATCACACCGAGGCGGGCGGCGTAGTCCTCCGGTGAGCCGATCGCGAACGGGTACCACCCGTTTCCGTAGCGGCCGGTCAGACGGAGCATGCGCGGCCCGTGTGCCGCGATCCAGATCTCCGGGGTTCGACCCGGCGGCGGAAGCAGGTCGAGCACCGCACCGTCCAGTTGGTAGTGACGGCCGTGGAAGTCGAAGGGACCCTGGGATGTGAAGGCGGTACGGATGATCTGCACCGCCTCCTCCAGCCGGCCGACCGGCTGGTCGAACGGGAGCCCGTACGGGTCGGTGTTTTCCCGCTCGCCGGCACCGATGCCGAGGATGGGCGGCCGATGGCTCAAGTGCGCCAGGGTCGCCGCCGCCTGGGCGATGACGATCGGGTGGCGCCGGAACGACTCCGTGACCCCCACCCCGAGCCGCAAGCCGCCGGCGCGCGCGGCCACGTAACCCAGCAGGGTCTGGTAGTCGAACCAGGTGTGGGGCGACGCGTGCTCGTCCGCATACAGCCCGAAGCCGTGATCCCACAGTGCACTCGGATAGAAGTCCTGGAGGTGATCCCACACCATCACCGCGTCCAGGTCCTGCTCCTGCGCCGCAGCCACATCACGCTCCACCAATGCCAGCGGCGGCTTGGCGTTCACCGTCATCCCGACGTCGATCCTCGGTCGCGCGACCATCCCACCTCCCGACCCCGACGCCTCGGCCGCCCGCGACTCCGAACCGGGGACCCGGCCAATGACGCTAACGCCGCTCGCGATGGAGTGCATCCACCATCTGTCCGGGTTCCGCCCGTGGCCGGATGACGGTCCGCTCGTTGTGCGCCGAGCCTCGGGCTCGACGGGCTCGGCTGGGCGCTGCGACCGGAGGAAACGGGTCACGGTTACGCGACCGAGGCAGTTCAGGCGGCACTACGGATCTGCTTCGACATTCTCGGCCTGCCGGCGGGCGACAGCGAGCTGCTTCGCCGCCAACGCCGCCTCCTCCCGGCTGATGGAACGGGTAGGCATGCGTCGTGAGGCCTACACCGTCAAAGACGCACTCCACCACCCCTCCGGGCAGTGGATGGACGGCTGCAGCTATGCCCTGCTCGCCGACCAATGGCGCGGTCTCGCGGGCCCGACCGACAGGACTACAGGGCCGCCAGCCAGCGATGACCCGGGTGCGCCAAACTCAAGGCTTCGCGCAGCCACGTCCGTCGCGCACGATCCAAAGCAGGAAGCACCACGTCGAAGTCGCCCTGATCCTTGGCTCGCAGACCCTGTGCTTTGAGCAGCAACTGGACTTCCGGCCGCAGGTAGGGCACCTGGTCGTGGAACCAGCGGATCTCGCTCAGCGGCAGCCGGATCCGACGATCCCGCTTGAACTCCCACATGTCGTGGTCGCCGGTCATCAGCAACACGTCATACTCCCACGGCTCGGCCCCGCTGTGCCGGAGCCACAACTGGCCGCAGCCGGGCGGCAGCACCACGTCTGCGGACCCATCAGGATCGTCGCCGGGTAGCAGCGGCCGGAGCGAACCATCACTCGCCGTCCACACATCCAGCCGATCCGCGAGATGGCCTCGTAGCTGCGGCAAATCGACCCGCGGCACTTCCAGATCAAGATCGTCGTGATGCCGCTCGACCCCGGTGAACGCCTCGATCGCCCAACCCCCGGCGATCCACCAGAGTCCCCGATAGTTGGCGAACAGCCGAGCGGCGTCCGCGGGCAACCGCCCGCTCCACGGCCCGTACAGCCGCGCCAGCTCATCGCTGCCGAGTTCGCGAATGGGCACCCGCAAACCCTAGCGACCACGAACGCGGACGCCCACGCTTCGCCGCGAGGAGACCTCGAGCGGTTGGCTTGACCGTCGTCCGCCGCGCTCGTCGAGGCGGACGACCACCGATCGAGCCGTCGACGGCGGCATCGCCGATCAGCCCAAGTGGCCGGCAAGGCGCAGGGCGAGGGCGGCCAGGGTCAGGCTGGGGTTGGCCGCCGGTGAGGCGGGAAAGACAGAATTGTCACAGGCGAAGAGATTGTCGTACGTGAGGAACTTCAAGTCCGCATCCACGACGCCGGTGCCGTCTCCCGCCATCCGAAGGGTACCGACCTCGTGGGCGACGCCGCCGAGATCGGCTGGCTGAAGCCACAACCCTCCCTCACCGAGCACCGGCTCCGCGCCGAGCGCGTCGAACAGTGACGCGGCCAGCTGATCGGTCTCAGCCAGGTCCGGCCCGGACACGGGAGCCGGGGCGACCGTGACCGCGACGGGATCCGCCGGGTTGCCGGTGACCGTCAATAGGTTGGTTTCCACCAGATTCGCATAGGTCATGAAGACGAGTTCGCACAACATCCAGTCATTGCGCGCGGACCGTTCCTCGGCGAGGTTCTCCGGGTCGACGTAGCGTCCCTGGTTGAAGTCGGCGCCGAGTTCGACGACGACGTCGAACGCGTGAGTGCCGGGCGCCGCGCCGGGGTGCTGGAGCAGCACTTTGGCCGAGTCCGTGGCGCTGGCATACGGCGACCCCGGTGGAAGCGTGAAGTGGCGGTATCGGATCGTGTGATCGGTCAGCCCGCGCCCGATCCGTCCGTTCGGGTCTCGCAGGCCGCTCTGCAACGCGATCTTGGCCGACTCCAAGGTGCCTGCGGAGAGCACCACGGTCTTCGCCGCGAACGTGCGTTGCCGGCGGCCGAGCAGGTCGTAGCCGGTGACGCCGGTGACTCGTGCGGGATCGGCGGGGTCGGCCAGCACCGAGTGCACCGCGATGTTCAGGTTGATCTGAGGTCGGGTACGGCCGGCGCCGGGATCGTCGACCAGCCGATCCTCCATGATCAGGTCTGCGGTAGAGAACAGGCCGGCCGGGATCGAGAGCCGCCGCGCCCCCTTGTACTGGACCGCGACCATGCCGTCCCTGGCCTGGTAGCCGGGCAGTGCGGCCTCGAGGAACGTGCGTGCCTGCGCCTGATAGGCCGAGGCCTCGGGAGCGACCGCGTTCATCGCCTGCTCGGCCGCATCGTAGCCCGTCGTGAGCAGATAATCGCGAACGGCGGCGGGCCAGGCGGCCAGCTCCCAGGGCGCCTGCCGCGGGATCAGACCACCCCAGAACAGGGACCGGCCGCCGAGATTGAAGGCTTGACCTCCAGCGAACGCCGAGCCAGGCGTATTCACATAATTGGTGACCTTGAAGTCTGGCCACAGCGACCAGATGTGCTTGTCGAACTGGCCGATCTTCAACCGCCTCGGAAGGTTTCCGACATGGGTGGGAAAGAGGTAGGACCCGGCCTCGAGGACGAGCACGTCGGCGCCCTTGTCGGCAAGCCGGGACGCAAGCACACCGCCGCCCATGCCCGAGCCGACGATGATGACGTCGTAGACGTGGTCGGGCGTGAGGTTGCGAGGAAAGAATCGCTGCGCGACCAATGGGTTCTCGATCGCGAGCTCGGTGCGTTGCGGAAAGACGACCAGCGGAGCCGTGTAGTCGTGCACGCCCGGCAACTCGCCGGGAGCCAGCCTGAGATTGTCGCCGGCCATCCACGTTCCGGGCACCCGCACGAACTTGAACTCGATGCCGGCCGGGAACTGCTCGTCATCCAGGTCGAATCGCCAGGCTCCGTCGGTGTAGACCCCGCCGCGGTCGACGTCCCAGGCGGGTCCCCAACGCATGGTCACCGTCTGTCCGGGCGCGTACTCTTCCGTCACAAATCGGATCGTGAACATCGCCAGCCTCCACGCTCTCAACGACCGGCGCGGCACTGGACCGGAACATGGTCTCCGGCCGGACGACCCGGCCGGTACAACCGTCGGGAACGCTACCGAGCACGACCTCCCGCTGTGAAGTGAAATTCCGCGAGGCGCCCGAACTCGTTCGCGTCCCGGGATCGTCGCCGGCACTCGACGTCGCCAGACCCGGGGGATTGCCAAAGCGGTCCGATCGCAGTGTCCTTGTTGTTGGAGGAGATGAGCGCAGATGCGGCGTCGATTGGCGGTGTTCGTGGCCGCGTTGGTGGCGGTGCTGTTCGCAGCCACACCAGGGTTCGCCGACGGACCTGGGTCACCGGCAGGCAAGGAGGCGGGCGAAGAGAGTCAAGAGGTCGCCGACGCCACCGATTGGTTCATGTCACAGCGGTTGGCACCCAACGGGGCGGTCGATCCGGACGCCTATGCGGCCGGCGCCGCCCAGGCGGCCGCCGTGTCGCAGGTGGGCGGCTCGTGGACCGAGCGGACCGCACGGTCTGGCAGCGATGGGAACGACTTCTCGGACTCGCCGCAATACATCGACCCGACGAGCGATGCCAGCAACTCCGGCGCCGGCGACCGGTGGGTTTCCGGCCGGATGACCGCGCTGGCGGCGGCGCCCGACGGGTCGCTTTTCGCCGGCGCCGCCGACGGCGGGGTGTGGAAGTCGAGTGACGGCGGCCAGCGCTGGGTCCCGACGACCGACGGGCAGAAGACCCTGTCCATCGGCGCGTTGTTGGCGACGGGCTCCGGCAGCGACTACACCATCTACGCCGGCACCGGTGAGGCCAACACGAGCCAGGACAGCTACGCCGGCGTCGGCGTGCTCGCCTCCGGCGACGGCGGCGCCAGCTGGCACCGAGTCGGCGGATCCGAACTCAACGGCGCGCTCATCTTCCGTCTCGCCCAGGACGGCAGCAGGCTGTTCGCCGCCACCTCCCACGGCCTCTACAGCCTCGATACGACCGCCTTGAACGCGATCTGGACTGCGGTGCTGCAACCGGCCGGCTACCCGACCGGGAGCACCAACGCCAACCTCGTCGTCGGCAACATGATCAGTGATGTTGCCGTCCGACCCGGCACCAACGGACGTCAGGTCCTGGCCGTCGCCGGCTGGCGGGGCGGCTGGCCCACCAACGGTCTCTACCTGTCGAACGATGCCGGCGCACACTTCAGCTATCTGGTCAACCCGAAGGGATGGGTCCCGCCGAAGGCCGAGGGCCGGACGACGCTCGCCTACTCGGCCGCCGGCGATCGCGCATATGCAATCGTGCAGAGCCCGTACCTGCTCAACGTCGGCACCAACGGCAAAACGCTGCTGCAGGGCATCTACGAGTCCAAGAACGGCGATCCGACCGGTCCGTGGACCAAGATCGCCACATCCAGCAAGCTGGCCTCGAGCGGCTCGGCACAAACCATCTCTCGGATCGGCAAGGGTTACGCGCCGGGCATCCAGGCCTGGTACAACCAATTCCTCATCGTCGACCCGGCGAACAAGGACCACGTCTACGCCGGTCTGGAGGAGGTCTACGAGACCCAGAACGCGGGCGCAGGCTGGAATACGGTCGGCCCGTATTGGAACTTCGGTTTCAGGTGCTTCGCGTACGTGCCGTTCGAGGGGACCTGCAACCACAACCAGGCGCACTCCGACCAGCATGCCGCGGTCATCGCCGGCGGCCGGCTCTATGTCGGCAACGACGGCGGGGTGTACGCCCGCGCCCTGACCGATCATCACGCCGGCAACTGGGCGAACCTCAACGCGCATATGGACGTCCTGCAGTACTACGGGGCTCAGGGCAGCCGCGATTCGACCATCTACGGCGGCATGCAGGACAACGGCAGCAACAAGGTGTTCCCGACCACCGGGACCGTGCTCGACGACCTCGGCCAGCCGATCACAGTCAGCTCCGTCCAGGTCTTCGGCGGCGATGGCGGCTACACCCTCGTCGATCCCGACAACTCGAAGAATGTGATCACCGAATACACGGAGCTGGCCGCGGCCAAGTCGACCGACGGCGGAGCCAACTGGCACTCCATCGCACCGGCCGATCCCGATCCGCGCTTCATCGCCCCGATCGTCATGGACCGGGCCGACTCCAGCCATCTCGTGGCCGGCGGTGCGTTCGTCTGGAACTCGAACTCGGGCGTCGCGGGCACCACCGCCAACACCGGCGCCGCGACCGACTGGAAGAACATCTTCGACGTACGCACGGCACTGGGCGGAAACACCACGTCCCAGATCACGGCGCTCGACGCCATCACGATCGGCGACACCCAGCACGTCGCGGCGGCATGGTGCGGTCCGTGCAATCCGAGCCTCCCGAGCGGGAGCGGCTTCGAGGCCGGCATCGTGATGCTCAGCAACAGCGGCGGCAGCTGGCACGCCACGGCTCAGGAATGCACCGGCACCGCGGCGTGCCCGGACACCGGCCTGCCGAACCGCTACATCACCGGCATCAAGATCGACCCGGCCGATCCGAACCATGCGTACGTGTCGTTGTCCGGGTACTCCCGGCACTGGATCGTCGGTCCGGACGACCCGGGCGTCGGCCACGTGTTTCAAACGAGCACGGGCGGCTCATCCTGGACCGACATCTCCGGGAACCTGCCGGACATCCCGGCCAACGACATCGTGCTGAACGGGCGACAGCTCATCGTCGCCTCCGACATCGGCGTCTACACCTCCACCGACAACGGCAGCACATGGAGCAGGCTGGGCACCAATCTTCCCAACGTCGTGGTCAGCCAAATACTGCTCGATCCCAACGCAAACCTGGTCGCCGCCACCCACGGCCGCGGGATCTGGACCATCCCCACCGCGGCGGGCTGACCTCGACGCACGGCAGCAACTGCGGTCGTCGATCCCGACCCCGGGCTGTCGCTGTGGGGCGGCGTCATCCTGGGCGTAGCCTGTTGATCATGGTGGACGACGCGACGCTGTTGGCCCTGTTCGGATCCTCGGGCACAGGCGCCCTCGCCACTCTCAAGCGCGACGGCCGACCGCAGATCTCCAACGTCCGGTATGCATTCGACCCGCAGACGCGGATCTTCCGGGTATCGGTCACCGACAGCAGGGCGAAGACGAGGAACCTGCGCCGCGACCCGCGGGCCGGCATGTACACCACGAGCCGCGACGGGTGGTCCTACGCGGTCGCCGACTGTGATGCGACGCTGAGCCCGGTCGCAGCCGCTCCCGACGACGCCACCGTCGAGGCGCTGGTCGACCTCTACCGCACGCTGGCCGGCGAACACCCCGATTGGGACGACTACAGGCGTGCGATGGTCTCCGACGGACGCCTGGTGCTGACCCTGGCGGTCACTCACGTCTACGGGACACCCGCTGACAGGTGATCCGACGTTCACCTGTCAGCCAACTCCGGATCCCGGCCGCTGGTCCCCGTAAGCCCCCGGATTTACTTCTCGCGACGCTGGGTAGTCGGATGCGGGTTGACAGTCACCCTTCATCTGGGAGAAAGCCAGCCCGGCCGGGCCTCGCTGTTGAGCAGCCAGCAGCGAGGCTCACCTTCGGGCGGCCGAGTTGGCCTCTCGCTCAGCATAGGTGTCGCGCCGGTGTCGAGCGCCTACCGCACGTGCCAGGGTGGCTCGGCGAAAGCGGCTCGACCAATGCGAGTCCAGTTGGACGTGCCCATCACCTATGGGGGAACCGGGAGATGTTTCCGACCTGATCAATGACCTGGTCGGCCACCCACACTCCGTCGGATCGCATCTGTCCCTCGACGACCACTTGTTGAGCTTCCCCGACGATGCCGGGAAGTGCCGCGTCGCTGACCACGGGGATCTGCCTGCCGCGGGTCTCGAGCGTGAACGACGTGCCGAGCCCGTTTGCCTGAACCGTGCCGGGAATCACCATGCCTGTCAGCCGGACTTCACCGTTGGTGGGGCTTGCGGTGTAGCTGGCCTGCGGTCCACCGGCGGGGTCGCCGTCCATAGCTGCGCCGAAGATCACGATGGCCAGGCCGGATAGGGCCGCCCAGGTCAGCAGCCGGGGCTGGCCGATCAGCAAGCGGCTCATCGTGTCACCTCCGTCGGTCCAGCCTCATGAATTGATCTATCCGGTGGTCGTGCTGCCGCCGACATCGCCTCGCCAGGCGCCGGTCTCGGCTCCGCGGCTTTCGACGAACTGCTTGAAGTCGTCGGCCGATTTGTCGACCTGACGCTGGTCGAAGTTCAGCGCGGCACCGATCTTTTCGGTCAGTCCGTCCGGCTGCCAGCCCAGCTCGATGTTGACGCGGGTGGTCGTCGGACCCAGCGGCTCGAAGGTGACCCGACCTGTGTGGCCTTCGGTGTCCCCGCCGGTGCTACGCCAGGAGACGATCTGGTCCGGGGTCTGTTGGACGATCTCGGTGTCGAACTCGCGACGGACCCCGCCGACCTTCACCACCCAGTGGGTCTGCGTGTCGCCTTCTTGGGTGATCGACTCGACGCCGTCCATGAACTCCGGGAACGACTCGAACTGCGTCCACTGGTTGTAGGCCGTGCTGACAGGTACGTCGACCTCTACGCTCTTCTCGACCGTTGCCATTCCAATGCCTCCTGATATTTGCCGTTCGTCTGGAAGGCTGACGCATACCCCGGCGGCTCTGGCCGAAACTGATTGAGCCGCCCGCGAGCGGCAACGGCCGGCTTGTTGCCAAGGCTCAAGACGTCGGGTCTCGGCGCCTCGAAACCATGAGAGGCCGCCCCATGAGCGCCCTAGACCAGCTGAGTGAACGCGAGTTGGTGTCCGAACTCGACGACGTCGAGCACGCCATCGCCTGCAGCTCCACCTATGAGCGGTACGCCGATGGAACCGGCCGCCTGCGGATGCGCGTGAGCGGAGAGCTCCTGGCGTTGGTCGAACGCGAACAGTCGGTCATCACCGAGCTGCACCGCCGACGCCGAGCACCAGCAACAGCCTGATCATCAGCGCAGAGCCCGAGCGCGGGCAGATCGGGGTGTCACCACTCGGTCGCTGTCTCGACCCAGCTTCACGGGTGTTACCGCTCGGTTGAATGAGAGCGGCAGGCGGCGCGTTGCGCTAGCCGCACCCGGCCTACTCCAAGCCAGCCAGGCGGCTGCGGAAGTCTGCGAACGGTCAGGAGATGACCGCGTCGATCGACTTCTTCAGCGCACTGGGTTGGGCCGGGCTCCGCGGGGCGGACTTCTTCTGCTCGATCATCCGGGCACCGAGCTCGGAGAGCTGCTTTCGGTTCAGCCCGGCGCGCACCTTGGGAAACCAGTCCTGTTCCTCCTCGTCCATGTGATGTGTGACGTTCTCGATCAACACGGTCATCTTCGCCACGAAGCGCTCGTTGTCGGCGTCCATTGCGGCCAGTTCGGAAACCAGGACGTCGGCGACATGATGCTCCTCGTACGACTCCAGGACGTCGTCCTCCAGTTCTGGCAGAAGTCGACGCACCTCGGGATACATCGTCTCGTTCTCGATATAGGTGTGCACGGTCAAGGCGGCGATGATCTTGTCGGCGATCTGACCCCTCGCCGCCACGGCGGCCTCGCCGGTCTGCGCGAACTCCCGGAAAAGTCGCCTGATCTCCTTGTGGTCGTCGCGGAGAAGGACGATGGCGTCCGTAGACACTGGTGGATCTCCCTTGCTTGGGCGGCTGGAGGCGACACGGGCCTCGGTGAGCGAGCGGCCCTTTGCCTTTGACGGCACGTGTCAGGCCGCTCACCGCACCGATGCTTCACTGGTCTGGCATCGACGGTCATATCCACCAAACGGAAACGACAAACGGGCTCCTTGCGTCGACGACCCTCCGCGCACGACTGCAGGCCGAGAGATTCGACCGTGCCACTGCGGGTATGAGCGAAGTCACCTGTCTCTCAGGGTGAGAGGATCGATATGTCTGAAGCACGTTCGGCGATCGAACCTGACCTCGCTCCGCAACTGGTCGAGGCGCTGGCAGCCGAAGTTGCGGCGGCGGCGGAGCCGCAGGACCGGGCGCTCGTCGTCGATCATGTGGTCGAGCAACTGGTGAGCGCCATCGCGAGCGATCCGGCGGTCGGCGAAGTCGAGCGGCAAAGCGTCATGCCGGTGCTCGATGCCGCCGACGAGCACTGCGAACGGATGGGCGCCTTCACGTCCTAGCTCGCCGAGGCCGGTACCCAAACGGCCACGTGACGACCTCTGCTGCGTAGCCGACTTGCCCCGACCCAGCGGACTCGGCCAGCTGCAGAGTTCCGCGAGATGCAATGCCGATCCGACGCTCGCCGCGACGGGATCGCCCCGGGCCCGGGAGTTCGAGGCCGCAGGAACGAGGCGTTTCATCACTTCCGCATGGGCTACTTGGCGGCTGGACTCAGCAGAGAGTCGTCCTGGACCGGGAACCGACGGCATCCGAGCTCGGGTGGGCGGACTCGTGGCAACCCGCCATCGACGTTTCCGACCGTAGCTGGGCGTGTCGATCAGGCCACCCAGCCGCTCCGAGGAGTCGCCGTGATCATCACTGTCTTCCTGCTGAACGCCGTCCTGGTCCTCGCCATTCTGATCGCCCTCGGGGCGCGGCACGCGCTCCGCAGGCTGAGGTACCGCCGATCAGCCGTCAGCGCACCACCGGCAGCGATCTTCGACGCCGGCCGCAGCGTGCATCTCGTGCCCGACAGTGTCGAGCAGCATGTCATCGACGAGAGCGGCGAGTGCTGGTGTCATCCGCAGTGTTGCTTGAGTCGACGCGCATCCGGCAGCCTGATCGTCTTCGTGGATCACGTCGCCAGACGCCGGGTGACGTAAGCGGGGACCGGCTCGATCGTCCGGCTGAGCCGGCTCACCGGTGAGTCCCCGGTCCCCGCATCAGGCGGTGCCGCCCAGGCGTCGGCGGCGGCCGGAGGTCGGCGTTGACGGGCTACGGGTCTTGAACCGTCACCGCAGAAGCGATCGCCAAGCTCTGAACTGGGGGCGCTCGAGGACGTCCGTACCACGACTCGTCCGCCAACTGGAGCTCACGGCACGCAGCCCCGTCCGGGTCCGCCGCTGCGCCCCCGTTGCCACCCGGCGGCGAGGTGCCCGCGGACGCCCTGGATCGGCAACTACCATTGGCTCGGCCCGGAAGCAGTCGGTGGGTGCTGGAGTGCGGTACGCCGAGGGACCGCAGTTCGCCACCACCATGTGATCCGACTGTCATCGGGGTACGAGAGGACACATGAGCGGGAACGCGAGCTTCCGGATCCAGCACGCGACGGTGCTGTCGGTCTGCGCCGTCGAGGCGCCCATCGTCATGACGTCTGCGGCGTTCGACGAACGCCTCGCCGACACCTACCAGCGCGTCGGCGCCCGGCCCGGCATGCTCGAGCGGCTGGCCGGCGTGGTCGAGCGGCGCTGGTGGCCCGAAGACGTGAGCTTCGCCGACGCCGCGGCCATGGCCGGCGCGAAGGCCCTGGCCGAGTCGGGGATCCAGCCTGAACAGGTCGGGCTGATGATCAACAGCTCGGTGTCCCGCTCGTATCTCGAACCGTCGACGGCGGTCGCGATCCACCACCAGCTGGGACTGCCCAGCAGTTGCCTGAACTTCGACGTCGCGAACGCCTGCCTCGGCTTCCTGAACGCCATCCAGCTCGCGGCGACGATGATCGACGCGGGCCAGATCGAGTACGCCCTGCTGGTCGACGGCGAAGGCTCTCGCTACACCCAGGAGACCACGCTGTCTCGGCTGGAGGGCGCCGATACCACGGCCCAGCAGCTACGCTCGCAGTTCGCCACCTTGACCCTCGGCTCGGGCGCCGCCGCCATGGTGCTGGGCAGAGCCGACCGGCACCCGGAGGGCCACCGGCTGGTCGGCGGGGTCAGCCGTGCCGGGACTGAGCACCACGACCTGTGCGTCGGCGATCTCGACCGGATGCGGACCGACACCAAGCGCCTGTTCGACGCAGGACTCGAGCTGGCCGTGGCAACCTGGCGAGCAGCCGTGACCGAGTTCGACTGGAGCGGCGTCGACTGGTTCGTCGCGCACCAGACCTCGGTCGTGCACATCAACGCGATGGCCCGAACCCTGGGCGTCGACCCTGATCGCTTCCCGCTCACCCTCCCCCATTACGGCAACATGGGGCCGGCCGCCGTCCCGTTCACCCTGGCTCGGCACGCCGAGTCGTTCCGGTCGAACGACCGCATCGTCATGCTCGGCATCGGATCCGGGCTCAATACCTCCTACGCCGAGCTCATCTGGTGACCACTCCTGCCGGCACTCGTGGAGTCCACGTGCCGGGCCTGGAGCCGCAGTGGTCACGCTTCGTGACCGTTCGCGACGCGGCCGGAGTCGAGCGTCGTTGGCATCTGTTGGACAACGGAGCCCGCGGCGAGCGAGGCACCATGCTCTGCGTCCACGGCAATCCCACCTGGTCATATCTGTGGCGCCGGTTCCTGGCCGACGCGCCGCCCGGCTGGCGGGTGATCGCTGTCGACCAGCTCGGCATGGGTTTCTCCGAGCGGCTGGACCGTCCCCGGAGCCTCGCCGAACGGATCGACGATCTCGGCCGGCTGACCGCCGAGCTCGGGATCGGCGGTCGCGTCGTGACGGTCGCTCACGACTGGGGTGGTCCGATCGCTCTCGGCTGGGCCCAGGCCCACCGAGACTCCGTCGCCGCCATCGTGCTGGCCAACACCGGTGTCGCGGTCCCCGCCGACGCCGCCGCACCGACTCTGATCCGGCTGTCCCGAACCACCGGGCTTCGCGAGCTGATCTGTGTCCGGACGTCGCTGTTCGTCCGGGGCGCGCCCGCGCTGTCTCGACCGGCGCTGCCCCGATCCGTTCGCGCCGGCCTTCGCGTGCCGTACCGCACCGCCGCGCGGCGCAGAGCGATCGGGGACTTCGTCGCCGACATCCCGCTCGAAGCGGATCACCCGAGTCAGCTCCGGCTGCAAGAGCTCGTCTGCGGACTCGCCGACCTGGCGGACGTACCGGTCCTGCTGCTGTGGGGTCCGCGCGACCCGATCTTCGGTGCGGGCTACCTTCGCGACCTGCTCTCTCGGCTGCCGCACGCCGACGTCCAGCGCTATCCGGGCGCGTCCCACCTCGTCACCGAGGACCGTCCACACGCCGCCGCCGACGCGTGGCGATGGATCGGCGACCACGTCGACGGCACTCAGCCGGCCGAGCGCCCGCAACCGGCGCCGACCGCGGCCCCGTTGGGCCGGGCGCTCCGCGACCGCGCGGACGATCCAGCCGTGGCCATGGCCGAGCTCGGCGGGCCAGAACCCGGCGCGACCTCGTTCCGCGAGCTCGCCGCGAAGGTCGACGCCCTCGCCGGCGGGCTGTCCCGGGCCGGGGTGCGAACCGGCGACCGGGTCGGGCTGCTGATCCGGCCCGGCGTCGACCTGACCGCCACGGTGTACGCGTGCTGGCGGCTGGGCGCGGCCGTCGTCGTCGCCGACGCCGGACTGGGTGTACGGCCCCTGGCCGAGGCGCTGCGCAGCGCCGACCCGCAGTGGCTGATCGCCATCCCCACCGGGCTGGCGGCGGCGGCCACGATGGGCCTGCCCGGCCGCCGGATCGCGGCCGGCTCGCTCCCTGAGCCGCTGATCCGGGCCTGGCGGGTGGAGCACGTCCTGACGGAGCTGGCTGCCAGCTCACCGCTGCCGGAGAGCACGCCACCGGACGACGAGCTGGAAGCTGCGGTGCTGTTCACGTCGGGGGCCACCGGCCCGCCGAAAGGCGTGGTCTATCGGCATCGCCAGCTCCGAACCCAGCTCGATGCCGTCCGCCGGCTCTGCGGCATCACGCCCGACGACCGGCTGGTGGCCGCCTTCGCGCCCTTCGCGCTGTACGGCCCCGGCCTCGGCATCGGTGCCGCCGTTCCCGACATGGACGTCACCCGGCCCGGAACGCTCACCGCGGCGGCGCTCGCCGACGCCGCAGCCGCCGTGAACGCGACACTCGTCTTCGCCTCGCCCGCGGCGCTGCGCAACGTCGCCGCGACCACCAGCCGGCTCGATCCGCAGCAGCGAGAGGCGCTGGCGCGGATCCGGCTCGTGCTGTCCGCCGGCGCGCCGGTCTCCGTAGCCCTCCTGCGCAGGGTCGCCGCGGCGCTGCCGCAGGCAGATCTGCATACTCCGTACGGGATGACCGAGGTGCTGCCGGTCACCGACATCTCCCTGGCGCAGATCGAGGCGGCCGGACCGGGCAACGGCGTCTGTGTCGGGCACCCGCTTCCGGGTGTGCAACTCAGGATCAGCGCACTGGACGCCACCGGCACGGCATCGGGCGGTCTGTCGCGCCAACCGGGTGTCACCGGCGAGATCTGCGTCTCGGCGGCGCACGTCAAGGACCGCTACGACCGTCTGTGGGCCGTCGAGCGAGCCAGTTCTCGCGATGCTGGCTGGCACCGGACCGGCGACGTCGGGCACCTCGACGAGAACGGCAGGCTGTGGGTCGAGGGCCGGCTGGTCCACGTGATCAGCACCCCCGACGGGCCGGTCACTCCGGTGGGGGTCGAGCATCGAATCGAGACCGCAGCGGGAGTCGCGGCCGCTGCCGTCGTCGGGATCGGACCGGTCGGAACCCAGCAGATCATCGCGGTGGTGACCCTGCAGGCCGAAAACGACCCCGCAAAGCGCGGCCCGCTGGCCGAGCCTGACTTGGCCGAGGCGGTTCGGGCTGCGGCCGCGGTGCCGATCACCGCGGTCTTGGTGACCCGAGCGCTACCGGTGGACATCCGCCACCAGTCCAAGATCGATCGGCAGCGGTTGGCGCGGTGGGCCAACCGCGTACTCGCCGGTGGTCGGCCCGGTCGGCCGTGAGAGTGCTCGTCACCGGCGCCAGCGGGATGCTCGGCGCAGGAGTGGCTCGGCGGCTGGCCGAACGCGGGGACCGGGTCACCGTGCTGCAGCGCCGTCCCGCCCGTCTCGGGCTACCCGAGATCCTCGCCGACGTGGCCGATCCGGCCGCCGTCCGCTCGGCCTGCGAGGGTCAGGACGCGGTCGTCCATCTGGCAGCCAAGGTCAACGTCGTCGGCAACTGGCAGGCGTACGAGCGGGTCAACGTCGGTGGCACCCGGGCCATCCTCGACGGTTGTCGAGCGACGGACGTGCACCGCCTGGTTCACGTCTCCTCGCCGTCCGTCGCACATTCGGGGGCATCGCTGATCGGTGCCGGCGCGGGCCCGGCCACGCCGGACAGCGCCGGCGGCCCATACGCCCGAAGCAAGGCGATCGCCGAACTGACGGCGCTGCGCGGCGACGGCGCCGGTCTTGCGGTCGTCGCCATCCGGCCGCATCTGGTCTGGGGTCCGGGCGACACCCAACTGGTCGCCCGAATCGTCGAGCGGGCCCGCAGCGGACGGCTCCCCGTCGTCGGCAGCGGCGCTGCGCTGGTGGACAGCACCTACGTCGACAACGCGGTGGATGCGCTGGTCGCCGCACTCGACCGCTGCGAGCAGGCCCACGGGCAGGCGCTGGTGGTCACCAACGGGGAGCCGCGCCCGATCGCGGAGCTGATCGGCGATCTCTGTGCCGCCGCAGGCGCGCCCCGCCCGACCCGCCGGGTGCCGGTTCCGCTGGCCCGAGTCGCGGGCACCGCGGTGCAGAGCCTCTGGTCGCTGACTGACCGCCTGACGCCGGGTGAGCGGAGCCTGGACCCGCCGATCACCCGGTTCGTGGTCGAGCAGCTCTCGACGGCGCACTGGTTCGACCAGCGACGGACCCGGGCCGAGCTCTGCTGGTCCCCACGGGTGAGCCTCGACGAAGGACTCGAACGGCTTCACCGGTGGTACGCCGACCGGCCGTGACGATCCGCCCACCACACAGGCGACGCGGTGTGGGTTTCGATACCGACACGTGAACACGACGTACCCGGCCCGTGGGCCCCGGCGGGCCGGGATGTCAGTAGCGGCGGTCGAACCAGGCGGTCAGCGCGGGTCCGGCGGTCGGCAGCAGCCGGGTCAGACGGTCGAGCCGACGTGCACCTGCGCCGACGACGATCCGCGGCCGCCTGGCCGCCACCCCGCGCAGGATGATCTCCGCGGCGTCGACCGGGTCCATCGTCAGCAGCCGGCTGTTGTAGTAGGCGACCCGCTCTTCGTCCCGTGCTGTGATCGTCTGTCCGCGCGAGCGGGCCAGGTCCAGGCTCGCGTTGGCGATGTTGGTCCGCACTCCGCCTGGATGGACCACCGTGACCGCGACCGGATGGTGGTCCGCCAGCATTTCGGCACGGACGGTCTCGGTGAACCCGCGTACGGCGAACTTCGAGGTGCAGTACGCGCTCAGCCCCGGCTGCGCGAGCAGACCGTTCAGGCTCGAGATGTTCACCAGGTGCCCGTCGCCGGACGCGATCAGGTGCGGCAGGAAGGCCTTGGTGCCGTTCACCACACCACCCAGGTTCACCGCGAGCACCAGGTCGAGCTCCTCGTCCGAGGCTTCCAGCAGGCGTCGGCCGCCGGCGATCCCGGCGTTGTTGTACAGCTGGTGCACGACGCCGTACGTCGCGGCGACGTCGGCAGCGAAGCCCCGTACGGCGTCCCGGTCGGCGACGTCGAGCACCGCGTCGGAGACGGTCGCGCCGACGGCCTCCGCACGGATCCGCGTGATCGCCAGACCGTGCGGGTCCAGGTCCGCCAACGCCAGCCGGCACCCGCGGCGCGCCAGACCGATCGCCAGCGCGCGACCGAGACCGGAACCGGCACCGGTCACCACGGCGACCTTCCCGATGCTCTGCCCGGTCCGGCCGAGCACTCGCTCGCCCGAGTCCTCCCGGCTCACGATGCATCCTGCCCGGCGCGCGACCGGGCGCGCAGCAGCCGAAGGGAATCGTCGAGCACCGGCGCGTCGTGGAGCATCGCCACGTCGTCGCGGTAGCGCATCGTCATCCGCCACGGATCGACATCACCCTGCCGGGGTAGCGCGTCCTGCGCGCGCCGGACGTAGCCGGCCCCGAGCTCGAGCAGCGGTCGCACCCGCAGACCGGCGGGACGGACCGGGACGCAGGCGTCGTCGCCGTGATCGCGGAGGTAGCCGACCAGCCGGGTGAAATGATCCGCCACCAGGTCGACCTTCAGCGTCCAGGACGCATTGGTGTAGCCGATCGCGAAACCGAAGTTCGGCACACCGTCCAGCATGAAACCCTTGTACACGACGTGCTCGGGCAGGGTCACCGGAGTGTCGTCGACGGCGATCGGGAAGCCGCCGAACGGCTGCATCACCAGTCCGGTCGCCGTCACCACCACGTCGGCGTCGAGCTCTCGTCCGGAGGTCAACAGCAGGCCACGTTCGGTGAAGCGGGTCACCGAGTCGGTCACCAGCTGGACACTCCCCTCCCGGATGGCGGCGAAGAAGTCACCGTCCGCGGCAATGCACATCCGCTGGTCCCAGGGGTCGTACGGAGGATCGAAGTGGGTGTCCACGTCGAAGCCGGCCGGCAGCCGGGCGACGTTGATTCTCCGGATCAGCCGGCGGGCCGTCCGCGGGTGGCGTCGGCAGAACCGCCACAGTGCGGCCTGCGTGCCGACCTTGAACCGCCGCGCAGCCGCGTAGCCCCGTTCGGGACCGAGCACCCGCTCGAATCGGCCTACCAGCTTGTCCTCGCCCGCCACAGGGAGGACGTACGTCGGCGTGCGCTGCACCATCGTCACCAGGGCGGCTCGTTCCGCCAGTGCCGGAACGAGCGTGATCGCCGTCGCTCCGCTGCCGATCACCACCACCCGGCGGTCGGTGACATCGAGGTCGTCGGGCCAACGCTGCGGGTGCACCACCGTTCCGCCGAACCGGTCCAGCCCGTCGAACCGTGGCGTGTAGCCGGTGTCGTAGCGGTAGTAGCCGGCTGCGGCGAACACCCAGCGGCTCGTCAGCTGCAGGCGCTGCCCGGTGTCGGTCCGCTCCACGTCAACGCTCCAGCGGGCGTCACTCCCCGACCAGGAGATCGCGGTGACCCGATGGTTCAACCGGACGTGCTCGTCCACACCACCCGCCGCCGACGCGTCCCTGACGTAGCGAAGAATCTCGGCGGCGGGCGCCAGCATGACGGGCTCGCGCCAGGGCCGGTCGGCGTAGCCCAGCGTGACCATGTCCGAGTCCGCCCGAACACCGGGATATCGGAACAGATCCCACGTTCCGCCCGTCGCGGCCCGCGCCTCGAGCACGACGTAGCGCAGGTCCGGGCGCTGCCGAGACAGCCGGCGCGCCACACCGATCCCGGACAACCCCGCACCCACGACGACCACGTCGTACGTCGCGCTCGGCTCGGTCATCCGGGAAGTCTGCCACTCCTTCCCGAGGGTTGAGCACGTCGAGCGACGCCGCGCTCGGGCATCGCCTGCCCGTCGTACGTGCCAGCAAGCCGGCAGCGGCTATGGAACTGCCGGTCAGTCGACTGAGTTGGAGAGTTGGTCGAGGGCAGCCACGTCGTCTGCCGCCAAGTCGAAGTCGAGTTGAGCGTTCGCCTCGATCCGCGCGGGTGTCACCGACTTCGGCAGCGGCAGCACGCTCTTCTCCAGCAAGTAGCGAATCGACACCTGAGCGACACTCTTGCCGTACTTCTCGGCGATGCCGGACAGGCGGTCGTCGTCGAGCAGCTTGCCGGTGGCGAGCGGAGAATAACCCTCGACCAAGATGTCGCGGTCGTGGCAGTAGGCGGTCGTCTCAGGCTGGGTGTTGCCGATGAACCAACGGATCTGGTTCGCGTGCGGAGTCACCTCGGTATGGCCGGCCAGCGACTCGAGATCCTCGACGTCGAAGTTGGACACGCCGATCGATCGGACCTGTTCGGCTGCATACAGCTCCTCGAAGACCTTCCAGACCTCGATGTTGCCCGCCTTGTGATCCGAGCCGATGTCCTGCCAAGGCCACGGGGCGTGGATCAGCCAGAGATCGATGGGGCCGAGATCGAGATTGCTCCTCGATGTCTGGAAAGCCTCGCGCGCACCCTTGGCGTCCTTGATCTCAGCGGGCAGCTTCGTCGTGATGTAGACCTCCTCGCGCGGCACGCCGGAGTCACGGATGGCCCGACCCACGCTTCGCTCGTTGCCGTAGGCGAGCGCCGAGTCGATGTGGCGGTAGCCGACCCTCAGTGCCTCGGTCACCGCGTCGTAGGCCTCGGATCCTTCCGGAATCTGCCAGGTGCCGAACCCGACCTTCGGGATGCGGTGGCCGGAGGAGAGCGGAAACGTTTCGGTGAGAATGGACATCATGTGAAGCTACCTCTGTCAGCTCCTCACCTACCGATTGGGTACGCGCCGCAGCGTCGAGTGTCCTTCCCAGAGTGGGGTTGGCGACACCGGGCAGGAGGTCAGCGTGCTTGCCTCGGCACGGACGACTGCGGCAGCCGGACCACGTCGAAGGTGGCTCGGCGGCTACTCGACGACGTCAGCGCCGCCCGCGGAACGTTCCCCCACACCGCCGACGGATGTGTCATACCCGGGTTCGTCGGGGGTGAGCGAAACTGCACCCGGATGGGGATCGACCAGCGTGTAGACCCTCGCGAGCTCCGCAACCGTCACGCACTTCCCGGCATGCTCGGCCGGGTCCGGATCCCCGGCCAACGCGGCCACCGTGTTGCCCACGTGGATCGGTGACTCGGCGCTACTCATGTCGAAGTACTGCGCGTTCAGCTGGACGATCTCGGTGCGGACCAGGCCAGGATGCAGCCCCACGGACGTGACGCCGTACGGCCCCAAGGCGGCCTGCCACTCCCGGACGAGCCGGTTGGAGACGGTCTTGGCCGCCCCGTACGCCGGGTCGCCCGGATCGCAGTCGAACGACACCGTCACGACCAGCCCCCGGCCGGACTCGACCATCGCCGGCGCGGCCGCCCTCGTCACCACGTACGACCAACGCGGGCCGGCGAGGTTGATGTCCCACCACGACAGCGACTTCTCCCAGAACGGCGTATCGGGCGCTTCTGCGGCCCCGGTGGCATAGCCCTCGTAACCGGCCCAGGCGTTGTTCACGAGCACGTCGAGCCGACCCTGCTCGTCCAACACCTGTTGGACGGCCGCCTCGGACTGCTCGTCGTCAACGTGGTCGCAGACGATCCCGGTGACCCGACCGCCGCCGGCCGCGGCCTCGGCGACCGTACGCTCGACGCTGCCGCCGACCGGGACAGCCCCACTACCCTCGGTCCGCGTACGTCCCGTGATGTAGACCGTGGCGCCCGCAGCTGCAAGCGCGAGCGCGATGCCCTTGCCGATCCCTCGTGACCCTCCCGTCACGAGGGCCACCTTCCCCTCGAGTGTGCCCATGCTGCGGCATGCTGCCGCAGCCCACTGACAACTGAGCCCCGCACGACTCGGATGACGCCCGCTTCGAGGTTTCGGGTCAGAATCAGGCAGCAGATCTGGCGGCGCCAGTCCGGCGGACGGTATCGATCGTGCGAACAGCGTCGGGGTCGGTGTCGTGACACGGCAGCGCTCGCAACCGATGTCCGCCGAGGCACCATGGTCACGAGACCGGAGGGAGCCAGCGATGGCGACAGTAAGCATCCGCTACATCGTGGACGACATCGACGCAGCGATCGCCTTCTACTGCGGGCAGCTGGGCTTCGCCGAGCTGATGCATCCGGCGCCCTCTTTCGCGATGCTGGCACGCGGCGACCTGCGCCTGGTGCTCAGCGCGCCGGGGGGCGGTCCCGGCGGCGGCCAGGCGATGCCCGACGGCACTCTCCCCGCGCCCGGTGGCTGGAACCGGTTCTCGATCGAGGTCGACGACCTGGCCGAGACCGTGCGCACCCTGACCGCGGCCGGAGCGAGGTTCCGCAATGAGATGGTCACCGGTGTAGGGGGTCGGCAGATCCTGGTCGAGGACCCGGCCGGAAACCCGGTCGAGCTGGTCGAGCCGACCCGCCAGGAGGCGGCGTTGGCGGCCGGCGGCTATGACATCCGGCCGATCGGGCACGTCGAGTCGGCCCTGACCGATGTCGCCGAAGCGCCTCGCCAGGACTTCCTCGGCGCGCCGGACGCCTGGCTGGTCATCGATCCCGATGTCGTCGAGGGGATCCGCGATATCGCACCCGGCGCAGACCTGCTCGTGCTCACCTGGCTCCACCGCTCCCGGCGCGACGAGCTGACCACGGTGCCGGGCGACGACCCGGACGGGCCGGCGCGCGGCGTCTTCAGCACCAGGTCTCCCGCCCGGCCGAACCCGATCGGCCTGCACCGGGTCTCGGTGGTCGACGTCGCCGACGGCAGGTTGCTCGTCCGGCCCCTCGAAGCTGTCGACGGCACGCCCGTGGTCGATATCAAACCCGTCCTCCACGCTCAGGAGGCCTGACGACTGCCGTCCTTCGACGCGCGCTCGACGTCGCGCACCTCCCCCACTGGCCGGTGGTAGCAGCTGAGGCGAGACCCACGTTCTTTCGAGTACCTCTGGCGTTCTGTCGAGTACCTCTGGCGGTGGCCGGGTACCGGGTAATGGTGGGCGAGAGGATGGACACGTCGACCTCTGCCTCGGCGGCCGGCCCGCCCGAGGCGACCACGGCAAACGCTAACGAGGAGTGGGCATGAAGCTAGGACTGCACATCTCGGACTTCACCTGGGACGGTGGCCCCGCCGCCCTGCGAGAGCACCTGGGTGACGTCGCCGCCCGGGCCGAGCAGGCGGGCTACGACCGGGTCAGCGTGATGGACCATCTGTGGCAGATCGCGCACCTGGGCCCACCCGAGCACGAGATGCTCGAGGCCTACACCACGCTCGGGTTCCTCGCGGCAAAGACCGAGCGGGTGAAGCTGCTCACGGTCGTGACCGCGGTCGTCTACCGAGACCCCGGTCTCCTGGCGAAGGCGGTCACCACGCTGGACGTCTTGTCCGGCGGGCGCGCGATGCTGGGCATCGGCGCCGCCTGGAACGAGGAGGAGTCCCGGGGCCTGGGCCTGCTGTTCCCATCCACCGCCGAGCGGTTCGAACGGTTGGAGGAGGCGCTGCAGATCTGCCGGCAGATGTGGGCCGACGACGACGGCCCGTACGAGGGCAAGCACTACCGGCTCGAACGGACGTTGAACTCACCCCAGGCCCTGAGCCGCCCGCACCCACCGATCCTCGTCGGTGGTGCCGGTGAGCGGAAGACGCTCCGGCTGGTCGCCCAGTACGCCGATGCCTGCAACATCTTCGACAGCCCGGAGCTGGCGCACAAGCTGCAGGTCTTGCGCGACCACTGCGAGCGGCTCGGGCGGAACTACGACGAGATCGAGAAGACTGCCCAGCTGCGCTTCGATCTCGGCCCGAGCGGAGAGCGGGTCGAGGAGACGATCGAGCACCTGCACGAGCTCGCCGATCTGGGGATCGAGGTCGCGCACGGCGCCCTTGCCGGCGTCAGCAGGCCCGGCACGCTGGAGCTGATGGCAGAGCGCGTGATTCCCGCCGTTGCGGATCTCTAGCCGCCTCACCAGCGGGCAGATCATACCGTCAGTGGGAGATGTCGTCGTCCACCACCGCTGTCGCCGGTGGCCGGATCGAACACCGGCCGGACCGTTAGCTACCGGCGCCCGGCGTTGCCGTCCGAGTCTCGCCTATTGATTGCTCTCCCGATTCACCGCGAGGCGCGAGTGATCGCGCCAGCAGGCTGACCGCAAGCGCCAAACCAACGATCACCCAGAGGGCGGATCCCAGCGAGATCCGGTGGGCGAGCAGCCCCATTGCCGGCGCTCCGATCAGGAAGGCAGACCAGGCCATCGTCCACACGGTGGCGACCGTACGCGGCGCCTCCGCACCGCCGACATCGCTGGCGGCGGTCACGGTCAGCGGCAGGACCACCGACAAGCCCAACCCCCACAACGCCGCACCGAGATAAACGGCGGCACCCGGCAGGATGATCGTGACCGCCACCCCGACGGCCGCAAGCAGGCCGCAGATGCGGACCGTCCAGACCCGGCCGATCCGATCGATCACTCGGCCCCCGGTGAAGCGGCCGATCATCTCTGCAACCGCGTAGGTGGTCAAGACGGCGGCCGCGAGTGCTTCGGTGAAGCCCTTGTCGTCGTGCGCGTGGATCGCCAGCCAGTCCGATGTAGCGCCCTGAGCCATGGCACAGCAGAACGCCAGAAGACCGATCAGCAGAACCGGCATGGTGAGCGTGCTGGAGCGTCGCCCGCGACGAGGGCCAGTTCGTGGCTGCATGGGCCCGGCGTCGCGCTCCACGGTCGACGCCGTCTCAACTGGTGTGGTGCCGGCGCCGGCGGCATCCCCCTTGGTCCAGAACGCGGTGGCGACAACGACCGTCCCGGTCAGCAGCGGCACGACAATCCAGAAGTGCAACCCCAGCCCGACCCCGGCGGCGGCCAATAGCGCACCGCCTGCCGTGCCGAGGATGATGCCGCCGCTGCCCGCGCCATGAAACGCGGGCATGACGGCGCGGCCGAACTGTGCCTCGACGCCTGCCCCGTGCACGTTCATCGTCACATTCCAGATGCCGTAGCACGCGCCGGTCAGCAACAGCACGGCGGCGAAGGCCACCGTGGGGCGCTGGAGTGGAAGCATCGACATGAACAGGCCACCGCCGATCGTGCCCACCAGACAGACCGGTCGCGCCGAGAAGCGCTGGATCAGTCGACCGGCGAACGGCATCGAGAGCATGGAGCCGATCGCAAAGCACAGCAGGACGAACCCGAGCGTGCGGAGGTCGGCATGAAGCTGGTCACGCACAGCCGGGATACGCGAGAACCACGTACCGGCCACGGCCCCGTTCGCCGCGAAAACGACGAGTGTGGCAGCGACGTCGCGGCTGATTCGTCGACGCGCGACGGAAGTATCGGTCATCCCGCGCCCATCATGCACACCCCCACGCTGGCTCCTCCGCCGAGGCTGACCGGTGCAGTCATGCTCTCACAGGGATCCCGGAGGCGCCTGCCACCAGCACACGTACGTAAGGAGCCTTGGACCGGGCACCGGTGACGTCCCGATGGCTGACGACACGACCGCCACCGCCCGACCCCAGAATCTGATGACAGAAAGCAATCACCAGCAATAGAATGTCCTTCATCAACAGCGGTATTGTTGCCATGCCCGCCGGCGAATGCCTCTTGCAATTGTGGCCGCGAGACTATTGTTCTCTTTGACGTGCCGGTGCCATAGTCGTTTGCTGTGAGCGCTTCACCAAGCGACCGGCTCGACCCCGTTCAATCTGCATCGTCGACGACGGCACGATTGTTCTCCGCTCGACCTTCGCACTCGCCCAAAAAGAGACTCGCGATAAAGACAGGTCGCGATGCTCGCCGTTGACCACGAGTATCTGCCGGTCGGCTGAACACAGAAGGAACCGACGATGAAGAATATGGCCCGATCCGTAGCCGCCGCGATCAGCATTTTGGTGATCATCACCAGCTCTACCATCGCCCACGCGACCCCGGCCGCCCGTGACGGGAAAGCGGCGCGCGATCCTTCCGAGCCGTCGCTGCTGTCCTACCGCGAGAGCGGCTGTACCGAGATCAGCTATCAACGAGGTGGTCAGTCGAGCGTTCTGCGTCCACTGGTGCCCGAGAGGTTCACACTAACCGACTTCCCGCCTGCGCCCGGGCGGGTCTACCTGACCGTCACCGAGGTGACCTGCGACCGTCACCACGCCCCGCACCGCGGGTCGAGCCGAGGCGCCTACACATATCTGATCGTCAGCGCCCCGGTGACCGCAACCGAGGGCGCCCAACGCGGCGGGGAGTACGTGATCTTCTACGTCACCGAGGACCGGACTCAACTGACTGAGTTTCGTCGGCTGGGCTGGCCGATGACCGCCCTCAGCCAGCACACCAGAACACAGGTGACTCGAGACAGCGACGGCGTCGTCCTCGGCGCGGCCCTCGACGTCGTCGGGGCAGGCTGGGACCATGAACTCGCGGCCCTGGCCAGCGAGCGGCCCGCGGGTGCCGAGACAAGGACCGCGGAGTACTACCGCGACACCCCGACCGGGGCACAGACACTCTGCTTCATCAACCAGATCAGCGTCACGCCGGCGATCTACAGCGGTGATCTTCGCGGCACTCCCTTCGACACGATCGCCTATGCTCATGGTCCCCTCACCGCCTTTTCTGGTTGGCTGGTTCATGGCGGATGGGACGCCACCGTGACGACCCAGAATTGCCCGACCTGACGGGTGGCACTTGGTGTCAGAGAATGCGTGACAGTCAGCCGCAGCACTCCGCCCTCGAACTCTTGCAGCGCGGCCTTCAGGCCCTTGCCGCAAGCGACTGGGACGCGCTCCGATCATTGTGCGACGACCGGATCGTCTGGCGCCTCCCCGGGCGCAGTCCGATCGCCGGTGAGCTGGTGGGACCGGATGCCGTCATCGCCCGATTCCAAGAAATGCGTCGGGTGACCGCAGCGGACACGCCGGCCACGCTGGTTGCTCTGCTCGATGGCGGTGACTATGCCGCGGTTGTGCAACGCAACCACATCACCGGCGGCGGTCAGAGCGCCCAGCCAGTCACTGCCGTCACCCTCGCCGAAGCGAAAAACGGGCGGCTGATCGAATTGCACTACCTGGTCTCCGACCAATACGCGGTCGACGACTTGTGGTCCAGAATGCTCTAGGAAAAGAAGTCTCCGGGATGCACCGATCGCCCGCAGGTCAAGCCGCGACGGTCTTTAAGAGCAACTCCTGGTCGGGCCGATCACAGGCGTTTCGTGTGACTGCGGGCTCGACACTCCTTCGACTCCCATATCTGGACTACCTGTCAACCATCGATGGTCGGCTACCAGTCGAATAGCGGGTCTGGCACGCGACGACCGTGGACCAGGCAAAACGGGCTGCCGGCGACCGATCACCAGCGCGTCGACCCGTACCGCCGGCCGCGATGGCCGGATGGCGAGCACCCGCAGCACCTCCGTGCCGAGGATCTCGGCGTAGAAGTCGGCCAGGGCGCGCGGATCGGGCAGTGAAGACAGTCTTCTCGAGTCGGCCGATCACCTCCATCCTGCACCTGCGGCTCGACCGGGTCGGCTGCGGCCGCTTCGCGCGTGACCGACCCCTACGGCTATCCGGAAGGCCCTCGATCGGCGGCCGAGATCTCTTCCAGGACGCGTCGTTGGAACCTGCGTGCCCGCGAACCCGACGGCGGGAGTGCACCGAACCGCGCAGCGATCGACTGCTCTATCACCTCGACCGGCGTCCAGCCGGCCGCGAGCAACCGGCGGCCCGCCTCGACCTTGGACAGCCACGTCCCGTAGCGGTATCGAACCAGCGCCCGGCACGCTCCGAGGACTGCGTCATCGGCTCCGGTTCCTGGCTGATCGTCAGCCGGACCAGGCAGCGCCATCCACCAGCGCAGCGACTCGATGAGCAGGTTCCGCAGATCATCCGGCGGAAGGTCGGCGAAAACCTCCGAGGCTGGCGGACCCGCCAGCGCCCGGCCGCATTGGTGCAGGATGCTGCGGTCGAGGCCGTACCAGAAGGTTCCGTCGGCATCGGGACGGTCCGCTGGTCGGAGGGTCTGCCGGAAGGCCATGGCCGCGCCGTCGTTCAGCTCGACCTCGAATCCCGGTTCAGCGGTGCCCGACTGCGCCGTCCCCACTGTGAAGACGACCAGTTCCAATCCGCGAGCCGGACAGGGCAAGGCGCTGTGCCGCAAGCGAGCGATCAGCGTCAGCTTCACGGGCTCGCTCAACTGGTCACGGCAGAGCAAGGCGACGTCGATGTCACTTCGGCCAGCGTGGAAGGCGTTCAGGGCCAACGAACCAGCTGCGTACGCGCCGACGAACTCTGCGCCGAGCACCTCCCGCGCCGCCTTCACGACGGCATCGAGATACCGCTCCACGCTCATACCCGGCACCACCCCACCGTCCCGGTCCCTCGTGGTCCTCTGCGACAAGGAGGTCTGAGTTCAAGCCTGACGCGAGGGCTGTTCCCGCCAGCTGAATTGCGGGTCGTATCCGAGCAGGCGACGGGCCTTGTCGATCGAGAGCAGGGTGTCGTGAGTACCCAGCTCACCGCGCACCTCGACGGTCGGAAAGCACTCGGCCAAGAGCTCGGCGTTCGGCCGCTCCATGACGGTGTCGGCGTTGGCAATGACGAAGACCTCGCAACCGGTCAACTCCGACTCGAGTGCGCGGCGAACCGCCTGGGCGCCGTCTCGTGCGTCGATGTAGCCCCACAGGTTCCACTTCCGCTTCGTCGCGTCGTCCTGGAAGCCCGGAAACGCCGCATAGTCCTCGGGCCGCATCACGTTCGAGAAACGCAGCCCGATCATCTTCAATCGCGGATCCCAACGGCACAGCTGTGCCGCCATCGTCTCCTCCAGCGTCTTGACCAGGGAGTACGTCGACTCGGGCCGCGGCGCATACTCCTCGTCGACCGGGACGTACGGCGGAGGCGTGTCGAACGGCAGTCCCAGCACGGTCTCGCTCGAGGCCCAGACGATGTTGCGCACCAGCGCCCGCCGCGCTGCGCTCACGACATTCCAGGTCGAGTTCATGTTGTTCGCGAAAGTGGAGTGATCGGGCACGAGGCCCGGCGCCGGCACCGCCGCAAGATGGACCAGGGCATCGACACCGGAGTAGCGCTCCTCGACCCCGAGCATCGCGTCCAGCACCTGGCCGTAGTCGGTCAGGTCGACCGGAAGATAGACGGCGCCCTCCGGCGGCGTGGCCCGGTCGAAGATCACGACGTCCCAGCCGTGTTCACCCAAATCCGCCACCACCGCCCGACCCAGCTTCCCGGCGCCTCCGGTTACGACCACGGTCGGCATGCCCGCCCCTTTCGTCGACAGAACAAGCGTCACTGAAACGAATCACCAACGTACTCGGCCCCATGGCAGCGCTGAGAGGCAGCCGTCCGATCCTGGGCCGAGCACAGCCAGCGCACCAGGCAGCGGCGGCCGTCTCGGCTGCGGATCCGACATCGGGGTCGAGGCGTACTCCACAGGCAGTTCTCGCAGAAGCGCTTGCCCGTCTATCGATATTCGATAGAATATGATCGTCTTTCGATGAGAGGGGTCGATCGGTGGGAAAGCTGACAGTCGGCGCGCTGCGGGTGGTGCTCGTCGCGGTGTTCGTCGGCATCGTGGCAGTTCAGGCCGGGATGGTGTGGGCATTGGCCACGAAGCCGGACGACGGATCGCTTCCGCTGACCGCGCTGCGCATGGTCACCGTCCTGGGTTTGCTGGCGATCCAGGTCATCGTCGCCTGTGTGTGGCGGTTGGTGACGATGGTGCGGCGTGGGACCGTGTTCTCCCACGCCGCCTTCCGGTACGTGGACGTCGTGATCGGGGCGATCGTGGCGGCTGCTCTCGTCTGGTTCGCCGTCACGGCGCTGAACGCTCCGGGTCAGCGGGACGACCCGGGCGTCACTGTCATCATGGCCGGGATCGGTGTCGCCATCTTGGGAGTCGCGCTTCTCGTGCTCGTGCTCCGGATGCTGCTTGCGCAGGCCGTCGCGCGCGACATCGAAGCCGCACATCTGCAGGCTGAGCTCGACGAGGTGATCTGATGCCGATCGCGGTCGACATCGACGTGATGCTGGCCAGGCGGAAGATGTCCGTCGGTGAGCTGGCGGATCGGGTCGGGATCACCCCCGCCAACCTCGCAGTCCTCAAGAACGGCCGCGCCAAGGCGGTCCGCTTCGCGACGCTCTCCGCACTCTGCGAGGCGCTTCAATGCCAGCCCGGCGACGTACTGCGTTGGGAAGCCGAGGACGCCGCGAACCAAGGCGCGAGTCTGTCCTGATCGAAGCGAGGAGGGCGCATGCGATGGACCCTGACGCAGACAGAGCTTGCTGCGCCGGACCTGGTATGGCAGCGCTACGCCGACCTGGATGCGTGGTCGCAGTGGGCACCGCTCATCAGCGGAGTCGAGGCCGACAGCCGTGAACTCATCGGCGGTCTCAGCGGCACCGTCCGCGCCGTGGGCGGCCTTCGCGTCCAGTTCGCCGTCCTCGACCTCGACGACGCCACGCGATCGTGGACGTGGCGGGCAAACGTCGGCTTCGTCCACATGACGTTGCCGCACGGGGTGCTGTCCGATCCGGACGGCAGGACCCGCGCGGTGCTCGACCTCGACGGCGCGCCGCCGGTCGTCATCGGCTACCTTCTCCCGGCCACTCTGGCGCTGCGATCACTTGTGCGCCCGTAGCGCCCCGGCCCGCCCCGCCCCGCCGCGACACGCTTTGACAGTTCTCAGGACCGGCGTGCTCAACTGGAGGCACGGATACGGAAGGGCCGGTTCGATGATTCGCTCCGGGTGGCGCCGAGTCTCGGCTCTCACTCGCCAACGCGGGATACGACTCCGCTCGGTGGCGGCTGCCGTGACCGTGGTCTTGATCGCTCTGCTGGTCGGTGGCGGCGCGTTGCTCTACGTTCTGCAGGCCAACCTGGAGATCACGGCGAGAGCCGCGGCGACGACCAGGGCGGCGGAGGTCGCCGCGATGGTCCGCACACAGGGAGTCAGCGAGGCGACGACGACGATCCGAGCCGAGTCCCGTAGCGGTCAGCTGGTCCAGATCCTGACGGCCGATGGAGCGGTGCGCGGTGCGTCGAGCCACCTGGTGGCCACCCGACCGATGTCGCCACAACGACCGGCTCCGAAGACCACGACCATCACCGAGGAGGACCTCGACCATGTCGGGCCAGGCGGTGACTGGATCGTCGCCTCCACGGGACTCTCCGCCCACGGCCGGGCCTATATCGTCCAGGTGGCCGTTCCGATCGAGGTGCAGCACCAGACCGTTCAGACGGTGGCCGTCTTCCTGCTCGCCGCCAGCCCGGCGCTGCTCGTCGCGGTCGCGGTGGCGGTATGGCTCCTCGTCGGCCGGGCGCTCCGGACGGTGGAACACATCCGGTCCGAGGTGGCCACCATCGACGATCAGCGACTGGGACGCCGGATCGACGTGCCGGCGACACACGATGAGATCGCGGCGCTGGCGGTGACGATGAACACCATGCTGGATCGACTTCAGACATCCCAGCAGGCCCAGCGCGCATTCGTCTCCGATGCGAGCCACGAACTCCGCAGCCCGCTCGCGACCCTGACGACCGCGACCGAGCTTGCGATGACGGCCGATGAAGCCGGCCGAACGCGTCTTCTCGGCACCATCGGTGGTGAGCTCGGCCGGATGCGGGCGCTGGTGGACAACCTGATGACACTGGCCCGGGCGGACGCGCACGATCTCGTCATCGTCCGCGAGGACGTGGACCTCGACGACCTGGTCGACGCCGAGATTCGCCGTCTTCGAGCCACCAGCACGCATCGTGTGCTGGCCCGGCTGGAGCCGGTGCGGCTGACGGGCGGGGACCCGCTACGGATCGCCCAGGCTCTGCGGAACGTGGTGGACAATGCGGAGCGGCACGCGCGCACCACGATTCGACTCACCCTTCGGGCCGGCACCGACGCAGCAGTGCTCTGGGTGGACAACGATGGCGACCCCGTCCCGATCGCGGACCGGGAACGGATCTTCGAACGATTCGTCCGCCTGGACGAGAGCAGGAGCCGCGACGCAGGCGGCAGTGGTCTCGGCCTGGCCATCGCGCGCACCACCATCGACTCCCACCACGGAACCCTGCTCGCCGCCGAGAGCGACGACGGCTGGTGCCGGTTCGAGATGCGGCTACCGCTGCCAGGACCCGCCGGTGTCGCCGGACCCGTCGATCAGCGCGAACGCGTCGATCTGACGTCCCAACTGGAGCATCAAGCAGATCACGGTGATGGCGATGAGCCAGCCACTGATGACATCGGTCACCCAGTGATAGCCGAGATACACCCGGCTGAGTCCGATGGCGGCACAGACAAGGCAGGCGCCGATCATGGCGATGCCTCGGATCCGCCGATCAAGACCTACCGTGAGCAGGATGGTGGCGAGGACCCAGGTCACCGTGCCGTCGGCGGTATGCCCCGAGGGGAACGCATAGTCCCAGGTCGGGCCGTTGACCAGTAATGCGGTGGGCGGCCTCGGCCGCGCGATCGCGGCCTCCAGCAGGACCACGGTGCCGGCCACCGTAGCCAAGCCGAGCAGCATGATCACCGATCGTCCGATCCGCCCCGTCGACAGTGCCGTCCTTGCGGTGACCAGCACCGCGATCACCACCAGCACCGGGGACCTGTCGAGATTCGTGATCATGATTGCGGCGGATGACGCGGCGGGTGTGCGCAGCGATGCCGCCGAGGTCTGAACCGCTGCATCGAGCTTCGTGCTGCCATGCCCCGCGAGCACGACCAGCATGGTCACGAAAAACAGCGCCGCACTGGCGGCAGCCAGGAAGGCAAGGGTGTGTGTCGAACCGCGGATTCGGGAGTTCGAACCGGTCGAGCCGCGTACTGTCAGGTGACTCACGACAAACGTCTTTCGTTCTGGGTCTTTCGTTCTGCATCTTCGTTCTGGCCGGACCGTGCCGCCCGGCCAGGCCAGGGTGGCGGGTACGGACTGAGCGGTGGCTGAGCGCGTGACTGGCACGGCCCCGGAGCATGGGAGAGTGCGCTCAGGTCCGGCACAGGAAGAACGCGAGACGATGTGTGCGTCGTGGATGGAAGGTGAACGCGAATGCGAGTCCTGCTGGTGGAAGACGAGGAGGCGCTGGCGCACACCGTCAAGGAGGGCCTGGTCGGCGAGGGTTTCGTCGTCGACATCGTCCCGGACGGAATCTCCGCCGTATGGGCCGCGGCCGAGTTCAGCTATGACGTCGTCGTGCTCGACATCATGCTGCCGAAACTGAATGGTTACGACGTGCTCAAGCAGCTACGGGAGCGCAGGATCTGGACGCCTGTCCTGATGCTGACAGCCAAGGACGGCGAGTACGACCAGACCGACGCCTTCGATCTCGGCGCGGACGATTACCTCACCAAACCATTCAGCTTCATGATCTTGGTCGCCCGGCTGCGGGCACTGGTCCGGCGCGGGGCGCCGGAGCGTCCCGTACTGATCAGCGTCGGATCGCTCATTCTGGATCCGGCCCGACATCATGTCGAGCGGCGTGGTGTGGTGATCCGGCTGACAGCAAAGGAGTACGGGCTGCTGCTGTTCCTGATGCGCCGAGCGGGCGATGTGGTCAGCAAGTCCGAGATCCTCGACAACGTGTGGGACGCCGCGTACGAGGGCGGCGACAACGTGGTGGAGGTCTATGTCAGCTATCTGCGGCGCAAGATCGACGAGCCGTTCGGCCTGCAGACGTTGCGGACGGTGCGCGGACTCGGCTATCGGCTTGATCCCGACGATCCCGCCGACGGCGGTCCACCACCACGCGATATGCCGCGATCAGTTCGACGGTGACCTCGCCCCACGAAGCGACCGCGGCCGGTGCCGGTGGGCGACGACGACAAGCATCGTCGATCGCACGCACCCAGCCGGACGGCGATGCGCCGGCAGGCACCAGAACCGCCGGATATCCCCTCAGCGTGTACCGGGACGAAGGCGTGTCCGCGGCCACGATCGGCGCGCCGCAGGCAGCGGCCTCGAGCAGCACCAAGCCGACCGTCTCCGTGCGGGACGGCATGATCACCGCATCGGCTGTCCGATAGGCGTCGGCGACCTCGGCCGCAGGCCGGCTGCCCGCGAAGACAACCGGAAGTCCGCTGAATCGGCGCTGCAACCTACGGCGTTCCGGGCCGTCTCCGACGAACGTGAGCCGCCAGTTCAGACCGCTCTGCAGCCCTGCTCGCAACACGTCGGCCAGCAACTCGAGGTTCTTCTCCGGAGCAAGCCGCCCGACACAAACGACCTCCGAGCGCCCAGCGGGACGATCGGCGGCCCCGTTCTGATTCGGTGCGGTGAAGACGGCGGTGTCGACGGCAGCGGGCCAGAGGTCAGCCGTGACACCAAGCCGTCCTAGTCGCCGCTGCCCCGTCGGCGAGGTCGCCAGCACCAGGTCCGCGTGCCGGTAGGCATTGCGCATCAGCGATCGCAACACGGGTCCCAGCGGATTCAGCCCATAGCGGCTGAGGTAGGCCTCGAGATCGGTATGGAAGCTGGCCACCAACGGATATCGGGGAGCGAGTAAGCGCACCGCACCAGCGCCCATCGCTACCGGGTTGACGACGTGGACCACGTCGGGAGCGAATGTGGCGACCGCGGCCTGCAGCGGTTGCCGCGTCGGCACTGCGACCCGGCGACGCCGGTCGATGAGCGGCAGCGCGAGACCCGGCAGCGTCAGCTGCGTGACCCCGCGCATCGCGGGACCGGCGGTGGGTGCCAGCACCAGGATGTCGTGGCCGCCCGCGGCAAGGTGTTCGACGGTGTGTACCAGTCGGGTGACCACACCGTCGACGGACGGCAGCCAGGTTTCAGTGACGACCGCGACCCGCACGGATCATCCGTGCCCGGCGACGAGGTGCAACTCGGCCGCGCAGGATGGGGAACCCGATGGCGACGCGAGCCGACGCGGTCGCCACTGCGTCTCGGGCAAGATCGTATCGGCGTCGATCAGGCCCCGGTGGCGGTCGGCCGCCGCAAGCAGTTCGTCGATCACTGTGTCGGTCAGCGGATGCGGGCGAAGCCCGAGGTCGAGCAGGCCGGTGTTGATCGCGCGGTAGTGATGGTGTTCGAGCTCGACCCGTGGATTCGGCAGATGGTCCACCGCGACACCACTGCGCTGCGCCACGCGTTCGGCCAGACCGAGAACGGAGAACGTCTCCGTGAATTGGTTGAACACCCGGAACTCGCCGGGCTCGGCGGGATGCTCGGCCGCCAGCTCCAGGCAGGACATGGTGTCGAGGATGTTCAGGAACCCGCGGGTCTGCCCACCAGAACCGTACACGGTGAGGGCGTGGCCGGCGACGGCCTGCACGACGAACCGATTGAGGACTGTGCCGAAGGTTGCGTCGTAGTCGAAACGGGTCGCCAAGGCGGGATCCTGTTGTGTTTGGGGAGTGTCGCAGCCGTAGACGACACCCTGGTTCAGGTCCGTCGCACGCAGTCCCCAGGCGCGGCAACAGAACATGATGTTGTGGCTGTCGTGGACCTTCGACAGATGGTAGAACGACCCGGGCTGTTTGGGGAACGGCAATGTGTCCGACCGGCCGCGGTGGGTGACGTGGAGCCAGCCCTCTTCGATGTCGATGTCGGGCGTGCCGTATTCACCCATGGTGCCCAGCTTGATGAGGTGAATGGTCGAGTCGACCTCGGCGATCGCCCAGAGCAGGTTGAGCGTGCCGACCACATTGTTCACCTGGGTATGCACGGCATGCGCTCGATCGACCATCGAATAGGGGGCCGAACGCTGCTCAGCGAGGTGGATGATCGTCTGCGGCTTGAACCACTGCAGGGTGTTGGTGAGGAACTCGGGGTCGGTGATATCGCCGATGAAGCAATCGATCACGGTTCCGCTGACCTCGCGCCAGCAACCGATCCGGATGGAAAGCGGTGAGATCGGGACCAGGCTCGCCGTGCCGAGTTCGTCGTCATACCTGCGTCGCAGATAGTTGTCGAC
This sequence comes from Microlunatus ginsengisoli, assembly GCF_039537205.1. Classification (NCBI taxonomy): domain Bacteria; kingdom Bacillati; phylum Actinomycetota; class Actinomycetes; order Propionibacteriales; family Propionibacteriaceae; genus Microlunatus; species Microlunatus ginsengisoli. Next base: position 39,734 of record NZ_BAABAB010000056.1, on the reverse strand, counting down.
CACCGCCACCTCGTGTCCGGCCGCGGCGAAATGCAACGCGGTCGGCCAGCCGAGGTAGCCGTCTCCACCGAGAACGAGTACGCGCACGATCAATCACTCCATCGTCGAGGGCCGGACGAGCGGCCGGCTGGTGATCACAACGGTGATGCCTGCACGCTGAGACGGGCCTGAGCCGTGCCCTCGTCCGTCGAGGCAGCACGTGTCGACGCGGACTCCAGCGCCCGGCGTCCGCTGCGCTGACGGTGGAATTCCCGCCATGTCAACACGAGCACCACGACATCGAAGAGGCTCAGTACGACCAGTCCCGCGGACGGTCGATGCGCAAGCTGATAGCCCTGGAAGACGAGGAATCCGATCAGCACCGCGATCATCAGCGGATAGGCCCACAACTTGTTCCGAAGCAGCGCTCCGACGAGAACGACCTTGACAACCCCGTGAGCCAAGAGATACGAGGCCCCGAACGCAAGCCCGGTGATCGTCACGTGCTCCGCCGCGGTCACGGCCCACGCCGATACCGCGTCGGGAAGTAGCGATCCAACGAGGCTGCCGGCAAACTGGGCCGCTGCCGCCTCGACCTGTGGTGGGGTGATCAGCAGCAGCGCCAGTCCGGCGACGAGCTCGACGAGCCCGTCGAGACCCTTGATCACAACACTGACCGCGAACAGCCTGTCGAGGGTGTCTCGCGGCTGGAAGACGATCAAGCGGCGGGTGGGCGTGGGATGCATGCGGTCTCCGTCAGCTGGCGGGTGAGCCGAGTGACCGGCTCCGAACTCGGGTGCCGTCGACGGCCACGTCACACCCCAGACTGTGGGACCTGCGCTGAGCCGACGCTGAGCAACGCACCATCGCCGAGCCACGATCGCGGAGCCATCGCGTGACCGGTCAGTTCGGCATCCGCACCGCGTATCGGCCCGCTCTGATGATCACCGGCCACCTGGAGACCGTCGCGGTCGTTGTCGGAGCGAGCGCACCGAGCCCGCCGAAGCGGCAGGAGAGGGTGACATCACCCGATGCCAGATAGCCCAGATAGAGCCGCTGCCACCGCGGGTCGTCCTCCCGCCGGACCCACCCACCGCGCTCGGTGGCGAGCTCATAGGAGAACCCGCCGAGATCGGCGACGAACGGGCAGCCGTGATCCAGATCGCGAGTCAGCACGTTCAGGGCCACCAGGGTGGCCGGGTCGTCGGCCGTGACGCAGTCAGTCGGCGGCAGGGCGCGCATCGCGACAGCGAGCCGCTGTGCCGGGAACGCTGTCCCTAGCCGCAGAGCCGGCAGCGGTGCCGCACCGAACGCCAGGAGCAGACCGACCAGAACAGCGGCGCTCGCGCCAGCCCACCGGCGTCTCGCTGCCGCAGCACGAATCAGGAAGCCGGTCCCGGCGCCCACGCTGACCGCGAGCGGCCCGGTGGCCAGCCCCGGATAGTGCAGGAACCACGACGGGCTGATGGCCAGCAGCGTGCTCAGGCTCAGTGTCAACACCACGCACAACCTGGCCGGTGCCACCCGCGTCGCGGCCACGAGCACCGCCACTGCCACCACGAAGGCACCGGCGAGCAGCGCTGGGTGTGAGATCAAGCGGGCGTGCAGACCGAGGTCCAAGATGGCGGCGAGCCGCCGCGGGACACTCATTGCCGATCGGTTCCGACCCAGCTGATCGGTCACGACCATCCGCCACATCGCAACCGGCGCTGCGGCGAAGAAGGGAAGGCAGACGATGGTGGTGCCGGCGGCGGCGCCGAGCGCGATCCAACCGCCGGCACGCCATCGGCGCCGAAGGCCGTACCAAGCGAGCACGGTGACCACTGCGACGACACCCCAGATCTTGAACGTCGCCGAGATGCCGAGGAGGCCTCCTGCGCAAAACACCGGGAGCCACCGTGCGTCGCTATCTGCTTCGCAGCGGGCGAGCAACGCGACCGAGGCAAGGAGGCAGGTCTGGGCCGGCCCTTCCAGCAGCGGCGTCCACTCGATGTAGATCGCAGGGAAGGCGGTCGCGTAGAACGCCGCACCGACGAGCGCATGCACCCGACCGGCTGGCCGCAGGATGACCGCGACCAGCAAGGTGTTGATCGCCCCCAGCAGGACACACCCGAGTCGAGCAACAGCAAGTCCGGTCGGGTCGTGTCCCGCGACGCCGGCCAGCCCGAAGGGTGCGAGCAGCAGGATGATGCCGGGTGGATGGAGAAACACGTAGTCGCGGTAGGGAAGCAATCCGTGCAGCAGTGCCGTGCCGGCCGAATAGTAGACGCCGTCGTCGTAGTTCCCCAGCCCTGTCAGGCCGCCACCTCGGAGGAGGGGCAGCAGGCGCGCGGCGATAGCCAGCGTCGCCAGACCGATCGCCGTCAGAGCGACATGCCCGCGGTGATCCAGCCGGCGCCACCGCTCGTCCACGGACATCTGGACCTCACCCCACCCAATCGGAGCTCGTCGGACGACCGACGTGCGGCGACCGGGCAACCCCACGAGCGTAGGGAGAAACGCGTTCCCGACGCCAACGAAGCGGCTAAGCCTCATCTCAGGTTCGAGCCCGCGCCGAGATCCCTGGCTGATCCAGGCTGGACGAACTTGCCACCTGGGTACGGCGGCGGGAGCCGGTGACGAGAAGGGCCATCTGAGTGACTACTCCGGCGCCGTACGCTCTCTACTGACACGCTGAGCTGTTGTGCCTGCTCCGCACGACCCGCGGCGTCGGACAGTCATTTTCCACGCCACCCTGCAAGGAGGCACGTGATACTCGATGTCCCGGACGAGGTCCGCAACAAGGTGATCGCCGATGGAAACGCCACGTGGCTCGATGAGTTGCCGTCGGTGGTGGAGTCTCTCGCCGGGGACTGGTCACTCACGATCGGCGACACCCTGCGCGGCGGCCACGCGGCGCTGGTCGTCGACGCCACCCTCGCCGACGAGACGGCCGCCGTACTCAAGGTAGGCGTACCGGGGACCCGACGCGATCTGACCTTCGAGGCCACCGCGCTCCGACTCGCCGACGGCGCCGGCAGCGCCAGGCTGTTGCGCGACGACCTCGACCGCAGTGCTCTCCTGCTCGAAAGACTCGGGCCGGCCATGTACGACGTCGTGCCTGATCCTGCGACGCGGCACGACCTGCTGTGTGACGTCGCTGCCCGGTTCTGGCGCCCGGTCAGTCCGCTGGTCGACCTGCCGACGGGCGCAGACCGAGCAGGCGAGTACTGCGACCTGCTGCCCCGACTATGGGAGGAGACGGGTCGGGCGTGCTCGGAGGCAACCGTCGACGACGCCCTGGTCTGCGCCCGGCGTCGCCGCCGCGCCCACAACGAGCGGCACGCGGTGCTCGTGCACGGCGATGTCCACGACCTGAACGCGCTGCGGGCCGCCGACGGCACCTTCAAACTGGTCGACCCCGGCGGTCTGCGCGCCGAACGTGCCTACGATCTCGGCACGATCATCCGATGCAACCCCGACAGCGGCGACGACCTGCGAGCCAGGGCGGAGAGGCTGGCCGCCCGCACCGGTGTCGATGCCACCGCCATCTGGGAATGGGGAACGATCCACCGCGTGGTCGGCGGCCTTTACAGCCGGAAGATCGGGTTCCAGCCATTCGGTGATCTGTTGCTCGCCCAGGCAGATCACCTGACGCAATGAATCGAGGCACGGTCGACGGTGGTGGAGCTGGCTGGAGCGAAGCGAGTTCTACGCCCGGGCGTAGCGGCGCCGACCGGTCACGCCTCCACCGACCCAGTGACCGACGTCGAAGATGAAGCCGAGGACCACGAAGATCCAGCCCCAGCCGCTCAACCCCCCGAGGATCGGGTTGAACGCCAGCACATAGAACAGGGTCGCGTACGGGAAGAGGAGCAGCCCGAGCAGCGGGATGACGAACCCGTTGAAGGCGCGGTCGACGAGGTTCGTGAAGATCCATACCAGAGCGAGCGCGATTCTCGGGGCGAACCCGGCAAGCAACGCGAGGAGACACCCCATGAGCGGGCCCTTTCCGTCGGGCCTTCGTGGTGGCCCGGTCGACTCGATTGTGACAGCGTCACGGGGCTGCCCGCCTCACCCGTCTTGGGCGACCCTCGTCGCCAGAGGTCGGTTGGTTCCCGCCCTCGGCCGCTGGGTAACCGGGTGCCGATGATCGTTCCGTCTCGCCCGCGAACCTGAAGCCCACTCCGACCGAAAGGGATGTGGTGCATGACTGAATCCCTCGGGATCGGGCCGACCGGTCCCCGTGACGGCAAGAGGATGCGCCAGCGACCGAACAACGGCCGGCCGGGGTTTCGGCAGCTCGCCGACGGGTACGAGGGAGGTTCATCCAGCAAGAAAACGCACCGTCGAACGCCATGGCTGAGGTAGCCCATCGCCTGCCGCATCATCCCTGGGCGCAGACCCGAGCACCGGATCCCGACGACCTCCGCCAGGCCGCCGCCAGCCGGCACCCTCCGTAGAACGGAAAGGCGACAATGAGCAATTCAGGGCCCCCACGGGTTGGGCACGCAGTGACCCAGAGTTACACCAGTCTGGCTCGCACCGTGCGCAGTCTCGGACTGCAGGAACGGACCCGCTGGTTCTACGGACTGCTCTTCGGTGGCCTGGTGCTGGCCATCGGCGGCACGGTCACCGGCTTCCTGCTGCTCGAGGACTCCTGGCTGCAATTGCTGCTTGCGGGCGCCATGGGCGTCATCCTCACCCAACTCGCCTTCCTAGGTCATGAGGCCTCCCATCGGCAAGTGATGGCCTCGGGTCCGGCCAACGATCGCGTCGGCTGGGTGCTCGCGGTTGTCTTCGTCGGGATCAGCTACTCGTGGTGGATGAACAAGCACACCCGGCACCACGGCAACCCGAACAAGGTGGGCAAGGACCCCGACATCGTGAGCGATGCGTTCTCCTTCGTCGAGCAGGACGCCGTGGGAAGGCCGCGGATGCCGGCCTGGGTCACGCGTCGGCAGGGTAGATTCTTCTTTCCACTGATGCTCTTGGAGGGCCTCAACCTGCACGTCCAGTCGGTGCGCAGCCTGTGGGTGAACAGGCGCAACCCTGGCCGGTCACTCGAGTTGGCCGTGCTCTCGATCCGCTTCGTCGCGTACGTCGCAGCCGTGCTCTGGCTGCTCCCGCTGGGCATGGGACTTGCGTTCATCGGCGTACAGCTCGCTGTCTTCGGCCTCTACATGGGCGCCTCGTTCGCCCCGAACCACATCGGGATGCCCATCGTGGAGCGCGACGTGAAGCTCGACTTCTTCACCAAGCAGGTCTGCACGTCTCGCAACGTGACCGGCGGATGGTGGGCGACCGTGATCATGGGCGGCCTCAACTACCAGATCGAGCACCACCTGTTCCCGAGCATGCCGCGGCCGCACCTCGCGGCCGCGCGCCGCCTGGTCCGAGAGCACTGCAGAACCCTGGATGTGCCTTACACCGAGACCAATCTGATCGCCGCCTGGGAGATCGTCGTCCGGCATCTCAACCGGGTCGGTCTGGCCGCCGGTCGCGGCTTCCAGTGCCCCGTCGCCACCGGCCTCCGCTAGGCGGCGATCGGCCGGCGCCCGCCATGGGCGCGCGCCTCGGAGCCGGCATGCCGGTTTCGTGACGTGGCCGCCGGGATATCACCGCGGGCATGACCTCGAGCGACTTCAGCCCGCGTACCGCGATCGTGACCGGATCGGACTCAGGCATCGGCCGAGCCACCGCCGTAGCCCTGGCGCGGGCCGGACTGGACGTCGGCGTCACTTGGCACAGCGACGAGCAAGGTGCTCAGGACACGGCGGGCGAGGTGCGCCGGGCGGGAAAGAATGCCGTGGTGGCACAGCTCGACACCACCGACCTGACCGCCGCCGGCGATGTGATCGACGGGATGATCGAGGCGCTGGGCGGCTGCGACGTGTTCGTCAACAACTCCGGAACCGGTGACAACAAGCCGTTGCTGGAGCTGTCCCTGGACGAGTGGCGGCACACGGTGGCGGCCGATCTCGACGGCGCATTCGTGTGCATCCAGCGGGCGGCGCGGCAGATGGTCGCGGCCGGAAACGGCGGTCGGATCATCGCCGTGACCAGCGTGCACGAGCACCAGCCACGGGTCGGGTCGAGCGCATACGACGCTGCGAAGCACGGACTGGGTGGACTGATCAAGACGGCCGCCCTCGAGCTCGGACGGCACGGGATCACCTGCAATGCCGTCGCTCCCGGAGAGATCGCCACACCGATGACCGGTCAGACCGATACCGACCCCACGCAGGAGAAGCGGCCCGGCGTGCCGCTCGGCCGGCCGGGCAATGCCTGGGAGATCGCCGATGTGATCGCCTTCCTGGCGTCCCCGCAATCGAGCTACGTGACCGGCAGCTCGTGGGCGGTCGACGGCGGCATGCTGCAGATGGGCCCGCAGGGTGGTTCGCACATCACGTCGGACGAGTGGCGCGACGGCTGATCATGCCCCCCTCGTCGCGACTGCCGTCGGGCTGAGCCGGTGACGCCGGTCGCGCCGTGGTTATCCGCCTCCCATGGCCGCGACTGCGATCTTCGACGCCGACGGCAGGCTGAGCCGGCTCGGCGTCGGCATCCTCGAGAAAGAGCCTGATTGCACTCGGCCCGGGGTATACGACGTGGGTGAGCATCGGTCGAGCGCAGCTCACTCCAGTCGAAACCCGCGTTCTGGCTAGAGGCCCAGCTTGCCGGCGATGCCGCCGGCCGCACCACCGAGGAGATCGTTGATGTCGATGCCGAATCTCTGCAGCAGGTCGGCGTGCTGATCGGTGTCCACGTGGTCCGGCAGCTCGCTCTGGGCCTGCTGTGCCTGGTCATTCTTGCCCTGGTTGCGAAGAAGATCGAGGATCTGTTGCTTGTCGATGTTCATGGCGAACTCCTACCCACGACGCCGTGCGTCCACGCACCAAGCGGACATCGGTGACCGGCGCCACGTGACGCGTGCGCCGGCCGGGCCATCACTCGCGACCTCGCCGGCAAGAGCCCCGACTAGCCGGCCACGGTCAGGATCTCGCCGGCCACGGTTGCGTGGATGAGACGGAGCTCTGCCAGCTGATCGTCCGCACGACTGATCAACTCCGCCACCTGACGATCCTCCGATGCCGGCAGCGATGCTGCCGCGAGCGCGTACCAACCGGCCCGCTTCGCGCTGACGGCGTCGATCAGCGCCTCGATCTCGACGAGATCGCTGAGGGGTGCCCGGCGGACGATGCGCCCGTTCGGCTTCAGCCGACCCACCCGCTCCCCCACCTTCAGGACGACTTCGAGCAGCGGGTTGGACCCTACCTGCACGGCGCGCATGATCTCGCGCAGTCGCTGCCGGTCCTCCTGAATGGCGACACACAGCTTATGGAGGACGGGTCCATGCGGTCGCTTGCGCTGGTGGTGAGCCGCTCGCCGGCACAGGTCGATGCCGGCTCCGGCCGCAGCCTCATGGTTTTGCAGATAGATTCCGAGCGCCGACTCCGTCATAGGAGGCCCGTATCCTCCTGGCGGAACGGGAAACCTCGAATCTCGATCGATCCAGCTGCGCTGGTGAGCCGTGGCGGGATCGGCGTACGCCCTGCCGCTCGTCGGGGCTGTGCCGGGAACCAGCACGGTCGCGCCTCCCGATCGCGCCATCGTTTCCCGATCATCCCCGCGAAACCGCGGACAGGCCCGATCAGCACCCTGAGTTTACGCAGTAAACTACCTGCAGTTCCGACAGTCGATCCCGAGATTCGAGTGTGGTGGTCATGAGTTCTGCAGTACGCGATACCGATCGTCCCGACTACACCGACGTCCCCGGCGGCGACGCAGATCGACCCAGCCAGATTCCTCGACGAGGCTGGTTCCAGATCGCCAAGCGGGGATGGGCAGAGGCCAAGGCGGATCAGGTGCCCTTGCTCGCGGCCGGCCTCGCCTACTACGCGTTCCTGGCCATCTTCCCGGCGATCATCGCCGCGGTGTCGCTGTACGGGCTGTTCGCCGACCCGACCCAGATCGTCGGGCAGCTGTCGCAGGTCTTGCAGGGAATTCCGGCCGAGGCCCGGGACCTGATCATCGATCAGCTCCGCAACCAGAGCTCGCGCCGGGTGGGCTTGGGGATCGGCGCCGTGGTCTCGATCGTGATCGCACTCTGGTCGGCGTCCGGCGGGGTCGGGCAGCTGCTGACCGCGGTCAACGTCGCCTATGACGAGGAGGAGAAGCGTTCCTTCGTGGCCAAGCGCGGACTCGCCCTGCTCGTCACTCTGGGCGCCATCGTCTTCATGGTCATCGTGTTCGGACTCGTCGCGGTCCTCCCGGCCGTTCTCGCCCGGCTGGACCTGGGCCCGCTGAGCTGGCTGCTCCAGATCGTGCGCTGGGTGCTGATCGCCGCGGTCGTGTCCGTGGCCCTGGCGGTGATCTATCGGATCGGACCCGACCGCGACGCACCGAAGATCCGCTGGCTGTCGGTCGGAGCGGCGCTCGCCACCGTGCTCTGGCTGATCGCCTCCATCGGCTTCGCGATCTACGTGGCCAGCTTCGGCAGTTATGCCAAGACGTACGGCGCCGTGGCCGGCATCGTGGTCATGCTGTTCTGGCTGTGGATCACGTCGTACGCGATCCTGCTCGGCGCCGAAGTCAACGCCGAGGCCGAGCAGCAGACCGTCCGCGACAGCACGCGCGGCCCGGCGCGGCCGCTCGGTGAGCGCGGTGCCGTCAAGGCCGACTCGGTCCCCGACGAGGATTCCGACGATGGTGCGCCGAGCGACAGCCGTACGACTGCGGGCCGCCGTGACGGCTGATTCGACGATCGAAACCCACTGAGCGACGTTCCCGGCAGACTGTTGCCGTGGGCACCAAGGATCGAGGACCGCGACCAAGAGCTGATCCGGACGCGCAGCTGCTGAGCGATCTGCGTGCGGCGTTCCGCTGGCTGTCCGACCGGACCGACGACCGCTACGCCGCGGAGCCAACCGGATGGTGGGCCGATGCCAGCATCCTGCGCCGGCTCGGACCAGCCCTGGCCGAGCCGAGCCGTGGGTCCGTCATCTCGCATGTCGTCGGACCCGAGTCGCGGGGCGGTCTGCTCGGAGCTCTGGTCGCGCTCGAACTCGACGTCGGTCTGGTCGAGCTCCGCAAGGACCCTGAACCTTCCACCGACAGCGACCGCTGGCTCACCGCGCGGACGCCACCGGACTATCAGGACCGCAATCTCAGGCTGGGCCTGCGCCGTGACTTGCTGCCGTCGGGATCACGTGTCCTGTTCGTCGACGACTGGATCGACACCGGTGGTCAAGCCGTCGCAGCTCGCAAGATCGTTGAATCAGCTGGGGCAACCTGGTGCGGCGCGTCGGTAATCGTCGATGCCCTGACCGACGCTCGGCTAAGACGACATCTTGCCGTCAACTCGATCTTCCGCGAGCGGGATCTGTGAGCGTGCCGTAGGAGGGTCGCCTTGCGGTACCGGGATCGTGGAGATCGCAGCGCCATTCATCCCATACGCACGACGCCTTGCGGGCCCCGCCGTGGATCGCGATGCCATCTCTCCAGCGGTCACCCGATGCCCAGCCGGCCTCCATCGAGAAGCTGGCCCTGCAGCTCGACGATCGAACGCTCGATGGCGCTCAGGACGCGCTCGCAGGCGGACGATCCCTGCGTCCCGCATAGCGACCCAGCCAGACCCTGGTCATTGTGACCAGGGCCCGTTGTCGACAGAGGCCCCAGGCTGGACCTTGCCGGCGCCCCATCAATCCTCGGCGGGTGGAATGACGGCAGGAGTGGAGTGGGGATGTCGGAGAGGAAGAGGACACGAGCGCGTACGTCTGGGTTGCAACAACCACCGGTGAGCTCGGAGTCGTCGACCACGCCGCCTGGATTTATCGCAGCGGCTGGCTCTCCAGCCTGGCAAGGCCTGACACGTCCGCCGAGTAGCGGCGGGCACGACCACGAGAAGACACGAAGAGAGTGAGACGATGATCATCGACGCGAACCACGGGAGCCGTCTGCTGGACAAGGGCTTCTTCAGTGACGAGAGCCTGGACTTCGCTACCCGGGGAGTGCTGGGTCGCGCTGTGCACGGTGCCAGTGAGCTCGGAGAGGTGCTGGCCACGATCGGTCGCATTCGACACAACTCGGACTGGGCGCCCCAGTGGGCGCTGACGGCGCAGACGGTGCAGCGTGAGGCGGACGCTGACAGGAGTGGCGGTCATCTCGTCAGCGCGGCTTCAGGTTATCTACGGGCCGCTACCTACTGGGCCTGCGTCGTCGACGGGGTGTCTACCAGCACTGACGCGGAGGCTGAGCTGCTGGCCACCTTCCGGTCGCACCGGCAGGCCTGGGACGCCTTCGTCGACTGCTCGCAGGGAGCGCACCTGCGGGTCGAGGTCTCCTACGAGGACCGCTCGCTGCCCGGCTACCTGCTCCGCCCCGACGCGAGCGGCATTGCCCGCTCAACCGTGATCATCACCAACGGCAGCGACGGGGCCGTCAGCGACCTGTGGACACCAGGCGCCGGCGCTCTGAGCCGGGGCTGGAATGCGTTCGTCTACGACGGCCCCGGGCAGCAGTCGATGCTGTTCGAGCAGCACACACACTTCCGGCCGGACTGGGAGGCGGTCCTGACACCGGTGGTCGACACCCTCAGCGCCCGCGACGACGTCGACCCCGAGCGCCTCACCGGATGGGGCGTCAGCCAAGCCGGCTACTGGCTCACCCGCGCCCTCGCTTTCGAGCACCGGCTGGTCGCCGCTGTCGTCGATCCCGGTGTGGTGGACGTCTCCGCCAGCTGGACCCGGCACCTCAGCGCCGCCATGGTGCGGATGCTGCACGACGGCAGCCGCGACCGGTTCGACCGGGACATGCGCCTGGCGACCAAGGTCCCCAGCCTCGGGCGCACGTTGGCGTGGCGCAGCCGACCCTACGATCACACTGACTGGTACGACCTCTACCGCACGGTCATGGACTACCGCGTCGATGCCGAGCTCGCCGCCCGGATCCGCACCCCGATGTTGATCACCGATCCTGATCATGAGCAGTTCTGGCCCGGTCAGTCCCAGCAGCTCGCCCAGCTGGTGCCCCATGCCGAGACGGTCTCGTTCAGCGCGTCGGAGGGCGCTGATCATCACTGCCAGCCACTTGGTCGCCAGCTCACCGAGAACCGGGCCTTCAACTGGCTCGAAGAGCGGCTGGATTCGCCAGCACATACGCGGTGAGGTCGTGCCGCGAGCGGACCCCGAACTTGGCGTACAGATTCGAGAGGTGAAAGGCCACCGCGCTCCTGGTGACGAACAGCTGGCCTGCGATCTGTTGGTAGCTCAAGCCCTTGGTGAGCAGTGCCAGGACGGCACGTTCGCGTTCGGTCAGCGCCGGGAGGTACACCGACGCGGACGCCGGCGATGACGTCAGCTCCGGCCCGCACGGGGCCACGAGCCGAGTGAGGCGCTCCTCGTACGGCGACGCGCCGAGCGCCTGGTAGATCTGCAACGCCTGGCGCCGAGCCTGTTGCGCCTCGGACGGACTCGACGGGAGCAGTGCCTCACCCAGATCCGCCCACATGTGGGCCCGATACAGCGGAAGCTCTTGCTGGTGGTCGTCAGCGGCCGACCGCAGCAGGTCGATGGCTTCGGCGCCGGGAGTCCTCGACGCCAGCAGGCCGCGCAGCCACAGCGTCAGCGCCCGGTGGGAGCGGGACGGCTGGAGCGCACGCTCCATCAGGTCGGCGCAGGCATGCGCGACGCCTGGACGGCCCGACCAGTGGGCGAGCAGACCGGCGTGCAGCACGATCGACCCGTCGGCGGCGGAGACGACCTCCAACATCTGGGCCAGATCGTGGTAGTCGGCGGCCAGCGTCGCGACTTCGGCCGGTTGCCGGCCGGCCGCGTGGACGCGGGCGACCCGCGCCACCATCACCTGGAGCCGGCCCTCCGGCCAGGGTGCCCGCCGGACCGCCGCAGCTGCCTCTCTCAGCTGGGTGTCCGCGTCGTCGAACCGACCCCAGGCCGAGTTCAGCAGCGCGCCGCCGATGTCGGGACTCCAGTGCTTCGAGGGACTGTTGTCGGAGAGACCCTGAGCGACGCCGGCCGATCCCCAGTCCCCGGCGTACCACTGCGCCAAGGCGAGCTGGGACTGCAGCGGAGACGCATCGCGCCGGCCGATCGCCCGGTCGATCATCGCCTCCAGATCGCCGGCGGCCTCGCGCACCTGCAGCGAGTGCACCCGGTAGACGGCACGCCACCCGAGCAGGCCCAGCATCGGTTCGGGGACGTCCATCGGGTTGGCGGGCAGCTGCGCCAAGGTCGTCGGGATGGCGCCACCGTCACCGTCCAGCCGCGCGGCCACGAAGCCCCGCGTCGGCGACTCCATCGTCGCAAGGGCCGGGTCGCGCACCTCGGTCCGGTCGAGCGCTTCCAGGGCCTCGACGACGCGCGCCGTGCTCTGGCCTCCCACCAGCCTGGTGTAGGCGGTCAGCAGGTGGATGCGATAGCGCGTGATGGGCGCCGCCCGTTGCAGGGCGTCGTCGTCGAGATGGTCCAGTCGTCGGGTGGCGGCCACGATGTCGCCGTCCCGGACCAGGTGCAGAGCGGCCACGCTGGCCGCGGCGGCATCCTGAGGGCCGGACGGGTCGATCATCGGGTCGGCGTTGCCGGCGTGAGCCGACAGCACGTCGCTCCACCGGCTCTCCAGATCCAGCGCGCGCCGCGCCGCAGGTTCCTGCGTCAGGTCCCGAGCCACTCGAAAGTAGTGTGCGGACTGGCGGTGGGCCCCCTGCGCATACAGCGTCGCAGCATGCCGCGACGCCTCGTGGGCGAGTACGTCGTCGTAACCGTCGGCCGCGGCCACCCGGTGGTCGAGCGCCTCGGCGCCCGAGCGGACCGACGCCGCCCGCCGGTGGAGCTGGCGGCGAGGTGGCAACGGCATCAGCTGGCGGACGGCGGCCCCGACCAGTGCGTGCGCGGGCCGTACCGACAGGTGACCGGACAGTCGTACGTGCACGAGATCAGCGTCGACGAGCTCCTGCAGCGCCTCGAAGGGTGCCGCCTGGTCGGCGACCACAGCGACGTCGGGAACCGCCGACCAGCTCGCGCTCAGCACCACGGTCGCCCCGAGGATGTCGCCCGCTCGGGTCGAGAGCCTGGCGAGCTTGCGGGCCACGGCGGCCGTGAACGCTCGGGGCGCCGGCAGCTCTCCCTGCAGGCCGTCGAGCTCGTCGCTGTCGAACTCATCCAGGAGCGACGAGAGATAGAGCGGGTTGCCGCCGGTGTGCCGCCACAACTCGACGGCCGCGGCGGCGCCGATGTGCGGATGCGTCGAGCAGACCAGCCGGGTGGCGTCCTCGACCGTCAGCCCCTGGAGCCGCACCCGGCGCTGCCGCGAGCGCGGTCGGACCAGGTCCTCGACATCAGGCGAGCCCGGGGACGGCGTCCGCCGACCCAGCGCCACCAGCAGCGGTGTCCCGACCAACCGCCGGACCAGAGACCGCAGGGCAGCGACCGACTCCGGATCGGCCCACTGCACGTCGTCCAGCAGCCACAGCACGGGCTGGTCGGCCCCGATCCGGTCGAGCGCCCAAATCAGCTCACTGGTGGCCCGTGCTGTGGCGTCGTCGCCGAGCGTCCCGTCGCCGATATCGATGCCCCAGTCGTGCAGCACGCCGTACGGAATCGGCACGGCACTGCTTTCGACACCGTCCGAGGTCGCGACCACGAAACCGACTGCCCGGTCGACCAGTTCGTCGAGCAGACTCGACTTCCCCATGCCGGCGTCGCCCTCCACCAGGAGCACCGTCGGGACCCCGGCACGCGCAGCATCGAGAGCGTCGTCGACGACCGCCAGCTGGTCAGCTGTCCAGTACATCTAGACGTCCTACCCTTTCCCGCCGGCGGCGCCGGCCACAACCGCAGCATGATCAAGAACGGCTCAATCGACGGCAATCAGCCACCTGAGGGCAAGGTTGAGGGCCGAACGTGATCGTCCTCCGAGGTGCCGTCTTTCAGCTGCGCCGGTGAAGATCATGCTATCGATGCAGCAGATCTGAATTGCTCCCCGATCCGTGGGATGCTGAGACGCCGAACTCCCCTGCTGGCCCGGACTCGCTCGGTGAAGCCGAGCCTGTCGGAGCTCCCCGTCGGTCTCGCATGGCGCTACGACAGGAAGATCGGGAACGCGGCGCGGGGATCGTGCTGCAGACGTGCCGGTGGATGCCGCATCCCGCCCTCGCATCCAATCAGAACTGTTCCTGGTCGTAGGTCTTGAAGGCCTCGAGCGAGGACCAGTCGGGCCAAGTCAGCTCCCAGAGCCGATAGATCTTGCCGTCGAGCAGCGAGGCGATCAGCACGACCTCCAGGCGCTTCGGCTCCTCCCCGGGTCGGCTGGTCGTGATCCACAACCGTCCGGCGACCTGGTCCTCGGTGCTGACCCAGGCGTCCTCGTCGTACTCGACCGCGTACGCGATCGGGGTGGCGTAGACGGTCGCGTGGCCGCGGGCGAAGGCTTCGTAGCCCTGGGTCATGCCGTTGGTCGTGAGCTCGAAGTCGGGATGGTAGTAGCGCTCGATCATGTTCGGGTTCTTGACGATGACCATGTGGTCGAACATCTCGACCAGCAGATCCTTCGCCGTAGTCCTGGGGGCACAGTCGGTGATGGTGAGGCTCCTGTCGGGGTCTTGGTGAGGGTGAGGGTCAGGCGAAGGTCGCGATCCGAAGACGATGCGTTCGAGAACCGCTGACCGATCCGGCGAGGATCGGTCAGCGGTCTGCCTCCTACTTGACGGTCTTGGGGTGCTCGGGGGCGGCCACGGTAACGGTGTTGTTGTTGACGCCGGGCGCCGCGGGGAAGTCGTTGGTCTGGTCGCCGGTGTAGTTGGACGCCGACTTGTAGACCATCGCGCCGTGGGGGTCAGGGTAGTCGAAGGTCGATCCTTTGAAGTGGAGGCTGGTGTTGCCGGCGGTGACGGTGAAGTCTCCGCTGGAGTGGATCAGGGGTGCCTCGCCCCAGATGACTCCGGTGCTGTCGCCGGGGATGTTGATGCTGTAGGAGGTCCCGAAGTTCTGCGAGGTAGTGACCGAATAGCCGACGCTGGTCGTGACCCCGACCGTGACGGCATCCATGAGCTGGACTTCGCTGGAGTACGTCGTGTCCCAGCTGTTGGTGGTGCTCTGTTCGTACCCTTGCTCGGTCGACACACTGCTGCTGTCTCCACCGGCGGGGTTGGCGTTGTACGCCGAGGCGAGCACGACCGGATCGGCGCGCGTATCGGTCGTGGTGACGTCGTCGTAGCTGCAGTTCTTGCTCAAGCACTGCTGCTTGAGAATCGAGGACACCTCGTCCTGGGTCCAACCGTTCTGGCCCGGAGTAATGTCCACATCGGTGTCGCCGCTACCCTTCATGTCGGTCACAGTGACGTCCTGGAACGTACCGGGATCAAAGGTGGTGTTGACCGTCCAGCTAGACGGATTGATCACATTGTTGTTGGTGTCGTACTGCGTGATCGTCGATTTGCCCAGCGTCCCTGCGTCGAAGTGGAAGTCGATCGAGCCGGTGGTCGTGCCTTCGGCGTTGACCACGGAATACCAGGCGTCGCCGCTGGAGTGACCGCCAGGGCCGGGATAGTGCAGTTGGAAGTTGACCTTGTCGAACGGATACACGGTCGACTGGCTGGTGGGCGGAGCCGGCAGCTTCCCGGTCACCTTCTGAAACACCAAGCGTTGCCCGCTCTCGTTGAGCACGTTGTAGCCGAGCGTGGAGCCGACCGGCTGCTGCTTTGCTGGACTGCTCTGCTGATCGACGGGCAGGACGGAGTCTGACAGGTTTGCCGAGCAGCCGGTCGCGCCGGCGAGCAGGCCGAGGGTGGCAACGGCAGCAAGGGTGACGCCGATTCGGTTGGTGCGAGACATGGTGGTGCGCTTTCTGCGTGTGTGACAGGACACCCGGTTGGTGCCCTTCTGAGGTGGTCCGGCCTCGGCGGAAACTTGTGCGGCGAGCCCGACAACGCAAGCGTGGCGAACTTCGCACCCGGAGTGACTGGCCAAAGTGGACAGGTTTGTCCGACACACCACCGTCGAGTAGCCGGCTCTCGCAGCGGGGCGGGCAGCGCCGTGCAACCTGGGCAGCCCTGCAGATCATCAGCAGCCAGAAGGATGTCACCTACGGACCTGACAACCCGCTACTGGATGGTCGTCGTGCGCCTCCGTTTCGGCGGCCTGGTGGGGTCAGACCTGAACTGCGAGAACGGCCCAAACGGCTGGGCGTACTGGCTCCAACGCAGCTGACCAGACGGCGCCGGGCGAATCGCCGACCACGGCAACGGCTCGCGGCGTGCGTCCGGATCGGCGCCGTCACGCTCGGTCATGGAGACCCCGCTTCCCCGTGCCGACGCCCGGGCGTGCCCATCCGGGGGTGACCCGCCTTCTGCGGGTAGAGCGTCTCACCGCGCCCCAGCATCGCCACCATCTCGGTGATCTTGCGGGCCCGGCTCTCGGCTCGCTTCATGCTCTCGACGCGATGGATCAACGCGAACCGGTTGGCGCTCGTGAGCACATCGAACATCGCCTGCGCGTCCGGCTCCGCCGCGATCGCCGCGGCCAGGTCGTCCGGCGGCCGCCGGGTCGCCGGACCGGCGTACGCCGCGGCCCACCGCCCGTCGGCGCGCGCGGCCTCGACCGCGGCGCGCCCGGCGTCAGTCATCCGGCCCTGATCCTCGAGCATCGCCACGAGGTCGACGTTTCGCTGTGACCAGCTGCCCTTGGGCCGGCGCGGGGTGATCCGCACGGTGTAGCTGACCTCGTCGCGCTTGCCGGCCTGGCCGTCGATCCAGCCGAAGCAGAGCAACTCCTCGACTGCGCCCGGCCACGTGAGCGTGGTGTCCGAGCCGCCCTTCTTGGTCAGCACCAGCCGGGCACCCGACGATGTTGCGTGGTGCTCTTCGAGCCACGCCCGCAACGCGGCTGAGTCGGTCACCAGCAGTTCGGGCAGCGGCGTCACCATGGATCCGACGCTAGCCGCGACCGCCGACACCTCCATCGATCACCCGGTCTCGGACTCGATCAGTCGGAGTTGACGTCGATCAAGACCTTGCCTATAGCCCCATCCTCGACTGCCTGATGGGCGGCGCCGGTGTCGACCAGCGCAAACCGGTGCAGCGGCAGTCCGGCACCCTCACCGACCGGCAGCACCCCGTCCCGCAGCGCCGCGGTGATGTCGGCCACCGCGTCGGAGAGGGCCAGGTCGCCGACCGTGTACAGCAGGACGAACTGCCAGCGCAGGTTCTTGACCATGCTCGCTCGTACATCCAGGGCTAGCTTGGCACCGCCGTCGTTGGCATAGCTGGCGATCGAGGTGCGTGACCGAGCCACGGCCTGGTCGAGTTCGGCGTTGGCGCCGACGGCGACCTCGACGATCAGGTCGACCCCGTCCGGGGCGAGTTCAGCAATCGCAGCAGCGGCGTCCTGCTCGCGGTAGTTGACCACGTGGTGGGCTCCGGCTGCGGTGGCCAGGTCGGCCTTGGCCGGCCCCGAGATCGTGCTGATCACGGTTGCCCCGGCCCAGCGAGCCAGCTGGATGGCCGCGTGACCGACCGCACCGGCACCCCCGGAGACGAGGACGACTTGACCGTCGAGGGCACCGGGTTGCAGGCGGCGCGGGCCATCCTCGGCCACGGTCAGCGCCCGATGGGCGGTCATAGCCGGCACTCCGAGGCTGGCGCCGACGTCGAAGCTGATCCCGTCGGGCAGCCGGACTACCCGCTCCGCCGGCAGGGTGGTGTACTCCTGCGCGGTGCCCGTTGGTCGCTGATGGCCGGACAGATAAGTCCAGACCCGGTCGCCGACGGCTAGGTCGGTCACGCCGTCACCCACGGCGTCGACCACGCCGGCGCCGTCCTGGTTGGGCGTGACCTCGGCGAAGGGCAGCGCCTCGCCTGGGCCGGAGCCGCGACGGGACTTCCAGTCGGTCGGGTTGACCCCGGACACGATGACGCGGACGCGAACCTCGCCCGGCCCCGGTGGGGTGGGCTCACGGTCGACCAGCTGTAGAACGGACGGGGCACCGGTCTCGGTGTAGATGATGGACTTCATGAAGGCGACAACCTCGGACCCGCTCCGCTGATTCCTCCTGTCTCAGCGGAGCCGGCTGACCAGCCTCCACACGCCGGCCGCCATGGATCAAGCAGGGAGATCGGTGCCACCGCGACTCGCACGACCGACGACTACTGCGTGCTTCCCGCACAACAGTGGGCCCTTGTGATACTCGGGTCGGTTCGTCCGTTAGACGTCGGTCATGCGGAGCACTCATCGCTGCTCTCCGTCGATCGGAACTGGCCTCGCCACTCTCCACGTCAGCGCACGAGGTGGGCGTCCTCAGGGCGTCGCTCGACCGCTGCGGTATGCGTACACGACGAGAGCGGCCCGATCACGGCAGCCGGTCTTGAGGAGCAGGTGGTTCACATGTGTCTTCACCGTGGCTTCGGAAATGACGAGGCGCTGCGCGATCTCTGCATTGGTGCGACCGTCGGCGATCTCGACCAGGATCTCCGTCTCGCGGGCGGTCAACCCGTCCTCGATGTCGCCAGGCGGACTCGTGGGAACACCGTTACGCGCGCCGGTCGCGAGCAGGTCGAGCAGACGACGCTGGACCCGCGGTTCCAGGTGGGCCTCCCCGCTGGCCACGGTGACGACGGCGTCCCGGATCTCCTCGGGGGTTGCGTCCTTGGTCAGGTAGCCGCGGGCCCCGGCGTCGATGGCCCGGTACACCCAGTCATCGTCTAGATAGGTGGTCAGCACGACCACGCGGCACGGCGGGTTTCCCGCGGCCAGCCGGCGCGTCGCCTCGACCCCATTCATCGCCGGCATGTCCAGATCCATCAGCACGACGTCCGGACGTACAGCAGTCGCTTGCCGCACCGCGTCGCGGCCGTCTATCGCGGTTCCGATCACCGAGACGCCGTCCAGTAGCCCCAATATCAGCGCAAGGCCGTCACGGATGATCTTCTGGTCGTCCGCGATCAACACCGTGACCGGCCGTGGTCGGTCCGGGAATGTACTCATGACGTCCGCACGGAGTCGGCCGCAGCGGCTCGAACCGGCACCGTCAGCCGGACCCGCCAGCCACTCCCGCACGGACCGGTCTCGAATTGACCGCCAACCCGGGCACACCGATCCGCCAGGCCGCGCAACCCCCAACCACTTGGTGGCAAGCCGGCCGGCTGGCCGTCGCCGCCGCTGTCGACGACCTCGACAGATACCGCGCCGCTCGACCAGGACGCGGTCACCCGTACCGACGGGTGGCGCCCCGCGTGACGTGTGACGTTGGTCAGACTCTCCTGGACGGCCCGATAGATCGTCAGTCCCACCTCAGGCGAGACCGGAACGGGCGTCCCCTCGACGACGTAGCTGATCTGGATGTCGCCGGCCCGACGTGCACTGTCGATCAACGCGTCGAGGTTCTCGGGACCGGGCAACGCGCCCTCACCGCGAAGCGCCTCGATGGCCCGCTGCGCATTGACCAGGCCCTCGCGGGCGGTGGCCTGAGCCAATCCGACCTGCTTCGTCAGTGCAGGATCGGCTCCGGTCCGATCGGCCAGCAACGCCGCGCCGGCCAGCTGGAGGGACAGGCCAGACAGCGTGTGGGCGAGGACATCGTGGAGCTCTCGGGCCAGGTGACTTCGCTCGCCGAGGACGACGGCGCGTTCGCGCGCCTCCTGCGCCGCCTCCTGCTCGCGGAGCAGTGCAGCCGCCAACGCATGGGCGTCCTGGCTGGCTCGGGCGAACGTGGCTGTCGCGAACACGAAGCCAACGCCGATGCAGATGTTCAGGACAGAACTGAGCGGATGATGCGAGGTGAGCAGCTCGGCCACGACCGATGCCGCCGCAGGCACGCCGGCGGCAGGGGCACTGATGCGGAGCGGGTAACGTCCGGCGATCGCCGCGATCGCCATGAACACGACGATGTAGCCCGGCCCTTCGGGATTCAGATAGTCGAGTCCTGCACCGAGGACGCCGATCGCCACCAGCATGCCGACGGCCGGTCTGGCGTCGGGTAAGAACTGGACCACGGTCCAGAGCGAGATCACGACGGCTGTCACAGCCACGGTGGCCACCCGCATGCCGGCGTCGAGCGTGTGGAGTGAAAAGAATGTGCTCACGACCACGACGCCAGCCACCGCCCAGGTGAGCAGGGCCAGCACCCAATCGAGCCGGCGCGGCTGCCGGGCTCTGTCCGGGCTGTCCTCACGTATGCGCATGCCGTCACATCCCCTGGCGCGGACTTTAGAAAAGTATGCCCAGAAACGTCGCGGGCAAACCCTCGGACCGGTACATCGGGATGATCGACGCTGCTGGCGGGTCGGCGTCGTGGTGCGGCGCGCCTCCACCCAGGGGTGGAGGCGGACTGGGGTCAGATCAACTTCTCGATGGAAGCCGGTGGGCCAGGTACGTCCATACCGTGAGCGGAGCGCAATGCAGACGCCCACCTACCGAATGAGGTCACGATGGCACACGGATCATGGCAGACCCCGCTAGCGTCAGCTCGCGCTGGTGCGCTGAGAGCAGACCGGAAGGGTCGCCCACGTCGACGAGCGGCCGGTTTGCTCGCCGCAGCTTCCCTGGTGGCCACCAGCATCCAGCTGCTGGCGCCGAGCCCTGCGTTCGCGATCGTGACTCCCACCGGCTGCAGCCGCACCGGTGACAAGACCGTCTGCGAATACCGTGCTCGACGGGTGGACCAGATCCCGAACGGGGTGCAGAACTTCGTCGTACCCGACGGAGTTGCCTACCTCGACCTGACGCTCGACGGCGCAGGCGGCGGGACTGGTGGCCGGGCCCTCGATGCGATCCCCACGTCCGGCGGCATCGGCGGAGCCGGGCGTGAGGTCAGTGGGACCCTTCGGGTGCGACCGGGCGATGTCGTCCGGGTCCAGATCGGCGAGTACGGCGGCAAGGCGGACCGGGGCATGCCGCTCGACGATGACACCTGCACCCAGGACAAGCCGTTCTACATCGGTCGCGGCGGGGACAGCACGCCGGGCTACGGCGGGGCGGGCGCCGCCGGGTACGGGGGCGGATATGGCGGAAAGGGTGCCATCTGTGCGGGCGGGGGTGGCGGCGGCGGCGCAGCGTCCGTCCTTTCGCTCAACGCCCCGCTGTCGCAGCCGACGGTGGTCGCCGGCGGCGGTGGCGGCGGCGGCGGCGAGGGCCGGGTCGATGGCGAGACCGGCGGTGCCGGCGGACCGAACAACATCACCGGCCTGGCCGGTGCACCGGGAGCCGGGATCAGTGGGGGGGCCGGCGGACGACCGTCAGGTGGGTCGCCCAGGGGAGCCGACTCCGCCGACGGCGCCGGTCAGGGCGGTGGCGGTGGTGGCGGTGGCGGTTATCCCGCCAGCGGCAACGGCGGTCAGGGCGGCGACCACAGCGGAGGCGCCGGCGGGGGTGGCGCAGCCGGAGACAGCTACGATGGCGGGCCCGCCAACGTGGCCGGCGGACCGGGCACCCACCTGCTGTTCCCCTCCATGACGACATCGCCCAACGGAGCCGGAGCCGACGGGCTCCTGACGATCCGCTATGCCACGCCCACCGTGCAGTTCCTCGTCGATGCGCTGCCGAGTACGACGTATGGCGCCGAGCTCACGTACTCGGCAGCGGTCCAGTCGGCGTCGGGGGTGAGCGTCCCAACGGGCACGCTCACGGTCAGCGCGGCCGGGACGGTCCTGTGCCAGGCGCGTCTCGGCAAAGACCCGGACCACGACGCGCAGTCACTGGGCGCCTGCACCTCGGCCAAGACGCCACCCGGGGACAGCACCGTAACTCTCAGCTACAGCGGGGACGACGCCTTCCTGCCCGGCCAGCGGGCGGTTGCCGTCCGCGTCGATCCGGCACCCACCCGGACCAAGGCTTACGCCTCCGCCTCGGTGGTCAAGGTCGGTCAGCGCGTGGTGTATGCGGCGACCGTGCGGAACCTGCAAGGGCGACCCGAGGTCAGCGGCACTGTCACCTTCACCACCGAGACTGGCGTCACGCTCTGCAGCGCTCAGGTCATCGCACTCGGTGCGGCCTGCACCACCACGGCCACGCCCGTCGGTGCGCACCGGGTCACCGCCACATTCAAACCCGGCGGGCCGACCTCGAACGGCTATTACTACTCCGCACCGTCCAGCGGCTCGGTAGCCATCACAGTCAAGTGAACCCAGGAAACGGTACCCGCCAGTTGCTGCAGACGGCTCAGCGCACCCACAACCCAGGTCGTTGGGTAACACCTTCGTCGTGGCTGAACGCGACCTGGTCGTCCAGTTCGTCACCCGCTTGGTCGACGGCCGGATCTCCGAGCGGTCAACTCGGTGCGCTGCCGGCTTAGGCCCAAGCGGCCGCGTAGTCAGGGCCACCGATCCAGCCAGCAGCAAGCGGACAGCCGCTCTCGCTGGACGGTCCTTCCGGCGGCGGCGTCCGCACGACCGACCCTTGTGGTGCTCGACCGTCTGCTACGGATCAACTGTGCCGCGATGAATCACGTAGTGATCGACGGCAGCGAGTTCAGCTGCCGACGGAGGTTGGAACAGCGACCACGCCCATCGGAGCTCCTCGTACGTCATCGGATAGGCATCAGGCGCCCGGCTTTCGTTGCGCCTCTGTAACCGCGACCACAAGATGTCGAGCGGAACATCGAACACGTGGAAGGCGATCCGCGCGCCGCGGAAGCGAGCGTCGCCGAACTTCTGAGCCCGTTCCTCACCACGCCACAGGCCGTCCTCCAAGATCACGTCCGTGCCATGGCGAAGAAGATCAAGCGTGTGCCGGTAGAGCACGACCTGCAAACGGGCGTGGAAGTCGGCGTCTGCGTGCGGGTGGCCGATCGCGGCCTGCCAATCATCCGTGGAGATCCGCAGTCCAGCCCCGTCTGCCTCCAGCCGCCTCGCGAGTGTCGTCTTGCCGGCCCCCGGCAGGCCACAGAACAACGTCAGCGTCGGCGTACGAGCCACTTTGATCGTTCCGGCGCTGGAGTCGCTGCTGCTCACCGTCGGAGCCTTGCACAGATCCCGGTCGCGGTTATTGGTCCACCTCCTCCCAAGGAAGCAGCCCAGCCAAGGTGGCAAGACGGAGGGACAGTGCGTGCGTCCCGCAAGCCGGTCCCCCTCACGGCCACGGCGGCTGTCCGGTGGACCGACCTCCATCCACAGGTGTCCGCGGCTGAGGACGCTGTCGCCGTCACGCACGGCGGACTGGGTGGACCACCACGGTCGGCACCATGTCATGGGCTGCGATGATCGGGCCAGTGCTAGCCATCGCCCTGCCACGCACTGGCTGGCTAGGCGCAGCCGAGGTGTTGGGTAGTTTTCGGCCATAGAGCCACATCGGCTGGGTCGGTGCCCACGTAGGCGCAGCGACGATCCGGGGAGAACCACAGCCGCTCGGCTCCATGGCGATACGGCGACGCCACGGCATCCTGGGGCAGCGTGATGTGCGGCTTGTAGGGCTCGTCGAAGAAGTTGTGAAACTGCGACGCGTTTGCGGCGTACTGCACCGGTACGTCTCCCATCGGTCTGCCTTCGCCGATCTCCAGAAATCGGGCACCCTCGACACAGACCGCACCTTCGTGAGAGTTGATCACGTGGATCGGCTGCCGCTGGCCAGAGCTGTCGGTCCACACCTGCCAGCCGCTGGCCTCGGCTCGTTCATCGGGGAACTCGGCGATGTCGCAGCGAGCGTAGGACTCAAGCCACCATGCCAGGCCGTCCTCACCCACTCCAGTTCCCTTCGTGGCCGGTCCGTGGCGGAAGATCGCTGCCTGATAGTTCCGGCCCCCACGCTGATACACATACAGACGCCGGTCCGGCTCGTCCTTGGCCACTACGAGGTCATCGACGACACCATCGAACTGGCTCTCCTTCACCGCCAAACGAAGAGCTTCGTCGGCGCTATCGCCGACCTCACCGTTGTTGTACGGGCTCGGGTTAGTCCTGCCGAGGGCACCGAAGTGGCAGTCGACTACCTGACCGGCCGCCCCAGGATCTGCGTCCATCGGAACACCAGGAGTTGGTGCAGTCCACAACGGACCCGTGTAGGGGACCGACAGGGGCTCAGCCTCGAGCTGACGAGAGGCACACCCAGCAGCACCCGATCCCGTGGCCAGGATGCAGGCGATCACCCACGCCGCTGTTGCCCGTCGCCCCATCCGGCAAGTCTGACGAGGCTCGCGACGTTCGTCCACAACTCCTCCGACAGCGAGAGCAACGCCAGCTCGACACGTCGACCTACCAGGCCCAGCGCGGGTGGTCGGCCGGATCTCCACTTGAGGATCCACTTACGGCGACGGCGCGTCCGCTGGACCGACGATCACGCCGCACCTGTAGAGCAACTGCGTGCCTCCCGCGCTGCCGATCCCTTGCGGGATGCGCCAGTTTCAGATCAGATACTGAGCCGGGGGCGTGACCTATCGAGTCGGCCATGACGGCGCCGCGCCGCGGTAGCGCGGACCAGCAGTAGATCCGGCTGGCACAATAATGCGACCAGACGCCACCGGTTTCGTCTGACTCGACTGAGAGGTACTCCATGTCGTATGCGGTCAACATCGGCACCGCCCGTTGGCTGAGCTGATGGACCTCGGCGGCCTTCGCACGGTCCTCCGCGGGTCGGCCTTCACCGGTGTCGTGGTGCTCCGCCACGCCGGCGCGGTCGTTTTCAGCGAGGCGTACGGACACGCGACCGCACGCTGGCAGATTCCTAACACTGTCGACACCCGCTTCGACACGGCGTCGATTACCAAGCTGTTCACCAGCGTGGCCGTCCTTCAGCAGGTTGGTGCTGGCCGCCTCGACCTGGACGCCTCGATCCACCGTTACGTCGACCTGTCGGGAACGACGATCTCCGATGCCGTCACTCTGCGGCATCTCCTCACCCATACCAGCGGGATCGCCGACGACGCCGATGAGGACGCGGGCGAGATCTATGCCGACCTGTTCGTGGACACACCGTGTTACGCGATCATGGAGACCGTCGACTTCCTGCCGCAATTCGCCCACAAACCGGCACTAGCGGCGCCCGGGGTCCAAGCCCGGTACTGCAACGTGAGTTACGTGCTGGCCGGGTTGGCGCTCGAACGGGTCGCTGGGGAGTCCTACCGGACGTATGTGACCAGAGAGGTCTTCGAGCGGGCGGGCATGACGGGGGCCGGGTTCTTCGACCGTCGAGACCCCGTGCCGGGAGTGGCCGAAGGCTGGGACCTGGTCGACGGGGCGTGGCGCGCAAACATCTTCAGCTATCCGCCGATCGGCTCGCCGGACGGCGGAGCGCATGCGTCTGCTCAGGACTTGTTCATCTTTCTCGACGCAGTGCGGGCTGGACAGTTGCTGACACCCGAGCTGACGGAGCAGTTCCTGACTCCACAGGTCGCTCGAGACGAGCAGGTCCGTTTCGGCTTCGGTTTGGAGTTCCGACGATCGACGCTCTACAAGGAAGGGAGCAATGCCGGGGTCAGCGCCCTGCTCGCCCGGTATGGCAACGCTGACGTCGATGCGGTCGTGCTTTCCAACACTGCCGGCGCAGCCTGGCCGGTCACTGCGGAACTGAACCGACGCTTCGACTCCTGAGCCCCTACGCAGTCCCGAACGAGAGGTTCGAGAACACGGCGTCCGTGCCGCACGTCGGTCGCCCCGCCCTCGCCGCCCGCCGATCCGGAAACACCCTCGTCACCAAACTCGGCCGGCTCGCACGGTCCCTCCCAGACGCCCACGACATCCTCACCGAACTCTCACCGCCAAGAACGTCCCACAGCCTCAGCGGATCCATCCACGACCCCACCGGCCAGATCGGCCGGCGGCACCAATCAGCAGGCGCGACCCTCGCCGGCTCCCCCGAGGCAGCGGGTCGCCTCACCGGGCATGGACGTGAGCCGCTCGCGAATGGGCCGCGTCATCAGTGAGCCCTGAAAGCGTCTTCACCATCGCAGAGACCGAAGGGCTCGACCATGGAGAGGGGATCACGTGCCATCGAGCACACCTACCTGCGACGGGGACGACGTCTGCGCGGCCGATGGATCGTCAGTTGCCGAGCTGAGGTCCGAGACGCCGCCCGGCCCGGTCGCGGTGATCATGGACTTTCTTGCCATGACCGTCGATGACTATGAACGGATGACCAAGCAGCTGGAGCTCGGCGGAGGTCCGCGCCTTTCGCGACGCCTGTACCACTGGATGCGGGCCTATCCCGATGGCGTGCGCGTGATCGAGATCTGGCCGGACATCCGTCCCTTCGTTCGGTTCCTCGACAGGGCCGTCCGGCCTGTCGTGTCCAGTCTCCGGCTGTCCGAACCGAAAGTGAGCTTCCACCCCGTTCCGAACTATCTCACCGACGACGGCGTCTGAGGGACGAGACAGGCGTGAGCTCGGACTGGGTCGCAGGACGGGCCGCAGCCGTCGTCTGTCTCGAAAATCTCGACCGGCGCGGGCGATGGGTCGCCCGCCCGCCGCTGCGCACCATCCGGACGGATCTGGGGAGGCTGCCGACCTCAGGGTTCCCGAGCTCACCGGGCACGATCAACCAGTGATGGCTCAGCTGGCCGTACGGCTCCGAATCCAGGGTGACGCAGCCGCACGAACGTCGCTCCTGGGGTCAACCTCCGCCCCCGAGTGCTTGGCGGGCGGAGCAGCGGGTAATGAGACCGTGCGAGGAATTGGGGAGGCTCGCACACCTGTCCCAGCGCGAAGGAGCCAGCATGAATCGGGGAATCATCGGAGTAATCATCGGCGTGCTGATCATCATCATCTTGGTGATCGTGATTCTCCGGCTGACCTGAGCGCCAGCAGCGACCCTGGACCGAGACGTCTCCAGTCCACTGCCCGGCTGTGATGCAAGCCGCCGCCCGAGAGGTCGTGTTCGCGAACGACCAGGAACAGCTTGTCGCGCGGATCCAGGACGTACTCGGGGTGAAGTAGTGGGGTTCGTGTAGGCGCTGGAGCAGTTCGCGGTGCGACG
Source organism: Microlunatus ginsengisoli (assembly GCF_039537205.1). Taxonomy (NCBI): domain Bacteria; kingdom Bacillati; phylum Actinomycetota; class Actinomycetes; order Propionibacteriales; family Propionibacteriaceae; genus Microlunatus; species Microlunatus ginsengisoli. The sequence goes on along the minus strand of NZ_BAABAB010000056.1, from coordinate 12,867 downwards.
GACCAGTTTCGAGATTCGTCTCGCAAAGAGCGATTCGAGCCTGCTGCGCCATGGCGGGCTGAGCATGGGGGCCATGGCGCAGCTGGGCCCGAGCCACCGTCAGCGGTCCCCGGTGAGCGGCGTCGCAACGCCGCATCTGACGGCCGATCCCCCCGTTCGACGCGATCGTCGCGGATCGCGCAAACCGGCACGGCGCCGCTGAATCGGCGGTCGCCGGCCGGTGTCGGCGACCGCCCAAGGCAAGGGTGAGTGAAATCGGCAGGCACCTGGGCAGATCGCAGCGGAGCCGGCCAGGGGGATGGACGGGATCGTCGATCTTGATCGGCTTGACTGTTGATCGGTGCGGGATGCGTGCTGCCACCCCGCAGGTTTGATGATGCGCGGTGGCGATTGAGCTTGGCTGACCAGAAGCTCGTGTCAGTGGACTCGGGTGTTCGTCGGATCCGTGACCAGCAGCGAGACTCCGGCATGCGGCTTCAGACGGACGTGAATGGTTCGGTCCGTTCCGACCTGGCCGATCAGTTGGCCGGTCCGTAGGTTGATCACTGCGGCACCGACGTCGAAGTGCTCGGATCGGGCCGCGCCGGAGATCGGTCGCCCCGAGAAGTTGAGGGCGGTTGCCTGGGTGCGCCCATCGGGAAGCCGATGGATCATGACGAGCAGGGCGGGTTCGGAGACTTCGGGCACTGCCAATTGTTGGCCGACAGCGATACCGCAGTGGTGCCGGACGGCAAGGATGGAACGCAGCCGGGACGCGAACGACGTCGGGTCGGCGAGCTGCCGCGGAAGCGGGCCGTAGAGGCTGACGCCGCGCGGCATGCCGGATGCCGATTTTGCTGCTGCCGGCTCGTAGTCCATCAGGTCATACGCGGCGCGATGGATCCATCGGTTGTCTCCGCCTGAAAGGATCTCGGGGATCAGCCCGGGATCGACCGTGAGCGCGCCGGACAGGTCCCAGCCTGAGAGGGCGAACACTCCCGGCTGCCAGGCGTTGAACATGGCGAGCAGCAGGTGTGCCCGAGTGATGGACTCGACCTGCTGCGGTGAGAGCTCGGCGAGGTCGGGATACCCGAGGGCTGCGGCGCAGATCGTCGTCAGAGTGGAGGAGATCCCGTTAGTGGTGAACGTCTTGTTGTACGGCGCGGCCGGGCCGGTGAGTCCGTCGATGAGTTCGGATCGGATCAGCCGCGCTAGCTCATTGCCACTGCGGTCGATCCCGCGGAAGCGGAAATGGTCGGTGCTGTGCGTTGCGGCGAAGTGGGTCAACTCGTAGGTCATCTCGTCGTGGTTCTGCAGGGCGTGCACCAGACCGATCGGCTGGACGTCCTGCTCGAGCGCTGCGTTCAGCGTGAGGCGCAGAAACTCGGTGTCGCCCGTCGTCAGGGCGTGAACGTATGAAGGGCGATTGACGAAGTCGTAGGACAGATCGGCTCCGTGCTCGGCGGTCCTCTTGATGTCCTCGATGGCCAGGTTGAGCTCCTGGAAGGTGAAGCCACCCATCTTCCGCACCATGCTGGCGATGAGCTGATTCACTGCGTCCGACAATGGATGGCCTTCCGACCAGGCCGGCTCGCCGGACCCGTTGGCCGGCTCGAGGCCTAGGAAACCATTGGCGTCGAGCCGCAACGCGCCAGCTCCGAGATGCTGGAGGGAGTGCAACGCGTCGCCGACCACGAGGCGCATGCCGGAGAAGGTCGGATCCAACCAGTTGATCGACGGCTGACCAGCCTTGAAGTAGTGCAGATAGACCCAGCGGCGCTGCTCACCATCGGCGCCGGTCACGGGGCCCGTGACGCTCCAGTTGGTGTCCTTGGTTCCCGGATCGTGGAAGATCACCCGCTGCAGTGGACCGACGATGTAGCCGGCCTGCTCGAGCCGGTACTCGGTGTCGACGCCGAGATTGACCGAGTCTTGGCCGGCCGGGACATCGGGTAGTAGTCCCCAGTCCTCGGGAGGGATCTCCACCATGTGGTAGATCCCCGGATAGTCGCCGACATTCATTTCGGCCAGGCGGAAGTCGGAGCCCTTGCCGGTGTGGCCGGGCACGATGTCGTCGATCACGATGCCACCGTGCGCTGCGGCCACGTCGCAGAGTCGCCGGAACTCCTGCTCCGAGCCGAAGGTTTCGTCGATGCCGATGCTAATTCGATCGAACTGGCCGTCGACGCTAGGCGTGGCATTCCATCCCGAGATTCCGCCGGCCTGTTTCACCGGACCGGTGTGGACCGCGGCGATTCCCAGGGACTCGAAAGCCGCCCACAGTGCGTCGTCGCTCAAGGTGGCCAGGAAGGATTCTGTCGGCTTGGTGATCATGGACGCCGGATAGGCTGTGAACCAGACGGGGGCCCTCTCGATGGCGCCTCTGGGGTCGGGGTTGCCGAACGGATTCTGCATCATCCCACCGACGGCGGAGAGGCTCCCGGCGGCTGAGCTGGCGGCACTGAGCATTGATTTCCGAAGCAGCCAATCGACGTACCCCTGCCGCACCTCGCCCCTGCTCACGCCTGCCTCCCCGAGCCTCGTGCTCCCGTACGCGGATGTCCGGAAGCGCCTCTCGAACCTACAGGCATCGTGCCCCAGGTGCGCGGATCGCGGGCACTCACAGCCTGTTCTGGGCGTCAAGCGGCCATCGTCTCCAAGCTGGGTCTTCGGGCTGCGCTTGTCCTTGTGGTCGCGCTTGCCGGATGTTGCTTTCCCGGAGCTCGAGCTCAACGTCCGCCGACTTTGATCGCTGCCGCTGTTGCCGCTCGCATCGGATTGCCCGATGCCGAGCTGCTCGACGCGCCGACCCTGGGCTCGAGGCCCGGCGCGTCGACACCATTTCGGTGCCTGCGACGCAGGTCCCGGCGGTCTCCTGGTTCGGGGACCCTGCGACCCTCGCGGGGGGTGAAGTTCCGTGGCGGTCCCGATCGCCGGCGTCGCGTACAACGCCTGGGGGCCTCTCAACGGCGGTACCGCGCTGGTCGTCGTCGAGGCCCGTGGACCATCCCGACTCAGCCGGCTGTGGTCTGCGTTGAGCCGGGTTGTGTCCCGGAACCGACCGGACCGGTGACACCGGCGGAACGGAGGCATCGGTGCGGGTCCCGACCGCCTACGAGTGAAGTCGTCCGCCTAGCACTCGTGGCACTCAGTTCTCGCCGAGGATCTGGCCTCGCGGTGCAGATGTTCGAGGTTGCTGGCTGAAGGCCGGTCCGGGCCGCAGTCCTCGGCAAGGCCGATGCCAGTACTACCGTTGCCGTGCCCGGCGACGACCGCGGCAGCTCCGGGGAGCGGCCCAACCGTGCCGTTGAACCACAGCTCACGGCAACCGAGGGCGAGACGCCCGCTTGCGACCCGCGCCGGCGCCGGAGCCGACTATTGCTGTCAGTGCCCGCAGCATCGGCGGGCACCGACTTGTCGGGCCGGTGTCGTGATACCGGGTCGAGTGAGAGAAGATCCCCCCGTATGCCCCTCAGCGTGATCGCGGGAACCTTTCATTTGATCGGCGCCTCTCCCGACGGTGACAGCATCCGGTTCATTCCCGACGACCCCGACGCCTGGCAGAAGGCAGGCATTGCGGCGAAACCCAACGCGCAGGGCGCGGTCCAGCTTCGTCTCGATGCGATCGACGCGCTGAAAACCCACTACACCACCCCGCCGCACGCCGCACACCAGTGGCGCCAACCCGCAGAGTGGGGCGACGGTGCCCCGCCCAGCTCCTCACCCTGCTCGGCTTCAAGAGCGTCATCCGCGACGACCGGGGAGTGATCACCGCGGCACAGCCGGAGACCCGGCCGGGCTACATCCTCACGCGATTCGCCGACGTCTACGGCCGGGCGGTTTCCGTGGTCTACGCCGGCAAGCGGGTGGACGCGTCTCCGCCGACTGGACCGCTCACATCGACGTCGCCGAGCTGGAACGCTCAGTCAACTTCGCGCTGCTGGCCGACGGCTGGGGTCTACCCGACCTTCTACAGCAAGCTGTATTACGACTTCCGCGAAGCGCTGGCCGAGGCGACCGTGGACGCCCGGAAGCGGCGACCCGGGATCTGGGCCGAGGACTCCACCCTCAGCGGATTCGCCCTGACCAAGGGCAGTCAAGTCACCGACGACCTGGTGATCTTGCCGAAGCTGTTCCGCCGGCTCGCCGAGTACCTGACCGACAGCAACGGTGCGGTCTCCCTGTCCGGGTTCAAACCGTTCCTCGCCGCCCACGGCGACGACAGCTTGTACACGGTCCCGACCGGCCAGCACACCACCATCGACACCCTGATCGACATCGCCCGGCGAACCATCAAGCTCACCATCCCGCCCGAACAGATCGTCTTCATCGAAGCCCGACCGCGGCCGGCCGCCAAGCCCGAGCTCGACAGCCCCTGATCGTCTGCAACGATCCCGCCTTCCGACCCTCTTGACCTGGAGTCCACTCCAGATTGCAGAGTGGGCCACATGTCTCAGTTCAGTTCGACCACGCCCGGCCTATCGATCGGCGAGGTCGCCGCCCGAACCGGCATCCCGATCGAGACGCTCCGCTTCTACGATCGCAGCGGTCTACTCGGTGAGTTGCCTCGAACGGGAGGCGGCCACCGGGTGTTCGACGAGACGTCTCTCGGTCTGCTGGACGTCGTGGTCCGACTGCGTCGCACCGGAATGCCAGTCGAGGACGTGCGCGCCTTCGTAGAACGGGTGCGCGCAGACCGCGACCGCGCCGGCCGAATCGAACTGCTCAGGCGCCACCAGGCTCGGGTCCGCGCCCAGCTCGAGCAGCTGACCGCCGACCTCGCGGTGATCGATTGGAAGATCGCCGCCTACACCGCGAACGAGGCCGGTCGACCGGCCCCGATGCCACCGCCCCGATGGCCGGGCCCCGGTCCAGACCTGAGTTGGACTGACGACTTCGCTCTCGCCGACGAGCACCATCCACCGACCGAAGAAGGATCACGACCATGAGCACTGCGACGTTCGTCCCCGTTCACCCGCTCGGTTCCCATGGACCAGATGTCTCGGCTCTCGGGGTTGGCACCTGGGCCCTGGGGGGCCCGTGGACATTCAACGGGCGCGACGCGGGATGGGGCGCCGTCGACGACGATGTCAGCATCGCCGCCCTGCACGCGGCGATCGACCACGGCGTACGGGTGATCGACACGGCCGGCTCGTACGGGGCGGGGCACTCCGAGCAGGTGATCGGACGTGCCCTTCGCCAGCTTCCGTCGTCGGTCCGCGACCAGATCGTGGTGAGCACCAAGTTCGGGTTGGTCTTCGACGAGACGACCCGACGCGGTGGCGGTGAGGACGTGTCGTCGGCCGCCATCCGACGACAAAGTGCCGACAGTCTGCGACGGCTGGGCACCCGGGCGATCGACGTGCTGCAGCTGCACGGTGGTGCCCGCGACGGAACGCACGCCGAGGAGATCGTTACCACCTTGGAGAAGCTCGTCACCGACGGCACGATCCGCTGGTTCGGGACGGCGCAGGACGACGCGGCGGTGATCGATGTGTTCGCTCGGTCAGCGCACTGCCTGACGGTGCAGACCCAGGTCAACGTGTTCGGCTGGTCGTCAGCGGTTCTGGACCTCGCGCAGTCACACGGCCTGTCGGTTCTAGCCAGGTCGCCGCTGGCCATGGGTCTGCTCAGCGGCCGCTACACCACCGACCGCCGTCCGGCGGCCGGCGACGTCCGGCTCGACACCCCGTACTGGGACTACTTCGACGAGGGCACGATGGACCAGTGGCTGTCCCGGCTCGCCGCTGTCCGAGAGCTGCTGACCGCCGACGGTCGCACCCTGATCCAGGGCGCCTTGGGCTATCTATGGAGCGTGAACCCGGCGATCATCCCGCTTCCCGGCATCCGCACCGTCGCCCAGGCAGAGGAAAACGCGACCACCCTGGCGCTCGGCCCATTGCCTCCCGACGTGGCCGCGGAGGTCACCACGCTCCTTGCCGACTCTCCCGAACGGCGATGACCCCGAGGCTCCTCTTGGCGCATCGGTCGGTTTCCGGCGACGGACCGCCGCCACTCTAGGTCACCGGCAGCGCCTCTGATGCTCCGCAGAGCGGACGACCGTCGCGTGCATCCCGTACGACAGACGCCACTGCGTCGGCGCGGTTGAGGAGCGGCTGGCGCCCTAGCTAGCTGCCGAAGGATCATGCTGGAGCCGGTGGGCAAGTCCGGTGTTGTTTCCAGGTCTTCTCGGCGCCTGTGTCGAGCCGGCGCGACCGCGGGCATGGTCGGAGCAGCGCTGTTCGTCGCGGCGTTCTTGGTTCAAGGGTGGCTGCGTCCCGGCTATTCGTCCTCCGGCCCGTTCGTCACCGATCCGTCGACGGTGTTCGACCAGCACAGCGTCCACGGCATCGTTCACGGACTGTTCGGGGCACTGGTGTTCTCGCTGGCCCCGGCGAGCTGCCTGGTCATGTATCGACGCTTTCGACGCGACCTGTTCTGGCGCGGCCTCGCCGCCCTCACTCTGGCTGTCGGTGTCGGCTTGATCGTGGGAGTCATCGTCCTCAAGCTCGCCGAGCATCCGACCAGTGCGCTGTTCGCCTGGAAAGGGCTGATACAACGCGCCATCCTGATCAGTTTCTTGGGCTGGGTGTTCACTGTGGCCGCGATGCTACGACGCGCCTGCCCCAGTTCAGCGTTCTCGTAGGACGCTCGATCGACGGTCATCTCGGGGCTGTCCCAAGCTCCGCCGCGGGGGCGTCGCCAGGCCAATCCGCCGACCAGTGGAAGGATGCAGTCGTGACGGTCGAGGAGCGGCTTGCCCATCTGGGTCTGGTGCTGCCGGCGGCACCGGCAATGCCGCCCGGGGTTCGGATCTCATTTTCCTGGGTCCGCGTGGTCGGAGCGCGGGTGATCGTGTCGGGCCACGGGGCACAGGCACCCGACGGCTCCCCGCAGGGACCATTCGGCCGAGTGCCGGACGTGGTGTCGCTGGAGCAAGCTCAAGTTTCGGCCCGGGCCGCCGCCTTGTCGGTGATCTCCAGTGTGCAGCGGGCGATCGGTGATCTCGATCGGATCGAAGCCTGGTTGAGCGTCAGCGGGTTCGTCAACACCGTACCCGGCTACCCGCAAACAACCGCAGTGCTCAACGCCTTCTCCGAGGTAGTCCACGACGTCTTCGGCGACACGGTCGGAGCGCACGCACGCACAGCGATCGGAGTGTCCGCGCTGCCGCTCGACCTCCCTGTCGTCGTGGCGGCCGAACTCGAAGTTGCTGCCGTCGGCTGACTACTCATCGGCCGAACCACGAACAATCCTGAGACTGGTCTCGTTGACAGGGGCAAGCGTTCTGGGCTCGTGTGGCACCGGTCCCATCGACCGCCCTCCGTTGCGGGAGGCGTGAGGTTCCAGATGCGGTACTGAACCGGGCCGGCGACACACCGAGTCAGGGGTGAGTGCGCGTCGTGGTCGCGCCGACCAGTAGTGGAGCCGGCTGACACGATCATTCCGACCGGATGGCAGAGGTTCGTCTGACTCGACGGGAGTCAACTTCAGGTCGCAGCGGTCAGTATCGTCGACCGACCCCGCGCTGGGGCCAAGGTCCTCGACGTCGTCGAGGACCTATCTGGCACCGCCTCAGAAAGCGGCTGTTGTCGGTGTGGACGCGAAGAGCCAGGTGCAGGCCTCGGAACCGATCCAGAGGAAGCTGCCGATGCCTCTGTTCGGGATCTGACGATCAAGATCCGGGCCTTCATCACCGGCTGGAATACCGGCGTGCACCGTTCATATGGGCGAACCACCCGATGAGATCCTCGACAAGAGCGACCGCAAACGGAAGCTTGTCTCAACGACGAGCCACTAGCCGAGATGGCACGACGGCCGGACACTACGCGCGTTCCGCACGAGGGTTCCTCAGTGGTCACCCGATCCGGTCCGTGCTGAGCAGCGGGATCACGGGGTATACGGCTCGTCCGGATGAATGCTCCGGGTCTCCTTGCGGCGGCCGCGGCCGCCCATCCAGTCACTGACGTAGACCTTGGGCAGCATCTTCGCGATGGCCAGGGCGACGTACATGATCGTGTTGATGGCGACGAACGCCCCGAGGAACTGGAAGGCGGGTGTACTGAGGAACTCCTCGGGGAGCACGATGCCCATCGGGGTCATCGGCTGTCGCCCGACTTCGATGCGGGATTCTGGACGACGTTCACCCAACCAGCCTTCCGACGTGCGGCGATATCGAGAACGCCTTTCACGTAGACCAGATTCAGGAAGATCGCGTAGCCGAGTTCGGGAAACAAGGTGACGGCCAGCAACCGCGCCCGCCAGCCGCCGCGCCACACCGTGACCACCCGTTCGAGGACGAAGATCAGGCCAACCGCGATCCAGAACGGGAACCAGATCCAGTTGTCCATCGCGAGCAGCATCAGCAGAAGGAGCAGCAAGTACGCGGCGATCGCCACGACTCCATATCCGATCCCGAGCTGCTGGGCCCAGTAGCGGGTCACCGACGGCCGGAAACCGTAGCTGCCCAGGTTCTCGACGGCGCCGCGCTGCCAGCGCAGCCGTTGCACCCACAGCGCGCGCCAGGTCTGCATGACTTCGGTGACGACCGTGCACTGCGCCGGAGAGATCATGAGACCGCCGAGCGACTTGATCGCCAGCGTGAGCTCGTTGTCCTCGGTGAGGACCACCGTGTCGTAGATGTCCCCCGGCAGGCCGGGGATCGCTCGTCCCCGTTCTTCGGCCACCGTTCGTAGGGCCCGGGGTCGGAAGATCGACGCGGTCCCGGTGAGCACGAACACCCTGCCCCGTCGGCGGCCGATTTCCCGGGCGTACCGGGTGTACTCGTTGCGTTGGAACTGGCCGAGCATGCCGGATCCGTCCTCGCCGTAGAACAGGCCACCGACCGCCATCAACGCCCGATCGTCGGTCAGCCGGCGTACCGCGGCAGCCAGAAAGCCCTGGTCCAGCGTCGTGTCCGCGTCCATCACCATCACGGTGTCGTTGTCGCCGAGGCCCTCCAGGGCCGCCGGCAGGGCCTGGTTCAGCGCGCCCGCCTTCTTGTCGGCGTTGCCGGCGGTCTCGAAGACGTCGACTCCGGCGCTGCGGGCCAGAGCAACCGTTTCGTCGGTGCAGTTGTCCGCCACGACGACGATCCGTACTGGCTGATGGGACTGGGAACGCAACGAGGCGATGGTCTCCGTGATGCAGCCCGCTTCGTTGTGCGCGGGAATCAGCACCGTCACCGTCACCGGGCCGGCATACGCGCCGCGGGTCTCCGCCATCACTCGCTTGGGAGCCAACGGCATCTGCTCCCAGTCCTCGCTGGTCCGGGCGCGGTACGTGATACGGCGCTCGGCTAACCCGACGAGCGCAGCTACCAGCAGGGCGAACCCTGCGGCGCCGAGAACGACACCCGCTGGTGGCACCGACGTCGAATAGATCGGCCGCCAGAAGCCGAACACGATCGCCGTCGACGGCGTCTCCCAGCCGACGGGATCCTGCATGACGACGAGCGCCGCCAGGCCCACCACAGTGGCCCCGAGCAGCGCCAGGCCTACCAGGGCCACCCCAACGAAGCGTTCGAACTTTCCCATCTCAGGCGATCCGTTTCACTCGGCAACCGACCGAACTCGCCCCGAGTGTCTGACCGGCACTCAATCTAGCCGTGCCGCTCGTCCCTGCCGAGACCAGATGCCAGCGCGCCATTCACCGCTGGGCTCCCGCCGGGGTGGCCCGTAGCGCCAGCGTTTGCGAGAGCACCACCGACGAACCCGAGAAGACCATCCGCAAGGGGGTCGCCTACGGCGACAGCGGCGTCCGCTGGACCGGCGGTTTCTGGCCACTGGTTCCAGCGGGACTTGGACACCTGCTGACAGACTTGCGCAATGTCGTCCTTGGAGCAGCGCTTTCCCGACCGGCGACCTCGGATCCTGTCTCACGCGACCGCTTCGACCGCATGATCACGAGCAACACCGACAGCACCGCGGACCTGATCCAGGATCTTCTGCGCGAGCAGCACCCGGACCTGGCTGAGCTGCCTATCCGTGAGGTCGACGGCGGTTGGGGCAACCAGATGTGGCGCCTTGGCGATGATCTGGCGGTGCGGATCCAGCGGATGGACACCGACCCTGCTCAACTGCTCAAAGAAGGACGCTGGCTACCACTACTCGCCCCGTGCCTGCCCCTGCCGATCCCTGTTCCGGTCCGGTATGGGACACCGTCGCCGCGCTGCCCCAAGTGGTGGACCGTGGTCACCTGGGTGCCGGGCCTGCCGCTCGACCACGCCTCGATCACACGCGGCGAGGATGCGGCGGACACCCTGGCCACGTTTCTGAAGGCCCTGCACGTGGTCGCCCCTGCCGATGGACCCGTCGACACCACCGGCCACGGCGCTCACCCGAGAGACTCCAGGGGCGGGTTCGCCCACTTCCTCGCATCGTTGGACACCGACACCATCGGGGCCAACGCAGCCGACATTCGAGCCGTCTGGGACGACGCCGCTGCGGCACCCGCATGGCATGGCCCGCCGGTATGGGTGCACGGTGACCTGCATCCCGCGAACGTCGTCACCGCCAACGGAACGCTGGCAGGCGTCATCGACTTCGGAGCCCTGTTCATCGGCGACCCGGCGGCAGACCTGGCAGCCGCATGGGTCGTGCTGCCGGAAGGCGCGGCCGCACGCTTCCTCACCAGCTACCCCGACCTTGACGAAGCAACGTTCCGACGCGCACGAGGGCACGCCGTGCTGAAGAGTCTCTTCCTGCTGCTGATGGGCCAAAATGGGGACCGCGGACTCCCTGGCGGAAAACCGGCCTGGGGTCCAGCCGGCCGGGCCGCGCTTCATCGAGTCCTCGACGCTTGCTAGCCGGGCGCGCTTCGTAGCTGGGGTTGGTCACGATGATTCACCCAGACGATTTGCTGGAGAGTCCCGTCGCACCATCGGCCGGCGCCAAAGTTCACCTGACGCGCACCGCCACCGGTCACGCCATCGTTCTGGGCGGAGGGTGTCGTTGACGGCAACTCGAGCGCCGGTCACGAGTCGACTGCAGCTCGCGGCTCGTCGCCGCGAGCGGGTCGACCTCGAGGCTATTTTCAGATCAGACGTCCCGATGCCCCTAGCGCGCCAGCCCCGCGATCACGCCACCGGCGCCTCTCGGCGTCGGAGTCAGTGCTCGCCAGCTCGTCGGGCGCCCTGGGGTAGGCGCGGTCATGGTGCTCCACCCCGACGCGCGTCCGGGTGCGATCCAGTCGCGTCGCCCGTCTGGGTGGACACGTCGTCACCGGGCTCATGGCACGTACCGCCCCGGACGCTTGCACCGGGAGCGACGTTGTGCTTATTGTTGAACCCGATGGTTCAGTGTACGCACCAGCAGGTCGACCTCGACGCCGCCTTCGCGGCGCTCGCGGACCCGACGCGCCGGGGCGTGCTCGAGCAGCTAGGCCGGTCGGAGGCCTCCATCACGAAGCTCGCCGACCGGTTCGGCATGACGCCGACCGGCATGAAGAAGCACATCGCCATCCTCGAGGCCGCCGGCCTCGTGACGACCGAGAAGGTCGGGCGCGTGCGCCGCTGCCGGGTCGGGGCAGACCGCCTCGAGGACGTGGCGGCATGGGTGGAGCGGTACCAGCAGTTGTGGGACGCGCGCTTCCGCGCGCTGGACGACGTCGTCGCAGCACTGAGGAACAAGGAGAACACCGGTGGACAGGACAGCACGTAGCGAGCCCGCGGCGGCGCGACCCGTGAGCGTCGAGCGGACCTCCGAGCATGAGGTCGTGGTCAGGCGCATGTTCGACGCGCCCGCGCGCCTGGTCTTCGAGGCCTGGACGACGCCCGAACTGTTCCGGCAGTGGTGGCTGCCGCAGTCGATGGCCGCGCAGTTGCGCTCGCTCGAGATGGACGCGCGCACCGGCGGCAGCTACCGCCTCGACTTCGGCGACGGCATGGCGTTCTACGGCACCTACCAGGAGGTCACGCCGCACACGCGCATCGTCTGGACGAACGAGGAGGACGGTGAGAGCGGCTCGGTCACCACTGTGATCCTCCGCGAGCAGGACGGCGTGACGCACCTCGTCCTGACCGAGGTGTTCCCGTCGAGGGCGGCGCTCGAGCAGGGCGACGGCGCGCTCGACGCTCTGCACGAGACCTTCGCCCAGCTCGACGACCTCCTCGCGCAACTGCCCGCCTAGAACGAGAGACCTGCGCGCGAAGGTGTGGGTGCTGACGCCTCACCAAGGGCCGCTCGGACGTCTCCGTGTCGCACGCTCGTCTGACGCGGTCAGCGGCATGGCGCAGTCTTGGTAGCGGTTCGCCTTGGGCGACGCGTGTCGCTGGCCAGTCGCCTGACGGCGACGACCCGTCCAGCCCAAGCTCTCGACCCTGGCGCGAGCGTCAGTTGAGGCAAACCGGGCGTGTAGTGAAGCTCAAGTGGGGGTGACCCGTTTGACGGACATCCAAGATCACAGGCGTTTGCCTCGGAAGGATGTCCATCATGGAGAGCATGGGTAGGAAGAAGCCTCGCCCGCGCCGGTCGTTCACCCGACCGCGACACCGCCGCTGAATCGGGTGCGCCGCGACTTCGCGGTCGACGCCGCTAGGGTCAACACTCGCTGGTGCGGCGACATTACCTACATCAACACCTGGGAGGGCTGGCTGTATCTGGCCACCGTGTTGGAGCTGCGGTCGCGGCGCGTGGTCGGGTTCGCGATGGCCGACCACCTGCGCACCGACCTGATCGCCGACGCGCTCGGCAACGCCGTCGCCGCCCGCGATCCCGAGCCCGGGGTGGTGTTCGACTCCGACCGCGGCTGCGAATACACCTCTCGGCAATACGCCCAGCTGGCCGCTGACTGCCAGGTCGAGCTGTCGGTGGGCCGGACCGGCCAGTCCCTCTTAATCGGCTAATAGTTGCGTTCTGCCTTGTCAGCGACACGCCGCGGACGGTGACT
>NZ_BAABAB010000055.1:0-6232 GCF_039537205.1 Microlunatus ginsengisoli | reverse complement strand
GATCTCGTCCCGCAACCCTCCCGAGCGAGGGTCGACGATACGACTACGGATCGATCCCGAGCATGTGCACGTGTTCTCCGAGGCCGACGGTCGTCGTCTGTCCGACAGCTACGCGAGATAAGCGTCGACGGCGGGGCTCTTCGCTGCGGTGCACGCGAGGACCCCCGCCGCCCCTACTTCAACGGTGCCCGGTTGACCCTTATGAGCGAACCACGACGGAACCACTAGGGTGGCCATGCCGCGAAGCCGTGAGCCCACATCACAACTGATGATCTCGAGCAAGCACTTGACTATCTCGATGGGTTGATGGTCATCCTCGAGGCGTTCGACCGGACACGACGCGGACGCGACAGCGCTGATGGCCTGCTGCTGAGCTTGGAGAACATGGACAGCCAAGGCGGCAATTGGATGCTCCTGAGATTCCAGACTGGTGACGGCACCGGATGGCGTGAGGTCGCCGCGAACGTCGCCGATCTACGCCGCCGGCTGCTGGAGGGCTACGCCGAGGCCGCGCTCTAGGGTTCAGGCTGGAGAACCAGCGGGTCGAGGGCTGCGACCGCGACCCGGGAGTCGGGCCCCGATGAGCGGTAGCCGTCGACCTCGCTTCGATGTTGCCATCGAGGGACAGCACCGCCCTACTGGAAAGATCCGCGGACTCAGGTGTTGGGTGATCATCTTGTGCGTGCTGTCAGGCCGGACCCCGGCGTCGCGGCTTCATCGGGATCGGAAGACTCTGAGGCGACGGCATTGGGTCAGCGTGGATGGGCCGATGGCTGCCTGATGGGCCCGCCACGATGACCCGAAACCAACCTCGTTCCGGCTTCCGTTAGCCAGTCTGGACACCGACTCTCGTCCCGTCAGCCGTCTGCTGGGCGGCACGGCGGGGCCCTCGCCGACCTGGCCGCCGATCTTGGGTCGGCCACGAAGGTGCGGGTCATCGCCGGCCGTCTGGAGCGGGCGAGCCGTGGGTCCGCGCCGGGCGCGATCCCACGACGGGCGCGATTCCAGTGGACATCATGGTCACGGTCCGGATCGTCGGGCACGCCGCGATGGTGGTTCTGGCGCCTGGACCTCGACGGTTGTCTGTCAGGAGTAGCCTGGGATCGGGTCTGCTCTTCCGACTCCGTGTGAGCCACGGCGGGACTCTGCCTTCATCGCCGTCTATCCAGCCGTCAGCCAATGGCTGCGCATCACATCTGTTTGTTCTGCGGCGCGGGTGTTTCGCTGTCGCGATTCATCATCGAGCTGAACCCCGTCGAAATGGAGCCGGGGTGTCAAGTGGCGGATTCCTCAGCTTGCCATCGTTCTTGGTGATGCCGCCCACGCTCCAACCTCGTTACCATCGTCAGATTACTTGAAGAACCAGGGTCATGCTTGCGTCTACCTCAGCTCGCTTGTCTTCCCACCCGGCGCCGACAAGCCGTCGATTATCGGCGTCCGAATGCCGTTTCTGGCTCGGTGAGCAAAGCCGGGGAGGTTTGGGCCACCAGACCGGGCGCGGGCCACGCGTTGTGGTTGTCAGCTATGCGCTGACTGACGATCAGGTCGTCTTTCGGATCCCCGAGGACAACGAGATCCGCGGGTACGCGTGCGGACGCCGGATCACATTGAACGTCAGCTGGGCGAGCGAGGGGGTCCGCACCGAGGTTGTTGTGGCCGGTGTCGGTTTCCTTCCAGAACACGAGGCGGAACTCTCGGCGTCGGTGGACCTCGTCGATGAGTGGCCATCGGGCATATCCACGCACCTGCTATGTCTCGACCTCGCGGTCATCGAGGGCACTCAATCCGCTCGTTGTGACGTTGTCGGCGCCGATGGAGGCTGATCAGCTAAGCCCTGGCCGAATTTCTTGGTGCGGGAGGGCTCAACGGTCCGGCGGCCGAACCTGCCGAGGGATGCCTTCGTGCCCAAGGAAGCGAGCCGGCTGCCCGCACACGTGATCTTGAACAACCTGTCCGCGCACACGATACCCGAGATCCGGAAGTGGCCATTCGACGCGTGGCCATCGGGCGGCGGTGGTTTCGAGACGTTCCACTGGGTTACCGGACATGACGAGCTCGACGCCCGAATGGGGGCGGGGTTGGACAGAACAGGATTGGACAGAACCCGGGAGCGTTGGTTCGGACGGCCTCGAGGCTCGGACTCGATCCGGTCCGCACAGACCCACTTGCTGACGCCCAGGCCACCGCCGGAGTCGCCGAGGGCGTTGAGCCGCCGAGCGGGGGATCCCGGCGAGGATCAGTGCCGGTCAGCGTTGGTGGAGGATCGCACCTTGCTCACCGACCGACTCACCGAGCGCGTCACGGTGTGCGACCAGCTGGTCGACTTGAGGTGCTGCCAGGACCCGTGCCCGCGGCGGTGCCAGCCCAGCCCGGCTCAACTTCGACGGTGGGTTCGCGGCCGGGCAGGGCCGACCAGCTCCACGCCCCGCAGCTTGGCCTGCGCCAACAGTTGCTCGGCCAACTGCTGCTGGTCCAACTCCTCCTCGTTTGCTGCCATGTCGTTCAGGGTGTCAGTCATGGTCTGTCTCCCCTCGGATCAGACCAGCCGTTTCCACCGTTTTCCCCAGTGGAAGGCTGAAGAGGTCCGGCGGGCTCGCTCCACCTTGTTCCTTGCCTTCGTGGCTACTGTCAGTTTTGCGGCCCGCCGGACATTCTGGGTTCTCCGGTCTGGCTTGAGAGGAGCCTGCGAAGCGTCCTGACTGGGATACGCGGACCGGTCAACCGACAGTCCCCACCGCTCTGCGCGGCCAGCTGAGGACTGGAGCGGGAAGGTGTGGGCGCGGCCAGCTGAGGACCGGAGCGGGAAGGTGTGGGCGCGGCCAGCTGAGGATCGGAGGGGGAAGGTGTCGGCGCGGCTCGGGAGCGCCTGGCGCTACCGGTTCGGTCCGAACGCTCTGACGAGGCGGGGGCAGTAGCTCAAGCTTCCTCATTAGGGCCGGTCCGTCCCGTGGGATCGCAGGAGGCTCGGCCACGATTGCGGATCCACCGAGGGTCATGAGGTCTCCTGATGTGGCCACGAACAGACGGCCTCTGCGTGCTGGGTGCTGGGGTTCGTCACGGCTTGGGGTATCGGATGAGGTGGCGGAGTTGGATGATGCGGGTCATGCCCAGGACGGGCTGTCAGGAGGATGCCGCCGACGGTGGCGATCAGCAGCGACACGGTGAGCGAAGCCTGGACGTGCATCCAGAAGGTGATGGGAACGACGGTCCGGGTGTTTTGGGCCAGGAAGACGATCAGGCCGACCGCGATGAGGCCGGCGACACAGATCGCAGTCGACGCTGAGGCGGCCCGGGTGAGCGGAACAAGGGTAGCTGCCGCAGGCTTTCGGGCCGGCCTAGCCGGGCGTGTCGGTAGTCCGGCTGGCCGTGGGCTGGCGTCGTTTGTTGAGGGGAGGGTTGTGCGGTCGGTCATCCGAGTCCGTTCAGTCCGACCGGACTGGTCGGCACCCTGAAGCAAGAATGTCGCTGTTTACCGGAATATCTTCAGTGTACTCCGATGCCCCAATTCTTCGCTCACGGCCGGATTGGGCTTCAGCGTCTCTTGTTGTCGGCAAGGAGTAAAATCAGTTTAGCTGTTCACGGAGCCTCCACACGGACCCTTTTGAGGACCGGGTGGAAGGTTGAAAATCATGTTGATCGCAACAGCTCACCCGGCCATGGACCTCGTGGCCCAGCCCGTTCCCGGGTGGAGTGGATCTACTCCGCCGGCTGGCGATCAACAACTGCGTCTGTTGTTGTCGCCGTCGCTCGGTCGTGGGGCCCTGGACGGTGCCTGGTGGCCATACGGTCACGATCTGCACGCCGAGGTCGTTGGCCTGGTCAAGTATCTCCCGCCCGTCCCTGGGCCGAATCCTGCGGCTGATCTACTCGGCCGCGGACTGGACGAGCGGCCCGGGTCGGCTCAAGATCGGCAACGGGTTCGTGACCTTGGCGTCCTTTCCCCACGACAACACGAGTCGGGCGCTGCTGGTGACAAGTCCGGGCCCTCGCGTTATCCAGCTGCTCGCCGTACCGCCGGAGTGGGAGGACCGCCCAGCGCGCCACGCGATGCAGGTGGCCGCCACCCCGACCAACAACAAGTCAGCCACCACGATCCTGGCCGAATCCGACGACCGACTGCGCCCTGACCTACTGGCTCATTGGGATGACGACGGCGGACATTCCGCGTCTCGCTAAAGGCAGTCCTGGGCGCTGCACGCGTTCCAGCGTCGACTGCCGCGAGGATGGCAGCCAGTCGCACTCCCCCCAGCTGAAGCCCGGGCCCTCGATGGCAGGCACAAGAATCCATGACGCATTTCGAGACGACCGGCAGCGCCACCAAAAGGATCAATAGATGACACAGGAGACGGCGGCGACGACGGCTCTGCAGGCCATTGCAGCCAGGCCGCGGCGCGTGAATAGCCCCACCCATACCTACACAGCGTTGGCCCAGACCACCCGCACACTTGGCCTCCAGCACCGGACCCGATGGTTCTACGCACTGTTGTTCACCGGGCTCATGGTCGCCCTTGGGGGCGTAGCCACTGGCATGATCTTGTTGGACACCTCGTGGCTGGTGCTGCTCATGGCAGCAGCGCTCGGCCTGATCTTCACCCAGTTCGCCTTCCTCGGCCATGAGGCGTCGCACCGGCAGGTCCTGGCGTCCGGACCTGCCAACGACCGCCTCGGACGGGTGCTGGCCACCCTGTTCGTCGGCATCAGCTACTCGTGGTGGATGAACAAGCACACCCGGCACCACGCCAACCCGAACAAGATCGGCAAAGACCCGACATCGAGATCGACACCATCTCCTTCCACGAAGAATCCGCTGCCACCCGGAGCGGGCTGATGGGCTGGATCACCCAGCGTCGGGGCTGGCTGTTCTTCCCGCTGCTGCTGGGAGAGAGCCTCAACCTGCACCTGCGCTCATTCCAAGGTCTGATCGCCCACCGGAAGGTCCAGAGCCGATGGCTGGAGCTGGGCCTGCTCGGAGCAAGGTTCGCCTGCTACCTAACGATCGTGTTCTGGCTGCTGCCATCGGGCATGGCGTTCGCCTTCCTCGGCGTCCAGCTGGCCGTCTTCGGCCTCTAAATGGGCTCATCCTTCGCCCCCAACCACATCGGCATGCCGATCGTCCCGAGAGACGCCAAGCTCGACTTCCTCACCAAGCAGGGGCGCACCGCGCGCAATTTGGTCCTCGACAGGTGGGGGAGGAGCACGGTCAGAAGGTCGATGGCGAGGGCGGGGTACCCGGCGTGGGAGATGCGTTGGAGGCTGTCGGCCCATCGGGTGAGGACGGCGACCGGTGCAGTCAGCATCCGTGCCGGCATGTCCCGATCCGACGGCGTTGCTCAGGTGTACGAGGCCGGAAGCGATTACGTGTCGGGTTTCGGTTTCGTCGCTCTGCCGATCGAGGCGTCCTCGCTGGGGCGGATAAAGTCAGGCATGACGTGGATCCGTCGAGGGTGAGCACGGCCTTGTCGTCGATGAGCGGCCGGCCGACATGCGGGATCGGGCCGCACGCGGCCCCTCGGTGACATTGAATGGTCTGCCGCCAACATCGTCTGGCGATTCATCGACGAGCGAGTCTTCCTGCAGGACGACAATCGCCTCCCAGCGACACCCGATCTGCGGATTGAGTTCCGAGATGGGCGTCTGGCCGCGATCGAGGTCCTCACTGATATCGCCCGGGGAAGAGCCCGTGTCATCCGGGCCGCGCGACAGGATGACACCCGACCAGCTGGCGATCGGTTCGTCAATGGTGTGATCGCGGCCCCCGGGTCTCAGTCACATCTGGTGGATTGTTCTCCGCGACGCGGACGGCTTGAAGCAACTTCGCGTTGAAGGAGCCGGCCTGCTTGCTCACGCCGGCGCAGTCTTGCAGCAGGGCCGCCTTCCTATCTGGAGGAACGCGAGCACCTTCTGGGAGCGAAGGTTGGCCTGGGCGTCGACGAAGTCATTCGTGGATCAGGACGCGCAGAGGGCGAGATTCATCTTCTGCCGCTCGGAACCGGAGGTTCATCGATCCCACATGGCGGAGACTTCTTGGCCTATGTCAACCGCTACTTGGCCAGCACGGAGCTAACAGATGTGCGGACGAAGCTGACAAACGCTGAGGCCGACGAACGGCACGTCTTCGTCGCCCTGAGCGACAGCGCCGCATGGGCCGTCCTAGTGGTGTGTCTGTGAATTAGCAAGGTATTTTGGTAGACTTCTCATGTGGTGGCTGCGGCGTTGACGGTGAGTGATCAGC
>NZ_BAABAB010000054.1:0-9187 GCF_039537205.1 Microlunatus ginsengisoli | reverse complement strand
GCCGTAGCCACCACACGGCCAGTCTACCAAGAATACCTTGCTAATTCACAGACACACCACTAGCGCTGCACCCTCGTGGTGCCCAACCTCGACGGCCTCGCCCGATCGCGCCAGACGCCCCTAGAGATCGTCGACGAATCACCAACCGTGGCGTCCGGCTCAAACATCGACGGTCCGTCCACGACTCCCCACCCCGATCGGTCCGCTTGCTGTTCACCGTCCTGTGCATGGTTGTCGAGTCTGAGGCCGACCGGAAGGTGCCAATCATGGTGGTGGGGTGGCGGGTCGACGATCCATCGGTCGATGTGCTGCCTGCCTCGGACGAGCAGGGAATCGGCTTGGCATCCGACCATCTAGGTTGAGGCATCGACAGATCGCACCTATCTACGGCGGCGACACGCGATCGCGGCGGCGCGGCGAGAGGCCGATACGGCAGCGATGAAACGCCACGGGCTGGCGCGCCAGGTGCGGACGTCCCGTGGTGGTCAGTCATAGCTCGACGGTCTGCAGGCTGTCCGGGAGGTGCTGGGCACCGGGGCCCTGCCGACAGCGCCGGTCGGGTACAACGACGACACCGCCGTGGCGGCGATCGCGTCCCGCTGTCGGCCACGATCGCCCTCTCACCGTTTCGTGGCGATCGACGGACCACGAACGGGCTCGGCTCACGGAGTCCTTCGACCACAGGAATGACTCACGCGCGGGGGGCCGCGATCCCGTCGGCGTGAAGCACGTCGCCTGGCCTCGGGTGTCCGAACGCTGTCTCCGTCGACGGCTGTGGAAGGGGCCCGGCGCCCGCTGCAGCGCGCGACAAGGCTGCCGGAGGGTCATCTCGCGGCTTCTGCTCTATCGACGACGCGCTCCCACCGACTGTCTCAGCAAGGCTGGTCGTCTTGTCGTTCCCCCGACTGGGCGCGGTGTTGTTTTCGAGGAAGCGCAACAGCTCGACCGGAAACGGCAACACCAGTGTCGAGGTCTTCTCAGCCGCTACCTCGACGATCGTCTCGAGCAGCCGGAGCTGAAGGGCGCCTGGCGTGTCAGCCATAGCATGAGCCGCCTGGGCCAGCTTGTCCGAGGCTTGCAGCTCCCCGTCGGCCGAGATGACCCGAGCTCGTCTCTCCCGCTCCGCTTCAGCCTGGCGAGACATGGAACGCTTCATGGTGTCGGGCAGTGCAACGTCCTTGATCTCGACCCGATCGATGTGAATACCCCACTCGACCGCCGGGCTGTCGATCATCAATTCCAGCCCTTGGTTGAGCCTCTCCCTGTTGGTCAGCAGATCGTCGAGGTCACTCTTGCCGATGACCGACCGCAGCGAGGTCTGCGCGACCTGCAACACCGCAAAGGGATAGTCCTCGACATTGACAATGGCCCGAACCGGGTCCACCACACGGTAATAGAGAACGGCATCCACCCGGACAGTGACGTTGTCTCGGGTGATGCCCTCCTGCGCCGGCACCGCCATGGTGACCACCTGGACACTCACCTTGCGCAATCGGTCGACAACCGGGATTAGCATCGTCAGGCCAGGACCACGCTGTCGACCCAGAACACGGCCGAATCGGAAAACGAGCCCGCGTTCGAACTGCTTCACGACTCGCATGCTCGCTCCGGCAACCACGACGACGCCAACACCGACCGCCGCCAGAATCTCCCATCCCATAGGTCCTCGCCTCCGGCCTCGCACCCCGACCGCCCGGACCGACCCACGCGCCCTGACCATCCTGTGCGACCTCACAACCAAGGCTAGGTCGCGTGCCATCGCTCGACAACGAAACAGGATGAGCAGGCCGTCGACCCCGCCGGCCAACCGACCACCGCACCCCGGCTTCCGGGTCCGCAGACCTCATGGTGTCCGTCGATGCCGACGGCACCGTGATCGACGTGCATAGTGGCGTCGGGAGTGGCGGAGGTACCTGTTCGCGACTGTTGCCGGCCAGCGAATGATGGCTGACGCCATCACCTGGCAGTAGTACGGTCTGCAGCGCAGTGGCGAGGGTGTCCAACGGTGATCTTCGGCTGGACGGTGGGGCTAGACGGCGGTGTCGCTGGCGTGTTCGGTGGTGCCGTGGCGGTCTTGGGTGGCTTTCTGGCGGGTGCGGTCGAGCAGCATCATGGCCGGGGTGGCGGTGATGCCGTGGAGGACGACGGAGCAGGCTACGGTGAGTCCGGCGATCGCCCACAGCCGGTCGGTGTGGTCGAAGGTGCCGTGTCCGAGGGCGTAGGCGATGTAGAACAAGGTGCCGATGCCGCGGACGCCGAAGAAGGCGATCACGGCGCGTTCTCGTGGCCCGGTCCGGCCACCGATCAGTCCGAGCCATCCCAGCAACGGCCGGATCAAGACGAGAAAGCCGACAACGACGACCACGTCGACCGGCTGCAGGGGGATGAGGAGCCCGCGGGCGATGGCGCCGCCGAGGAGCAGGAGCAGAAGGACGGTGAGCAGCCGCTCGAGCTGTTCGACCCAGCTGTGCAGAACGCGATGGTAACCGTGGGAACGTTCGCCGGCGCGGATGGTGCAGGCACAGACGAAGACAGCCAGGAAGCCGTAGCCCTCAACGGCTTCGGCGGTGCCGTAGGCGAGGAACGTCGCCGCCAGCGCGACGAAGCCTTCGGCATGATCGGCCAACCGCAGCGACGGCACCGGTGTGTTGAAGAAGAGCCGCCGCAGGAGCCAGCCCACGAGGAGTCCGACGGCCACGCCGGCGCACAGCCGCCAGCCCAGATCGATCCCCACCCAGTGACCGAAGACGGGCCAGGTGAGCGCACCGGCCGCGGCCACGCCGAGGGCAAGGTAGGTGAAAGGGAAGGCGAGGCCATCGTTCAGTCCAGCTTCGGAGGTGAGCGCGAACCTGGCCTCGTCCTCGTCGGGCTGGTCGGCGTCTTCCGCTGGTTCGGCCACCTGTACCTCGCTGGCCAAAACGGGGTCGGTGGGCGCCAGAGCTGCTGCGAGCAAGATCGCGGCGGCCACCCCCAAACCGAGCAGCACAATGCCCGCGGCTGCCACGATGGCTATCGACAGGGTCATGGTGATCGCCAGCAGGCGCCAGGTGCTGGACCAGCCGACGCGGCTGACCGGTCGGTCGATCGCGAGCCCGGCACCCATCAAGGACACGATCACGCAGACCTCGCTGAGATGGGTACTGAGCGTGCCATGACTCAACGGATCAGGCGTGGGCAGGCCGGGTACCACCGCGAACAACGCAATGCCACCGCCCAATACGACCATCGGCATCGAGACCGGCGCACGGCTCAGCAGCCGCGGCAGCAGAGCCGCAGCAAGTGCCATCAGCCCTAGCAGAACGAACAACACACCGACCATGTCCATGCCAACGATCCCTTCCGCGGATCGATTACCCACCGCCACGACAGTTCCGCAAGACGGTCCTCTTGCGGCACGCTCAGATTGAAGAGTCCATCGTCACGGCTGGCGGAGTAGTCGAGCCTCCAGGTCGGGCGCGCTCCGCTGCCACACCTTCGCGATCAGTGCTCTTGGGCTGTCCGGTGAAACGGCGGCTATGTCAGGTACCCGCCGGTCGGTAAAGATGCGGACTTACCGGTCGCGGACGTAGGTCCGCCATCGATGTATCAGGTTCGCCTTTCCGGTTGAGGAACTCAGAGAACCGCGCGGTTTCCTCCAGCCGCTGCCCCGCTCGGGTTGCCGAGCCGACCGCACCGATCCCCTCCCGGCTCAGGACCGCCCACTGCTGCAGATCTCCTCACGGTTGTCGACCAGCTCATGTCCAAGGTCGCGGCACGGTGCGACCGGGTAGGCATCATCCGTTCCGGACGCAGCGCGGAGACCGGCAGCCGGCCGAGATGCGTCACGTCACTACCACCTCCGTCGACGTGACGCTCCGCGACCTGCCGACCCAGCCGACCCTCCTGGCAGACCTGGCCGAGCTCCAGGTGGACGGAACCGGATCCGCGGCTCCGTACCTACGGCCCGGATCGGCGCCCTGCTCCCCTCGCTCGGGGCGTACGGGATCATCACCCTCACCTGCCTGTCAGCCGCCCAACCACGAACAGCTGTTCCTGCGCCACTACGACCGGCAGGCCGAGACCACGGGTCCGGTGGCCGTCGGCGGCAGGCGATGAACGAGCTGCGCGGGGCCGGCGCTCTGCTAGCCAACAACCTCCGCCGGGACAAGATTCTGCTGCCCGCCTGCGTCGCCACCTTCGCCCTCTCGGCCGCGGGAAGCTCTGCAGCCACCGCTGGGGTTTATCTAGACATCACCTCCCCGGTCCAGGGCCCGGCCCTGATCAACGCGACGCCGAGCCCGGTCGCGATGTACGGGCGGGTCTTCGACCCCAGCTCCGCCGGCGAGGTCGCCGTGTTCAAGCTGATCGCCGTGGGACCGCCTTGGTCGGCCTGTTCGCCGCCCTCCGGCACACCCGGGCCGACGAGAAGATCGGCAGTTCCGAGCTGCTGGCCGGCGGTTCGCTCGGCCGCTACACAGGACCGGTCACGAGGCCGGTCTGGTGTACCCGCCGTTGGGTGGGTTGCCGTTGCCCGGGCCACGACAACGCTTCCGCCAAGGTGCGAACCCCTCATCTGAGCGGAGTCGGCGTGAGCCGGGTTTCGCGAGCCGTGCTTCCGGGTATACGGGTTCACCGCCGAGTCATCAGGGTCGGCGCGAGTCATGAGTGGGAAGCGCCGATGGTGCTCATCGATCTAGGCAGTACAGAGTCGCCCGACCGGGCCCGATGGTCGACCGGCCGTCCTGAATGGCGCACCCCGCCACGACCACCAGGAACCTCCCGGTGCAAACTCGGGCAGAGCAGTAGGCTCCACATTTGTTCTTCCATGAACACTCCAGTTCCCAGTCCGCTCAGACCCGAACGGATCCACGGATCGAGGCTTCAACACCCGATGCCTGCGTCGAGCGTCTCGCTTGAATATCTGGTCATCTGCGCATCCCCCCATCTCGCTCGATGCGACGGAACCGCGGCCTCAGCACCAGACACCCGCAATGATCGTTATCCGGCTTTAGGCATGATCGATTCCACGGTGTGGTCGGTGGCGCCAAGTCGTCTTGACAATTCCCCGGCGAGACGGTCAGCTGTGGGCTCTGGCTCGGGTGAGGAGATGGTCGGATGACGAAGAAGAAGCCACCGCTGATCGACAAGGACATGGTCCTGCCGTTCTGGTTGTTGACCAGCTGCTTTGTCGTGTGGGGGCTGGCCCAGGACCTCACCGCCCCACTTGTGACCGCCTTCAAGGGCATCTTCACGATGAGCACCTTCCAAGCGTCGCTCGTTCAGTTTGCCTACTTTGGGGCCTACTTCTGCCTGGCCCTGCCGACCGCGTTCCTCAATCAGCGGTACGGCTACAAGGTGGGTGTCCTCACGGGCCTAGGCCTCGCGGCGATCGGGGCATTCGGCTTTTACCCGGCCGCCAAGTCGCTGACCTTCGGCTTCTTCCTCATTGCTCTGTTCATCATGGCAGCCGGTCTCTCCGTTCTGGAAACCTCAGCGAACCCGTTTGCGATCGCGATGGGTCCGGAGGGCACTGCGACCAGACGGCTCAACTTGGCACAATCGTTCAACCCGCTCGGAACCAACCTCGGTGTCTTGCTGGCCGCTGTGCTCGTCTTGCCGAAGATGAACCCGGCCACCGCTGAACAGCGAGCCGCGATGCCGCACGACCAGCTGGTCACGATCCAGACCGGCGAGTTGAACGCCATTATGACGCCCTACCTGGGCCTGGCGGTCGCGCTGGTCATCATCTGGGTGGGCATCTTCATCAAGAAGGTCCCCAGAACTCATGAAGACGTCGCACTGGACTCCCACCACATGCACTTCGGCGGAACCGTCCGCCGGCTGCACCACAACCACCACTGGCGCTACGGAGTCCTAGCCCAGTTCTTCAACGTCGGAGCCCAGGTCTGCACCTGGACCTTCATCGTGCTCTACGTCAAGGACGTGGTCCCCGGCGGCACCGCGGTCAAGGGTGCCTACTTCCTGCAGGTCAGCCTGATCATCTTCTTCATCTCCCGGTTCGCCATGACCTGGCTGATGGGCTACATCCGGGCCACCAGGCTGCTGGCCATCATGGCCGGCATCGCCATTGCGCTCTGCCTGTATGCCGCGTTCTTCCCTGGCCTGTCCGGGGCGATAGCGCTGGTAATGGTGTCGGCCTGCCTCTCGTTGATGTTCCCGACCATCTACGGGGTAGCCCTGCACGGTCTCGGGCAGGACACCAAGTTCGGTGCCGCCGGCCTGGTGATGGCAATCGTCGGCGGCGCCATCATGCCGCCGATCCAGGGCCTGGCAAGCGACCGGTTCGGCACAGCACCAGCCTTCGTCGTCGCCGCAGTCTGCTACCTCGGCGTATTGGTCTATGCCATCTACGACCTCAGGTCCAAGGACCGGTTCGCTGACATCCCAGAAGAGGAGCCGAAGATCGCGATGGGCGGCCACTGAGCTGAGACGGGATGACTCGGCACACCCTGCCGATTCGTCAGCGTCGGCGAAATGATCATCGGATCGGACAACGACAAGTTCAACAAACGTTGAGGTAGTGTCGGCGGTCTCGTCGACGGTGGACCGAACTGGGGCCCTCGGAAAGGGCGGGGCAGCTCGGCCCGGGCCGGTGACCAACTGAGGCGATCGCCTTGAGGAGCTCGAGCTGCAGCGCTCGAGGAGTCCGCGGCCAGGCTCGGTGGGTTCTGTCCAACGCCAACGGCGGCGTGTGGTCGAGGCTCGAGCACCTCCGCGGCTCCGCCCTCGGGTTCCGAAACCTGACCAACTACATCCCCGCTGCCTACTCGAAGCCGGAGGATTCAGACCGCGCTACACCCTCGATCGTGAAGAGCCGCGAAGGGTAGCCGCACTTGTGTGGGCCTGGGCGCTGGATCGAGCCGCCGGTCTGGCCAGCATCGTCGACAGCTGCCCCAGCCCGCCATGAAAGCGGGTCTCTGAACCCAGCCGGATTTCCTTGAGGCTTGAGGTCAGCAAGCTCCCGGGCAGGATATGGTCAAGGCGATCGCAACGGTGGCTAGTAGCAGTGGTCGAGCGACGTGCCAGGTGTCGCGATCAAGGAACGGCGCTGGCGCTGCGTCGGAAGGATCGAATGTCCTGACAGGACCAGATGCGCCGAAGCAGCCGCAGCCAGTGACGCTCTCCGAGAGGGCTGGGTTGCCAACGGTTCGCCCAAAGGGAGGAATCGGCCCTAAGTTGGGGACCGCTGCAGTCGTCACGAGGCGACGCATCATGTGAGGAGTTTCGTGGACCAGACCCGCCCCGGCACCGGCGGCCGAGGACAACCCTCCACCTCCGACACCGGCACCGCCGACATCGACGTCCTCGCGGAAGGGCTGAGCGCCCTGGCCCGTGACCTGGAAGAGCACGACGACCCCGACGCCATTCTGGCCGCCATCGTGCCCGCCGCCGTGGCCATGGTCCCAGGCGCCGATGAAGGCTCGATCAGCATCGTCCTCGATCGACGACGCGCCAGCTCCCAAGCGGCGACCGGTGACCTGCCCACCCTGATCGACGCCATCCAGAACGAAACCCAGCAAGGACCCTGCCTGGACTCGGCCTATGAGCAACAAACGGTCAGGGTCGACAACCTCGCCACCGAGCAGCGGTGGCCGCTGTTCTCCCGGCGAGCCAGCGAGGCCGGCGCGGCCAGCATGTTGTCACTGCAGCTTTACGTCGAAGGCGACAACCTCGGAGCCCTGAACCTGTTCTCCCGCAGCCCGGAGGCGTTCACCGACGAATCTGAGCAGATCGGGCTGCTGTTCGCCGCGCACGCCGCGATCGCCTACGTCGGTGCTAAGAAGCAGGCCCAGTTAATCCACGCCCTGACCAGCCGCGACCTGATCGGGCAAGCCAAGGGCATCTTGATGGAGCGCTACAAGATCAGCGGCGAACGGGCGTTTCTACTGTTGGTGCGCCTCAGCCAAGACAACAACCGCAAGCTCGTCGACCTCGCCGACGAGCTCGCCCGCAGCCGCACCATCACTACATCCCGATCAGACCCAATCTAGCGGTGGCGGCCCGACGGCACGTGGTTGAACCGCCGGACCTGATACCGACGAGCCTCCGGAGACCCAACGGATCTGGCCCCATCATTCCCATCAATCAAGCAACAAACCAACGATTCGATCAGCCTTTTCACCCTCTCTTCGAGCGCTGACGGAACCGGCACTGGGCAGCAAGGCGTGGTAGGCGGCTGTGTGCTCAACCACCGTGGCCTGGACCAGGATGGGCGGGCCCGCGCCGGCATGGTCGTAAAGGAAGAAATCCGTCCGTGGCTGCTTACAAACGCTTCCACCGACCGCGACTGCCCAACATTTCTGCCCTTAGACGTGATTCGTGCTTTTCTCACCCGGGTACAGGCCAGGTCTGTCGGGCGCGCAAGCGGTCGGGAACGAGTGCACTCCGAACCGGCGAACCGCCCAGCCTGCAAAGCGGGACCTCGTCGCGTTGATCACGCGACGCCCGCCGGTAATCGCTGAGCCGGACCCGACAGCTCACCCAGTAGAAGCTGCAAACACGGCAGCCGCAGGGCGACGCAGCGCGCTGGATCAGACACGCGTTCATCGAGGCGCCTCCCGCCACTTCCAGACCGTCATGGGGAAGTGAGCGCGTCGCCCGCAGGGGCGTCACTGGATGTCTCACCCGGTGCCGTTGGGGTACCCAGCATCGGTAGGGGTTCGTCATACAGGCCGGGTCCCGGTCGCCCGAGCGTCCGAGCCATGACAACGGCTTCCACCAAGGTGGCGGGCCCCTCATCTCAACCGGGTCGACGTTTGGGTACGGGTTTACGACCCGTGGCCCCGGGTACGGGGGCGCCGCCGCCTCAACAATGGGTCGGCTTGAGTGATGAGTGGGAAGAGCCGATGATGCTCATCGATGTGGGTAGCGCGGAGTCTCCCGACCGTGCCCGTCAGCTTCATTGGTGGTGGCTGATCAACGGGCTGGGCCGGGGTGGATCCGGTCGGACCGATCAGGGTAGACACCGAACTGCGGACCATCACCTACCGCCAGGACACACCTTTCATGCGTGCGACGGCGACGCGGACCGGCACACCCGCTGCACCGCTGAACGCCAGGCACCGCTGAGAGTCGACCCACCCGTGTGGACCCGGCACGGAGCACGTGAGGTCGTCTGAACCATCCGGCGGCAAACCAGGGCTGAGCTGGTAGTTGAGTCCCGCATAGTGGTGTAGCCGGGGTGACC
>NZ_BAABAB010000053.1:0-1086 GCF_039537205.1 Microlunatus ginsengisoli | reverse complement strand
ACCACCCTTCTGACCACCAAACCCGAAGGATCACCCGCTACACCACGTCCAGGGACTTGACCGAGCTGGTTCAGTTTTCGCGGTCGTCGAAGCCCGGTCCCGAGGCGCTGCGGATCAGCTGTGGTGAATATCGTCGACGGCCCGGACGGAGGGTGATTTGGTGTGTCCGAATCGTCTCGATGTCGGACCAACGGACCAGGTCGGAGCCTCGGTGTCGCCAGCGTTGGATCGCGGCGATCGATCGCGGTGTGCGGACGGTGGAGCGTTCGGAGCCGAGGGTGGATGAGGTGGCATAGGGGCTGATCACGAAGCCGTAGATCCGTAGGTTGGGCATCGGCTGGTCGGTGATCGGGGGGCCGGGGATGAGCCGGACATCGATGATGTGGCCGACGACCTGGTGTTCGAGCAGGACCGGGCAGCCGAGGACACGTCCGGTGAACTCTTGGTGAACGACGTTTCCGGGCCTGGTAGGCGCAGACAAGGTAGTTGCAGGATCAAAGATTGTGAACGAGGCGTTTTTCATTCTGGTGATCGTGGTGGTGACGGCGTTGGCGATCGACTTCACCAACGGGTTCCACGACACCGCGAACGCATGGCGACCTCGATCGCAACCGGGGCGTTGAAACCGAAGGTCGCCGTCGGACTGTCAGCCATCCTGAACCTCGTCGGCGCGTTCCTCTCGATCGGGGTAGCTCGGTGACGGCGCGTGCCGACGTCGGCGACGAGCTCGACGTCTAGCGCCTTTTCGCCGAGTCGATGGCGGCGTTCGGCGGGGTGCCGATGTGCTGTCAACACGACAACGGACGAAGCCGGGCCCGTGTACGAGCAGGCCGCCGTTCACCTCCGTCAGCCGGGAGCAATCGTCCACCTATCGACGGCAGCGCCGATCCCGCCGAAGGTCGCCCCGAAACTGCGAGAGCGCACGTCAGGGTCGGACGAGCACCGTGAAATAGATGTTGAGCTTCCTCGAGTGGTGGTTGCGGACCATCGCTTGATCGTTCGGCGGCTCCGCTCTAGCCTCGTGATTTCGCCTGGTGGGGGTGTGTTCGGCGTGTAACGCGCGGAAGTGCCTGTCCTGCTTGGAAG
>NZ_BAABAB010000052.1:0-119236 GCF_039537205.1 Microlunatus ginsengisoli | reverse complement strand
GTAGAAGTCCTTGATCACCGACTCCCCGGCCGGATGACCCGGCGTGTCCTCGAAATCGTGATGGGTTCCGACGTCGGCGGTATCGGTCATGGCGCGCTCCCAAGGGGCATCGGCGGACGTTTCGCCAGTGAAACTAAGCCCGTTCATCGCTGCGCCGGTGTCGCGGGTGTAACGGGTCTGTTCCGGGTCGAACGTGCCCGCTCGACCGCTTCCGGCACAGTTCGGCAACGATGCCCCGCGTTCCCTTGACACTCGTCAAGACTTCCTTGGACACTTGTCAAAGAGCGCGGCCGCTCGGCACGGTAGGATCCCCAACCTGCCGACCCCACGGAGAACCCGATATGACGCTGACGTCGACCCCCCCGACGGCGCGTCGTCCCGGCGCCGAGCGGGCCGTCTCATCTTCTGCCGCGGACACCGGTTCTGCCCCTGCCACCGGCCAAGCCCCTGCCACTGGCTCGGCCACCGCCGGCGCGACGTTTGCCGCTGCCGACAAGGTGGCCGCCCGGCGCGACGAGCTCGCCACGGCCGCGTTGCGCACGCTGGCCGAGCGCGGCTACGCCAATACCTCGCTCCGCGAAATCGCCCAGAACTCCGCGTTCTCCCACGGGGTGCTGCACTACTACTTCGCCGACAAGACCGAGCTGATCATCCACTGCGTCCGGCTGTACAAGACCCGATGCGTACGCCGCTACGACGACATCACCGCCCTCGCCACCTCGGCCGAGGACGTGGTCCGGCGCTTCCTGGACGCGCTGACGCTCACCCTGCGGCGGGACGCCCACGAGCAACGGTTGTGGTACGACCTGCGCGCGCAGAGCCTGTTCGACCCGTCCTTCCGCGACGACGTGGCGGCCATCGACGACCAGCTGCGGGCCATGGTGTGGCGCATCCTCGGTTGCTATGCCGAGTTCAGCGGGCGGCCGCCGGTGGTCGATCCACCGACCGCGTACGCACTGCTCGACGGGATCGTCTTCCACGGGGTTCAGGCCCGGCTGGCCGGCGCCGACGGGGTCGAGCAGACGCTGGAGCGACAGATCCAGCTGCTGATGCCCAGGCTGCTGGCCGAGAGCTGACCGCTCGCCCGGCCGGCCGGGCCCGGTTCAGCTCTGGCCGGTCAACCGGCGCAGCGCCCCGATCGCCACCTCGCGGTCGGTGGTCTGCCACATCTCGGGCATCGAGGCCCGCAGGAACGTGCCGTAGCGCGCGGTGACCAGCCGCGGGTCGAGCACCGCGACCATCCCCCGGTCGCTGGTACGCCGGATCAACCGCCCCGCCCCCTGGGCGAGCAGCAGCGCCGCGTGCGTAGCGGCGACGGACATGAAGCCGTTTCCGCCCGCCTCGGCGACCGCCCGCGAGCGCGCCGTCATCAGCGGGTCGTCCGGTCGGGGGAACGGGATCCGGTCGATGATGACCAACTGGCAGGTGTCCCCCGGCACGTCCACGCCCTGCCACAGCGACAAGGTGCCGAACAGGCTGGCCGACTCCTCGTTCACGAAACGCTGGGTGAGCTCGGTCAGCTGGGCGTCGCCTTGGCACAGCACGGTCAGCTTCGGCAGCTCCTTGCGGACCCGGACCGCAGCCGTCTCCGCCGCCCGCCGGGACGAGAACAGCCCGAGCGTACGTCCGCCCGCGGCCCAGACGAGCTCGGCGATCTCGGCGATGGTCTCGTCCGGCAGGCCGTCCCGGCCGGGCTGCGGGAGCTGGCGGGCGACGTACAAGATCCCCTGCCGGCGGTAGTCGAACGGCGACCCGACGTCGAGCCCGTGCCACGGCTGCGGCAGCTCGCCGGGATCCACGCCCAGTCCGGACAGGTCGTCGTCGTCCGCGTCGTCGTCAACCGCGTCGTCGTCGTCCGGCTCGACGATCTCCACCGCTACCGGCTCGGCGTCGCGCTCGTCCAGCCGCAGCCCGACGGAGGCGGCGACCCGGTCGAAGTCGCCGCCGAGCTTCAGGGTGGCCGAGGTCAGCACGGTGGTCCGCTGCCCGAACACCCGGGACCGCATCAGCCCGGCCACGGTCAGCGGGGCCACGCGTACATCCCGGCCGTCGCGCTCGCTCTCGGCGACCCAGATCACGTCGTACTCGCTCATCGCCGCGAGCCGTTCCGCGACGTCGAACACCTCCTTCACCGCGGCTGCGGCCTGGCGCTGCTCCGGCTCGGCCTTGCCGTCGTTGCCCGTCATCCCGCTGACGGCCTTGCGGGCGGCGACCCGCACCGTCTCGCAGGCCTGGCCGATCGCCGAGCGGGGATCCTCGACCCGGCCGGGATCGGTCTCGTCGAGCGCCGACCGCAACGCGTCGGCGCACTCCAGCAGCTCGAGCGCGGTCTCGTCGGCCAGATACGGCAGCGCGCGCCTACCGACCCGCTCGATCAGCTGCGGACTCAGCTCGGCCGACGCGGCCCCGGTGACCCGGGCGACCAGCTCGTGCGCCTCGTCGATGATGACGGCATCGTGCTCGGGCAGTGCGGTTCCGCCGTGCATCGCGTCGATGGCGAGCAGCGCATGGTTCGTCACCACCAGGTCGGCGGCGCGGGCGACGTCGCGGGACTTCTCCACGAAGCAGGTGTCGCCGAGCGGGCAGCGGTCCCGCCCGAGGCACTCCCGGACCGGGATGGACACCTGCTGCCAGGCACGCTCGGTGTGGCTCGGGGCGTCGTCGCGGTCCGCCAACCCACCGGTGCGGTGCTCGTCGTCGGCCCAGGTCCGCAGGGCCAGCACCTCGGCCGCAAGCACCGAGGTGGGCGCTGCCGAGGCGACCAGCCCGGTGCTGACCTCGTCGGCGCCGAGCAGGCTGCCCTGCTCCTCGGCCACCCCGCCGCTCACCTTGAGCCGGCAGGCGTAGTTGGTCCGGCCCTTGAGGATCGCATGCCGTGGCCGCTTGCCGGTGACGGCCAGCACGGCATCGAGGGCGGCCGGGATGTCCTTCGTGGCGAGCTGGCGCTGCAGGGCCAGCGTCGCGGTGGCCACTACGATCCGCGATCGCTCGTGCTCGACCAGCCGGATCAGCG
The DNA here is from genome assembly GCF_039537205.1 of Microlunatus ginsengisoli. Lineage (NCBI taxonomy): Bacteria > Bacillati > Actinomycetota > Actinomycetes > Propionibacteriales > Propionibacteriaceae > Microlunatus > Microlunatus ginsengisoli. The sequence continues at coordinate 116,223 of NZ_BAABAB010000052.1, read as the reverse complement.
CGGGCGCGAGATAGCCGAGCGACTTCCCGGTGCCGGTGCCGGCCTGGACCAGCAGGTGGCGCCCGGTCTCCAGCGCCTCGGCGATCGCGTCGGCCATGTCGATCTGGCCCGGCCGTTCCGCGCCGCCGATCTCGGCGACCGCTGTATGCAGGACCGCGCGGTGGTCCGGTGGGTGCTGCCCGTCGACGGAGCGATCCCTAGCGGCTGCGCTCGTCACCTGCGAGAGCGTACCTTTCGAGCTCGCCGGCCAGCCCCGGATGGACGCGGGCGCTGACCAGCGTGCCGTGCTCGGTGTGTTCGAGCACCCCCAGCTCTCCGGTGCGGTGGATCTTGTCGACCAGGTCACCGCGGTCGTACGGGATGAGCACGCGGACCTCCACCTCCGGCCGGGGCAGACCTGCCTCGATCCGGGCGCGCAGGTCGTCGATCCCCTGGCCGGTCCTGGCCGACACGATCACGGCATCCGGATACTTGCTGCGCAACGCGGTGAGCGCGGTGCCGGTGGCGAGATCGGCCTTGTTGATCGCGATCAGCTCGGGCCGGTCGCCCGCGCCAACGTCGGACAGCACGCCGCGGACCGCGGTGATCTGCCCGGTCGGATCCGGGTCGGACCCGTCCACCACGTGCACCAGCAGGTCGGCCCGGGCGGTCTCCTCCAGCGTCGAGGCGAACGCCTCGACCAGGTCGTGCGGCAGGTGCCGGACGAAGCCGACCGTGTCGGTCAGGGTGTACACCCGGCCGTCGGCGGTCTGGGCCCGGCGGGTGGTCGGGTCCAGGGTGGCGAACAGCGCGTTCTCGACCAGCACGCCGGCATTGGTGAGCCGGTTCAGCAGGCTCGACTTGCCGGCGTTGGTGTAGCCGACGATCGCGACCGACGGCACCTGGTGCCGACGTCGCTCGGCCCGCTTGGTCTCGCGGGTGCTGTCCATCGCCCGCAGGTCGGCGCGCAGCCGGGAGATCCGGTGGTTGATCCGGCGGCGATCGGTCTCCAGCTTGGTCTCACCGGGCCCGCGGCCGCCGATGCCCGCGCCGCCGGCGGCCCGGCCGCCGGCCTGGCGGGACAGGTTGCCGCCCCAGCCGCGGAGTCGCTGCTTGAGGTATTGCAGCTGGGCCAGCTCGACCTGCGCCTTGCCCTCGGCGCTCTTCGCGTGCTGGGCGAAGATGTCGAGGATCAGCGCGGTCCGGTCGATCACCTTGACCTTGACCCGGTCCTCCAGGTTGCGCAGCTGAGCCGGCGCCAGCTCGCCGTCACAGATCACGGTGTCGGCGCCGGTCGCGACGACGACGTCGCGCAGCTCCTCGACCTTGCCGCGGCCGATGTACGTCGCCGGATCCGGCCTGCTGCGCCGCTGGAGCAGTCCCTCCAGCACCTCCGAGCCGGCCGTCTCGGCCAGCAGCTTGAGCTCGGTGATGGCGTTCTCGGCGTCCACCTCGCTGCCGGTCGTCCAGACGCTCACCAGGACGACCCGCTCCAGCAGGAGCTGGCGGTATTCGACCTCGGTGATGTCGGTGAGCTCGGTGGACATCCCGGCGACCCGGCGCAGCGAGTGCCGCTCCTCCAGGTCCAGCTGGTCCCCGTCGTCGGCAGGATCGGCTTGATACGTGTAGTCAGCAGCACTCATCGTTCTTCCAGACTCTCACGTGCCACCAACACTTTCGAACCCTTTAGCTCTGGGTGGAGCCGCCGAGCCGGGCCCTGATCACGGGTGCAACCGGCGCGAGTGTCCGGAAATGCCGGCGACACGCCGACGATCGGTCACCAGATGGGCCCGAGTGTCCGATTCCGTCGAGCGGGTGGTGGGCGCAGCAATCAATCTGAGGCAATCAGTACAAGCTGTAGCCGCCGTCCAGCACGAGGACCTCACCGGTGACGAAGCTGGAGGCCTGGGAGGCGAGGAAGACGACGGCCGGGCCGAGCTCGGTCGGGTCGGCGGCGCGCTGCATGGGCGCGTCGTCGATCCAGCGGGCCTTGAACTGCGGGTCGTCGACCGGCGCCATCTCGGTCCGGGTGTATCCCGGGGCGACGGCATTGACCCGCACGCCGTGCGGCGCCCACTCGGCCGCGAGCGACCGGGTCAGCTGGTGGACGGCCGCCTTCGAGGCGTTGTACGCCGGCTGCCACTGCGGGCGGTTCACGATGAACGCCGAGATCGACCCGATGTTGACGATGGCACCGCTGCCGGCCGCGACCATGTGCCGGCCGAAGGCCTGCGCGCAGTTCCAGACCCCGGTGACGTTGACGTTCATCACGAGTTCGAACTCGTCGATCGGCACGTCGAGCGCTGGCCGGTGGATGCAGGCGCCGGCGTTGTTGACCAGCACGTCGACCCGGCCGAACTGCTCGACGATCTCGGCTGCGGCGCTGACCACCGAGTCGGGCTCGGTGACATCGGCGGCGACGGCGACGGCCTGCGCTCCCAGCTCGGTGATCTCGGCCAGCACCGGGGCCGCGGCCTCGAGGTTGCGGACCAGCAGCACGACGTCGCTGCCCGCCTCGGCCAGGGTCAGGCTCAGTGCCCGGCCGATGCCGCGGTTGGCACCGGTGACGACCGACACCTTGCCGGCCAGCGAGAACGTGTCGAGTACGGCCATTCAGTCCTCCAGAGTCCTGTGTCTTCTGCCACCCGGCAGGGCGACCTCGCCGTGGGCGACGATGACCGCCGGCCCGGTGAGCCAGGCTTGGCCCTCGCCCAGTTCGACCTCGACGCTGCCGCCCGGCACGTCCACGCGATACTGCGCCGGCTCGCTCGACCCGCCCAGCCGGGCGTGGGTCGCGGCGGCGACGGCGACCGTACCGGTCCCGCACGAGCGGGTCTCGCCCGAGCCGCGCTCGTACACCCGCATGGCAACGTGCCGCTCCCCCAGCACCGCGACGAACTCGGCGTTGACGCCGGCCGGGAACGCCTCCGCCGGGGTCCAGCTCGGGGCGGTCCACAGCGGCAGCGCAGCCAGCTCCGCGGGGTCGGCGACGAAGGCCACTGCGTGCGGATTGCCGACGTCCACCCCGACCGCGTCGTACGCCCGGCCGTCGGCGACGGTCACCTCGACGGCCTCCCCGGTGAGCCGGACCTCGCCCATCCCGACCCGGACGGAGCCGTCGGGAAGAACCGCAATCGGCTTGATGCCGGCGCGGGTCGCGATCTCCAGCTCGTGCCCGCTGACCAGGCCCTCGTCGAGCAGATAGCGCGCGAAGACGCGGATCCCGTTGCCGCACATCTCGGCGATGGAGCCGTCGGCATTGCGATAGTCCATGAACCAGGTGTGCGGGTCACCGCCGTCGACATGGCTGGCCAGGACGACCCGCAACACGCCGTCGCCGCCGACTCCGGCGTGCCGGTCGCAGAGGAAGCGGACCTCCTCCTCGCCGAGGTCCAGCACGCCGTCGCGGTCGAGCAGGATGACGAAGTCGTTCTCGGTGCCGTGCCCCTTCGCGAACGACCACCTGCGCATGCGGGCCAGTCTTCCAGAACGCGCCGGACGCGTCGTCAGGGCCGGACGTCCAGCGCGTCGCGGACCGCGCCCACCAGATCGGGACGCCCGGCCTCGAACCAGCTGATCCGTTCGTCCCGGCGGAACCAGGAGTCCTGCCGTCGGGCGAACTTCCGGGTGCCGACGACGGTCGCCTCGCGCGCCTGCGACTCGGTCAGCTCGCCGTCCAGGAAGCGGAGGATCTGGGCATAGCCCAGTGCGCGCGACGCGGTCAGCCCGTCCCGCAAGCCGAGGCTGACCAGGTGCTCGACCTCGGCCACGAAGCCGTCAGCCCACATGGCGTCCACCCGCTGCTCGATCCGTGCGTCCAGGCCCGGCCGGTCGAGGTCCAGCCCGAGTTGGCGTACGTCGGGGAGCAGATAGCGGCGCTCCGGCAGCGAGGCCGCGAACGGCTCACCGGTCAGCTCGATCACCTCCAGGGCCCGGACCACCCGGCGGCCGTTGCCGGGCAGGATCGACGCCGCGGCCGCCGGGTCGCGCTCGGCCAGCCGGGCGTGCAGCGCCGCGGGCCCGAGTTCGGCCAGTTCGGCCTCCAACCGGGATCGCAGCTCCGGGTCGGTGCCGGGGAAGCGGAAGTCGTCGAGCACGGCCCGGACGTACAGCGCGGAACCGCCGACCAGGATCGGGATCACGCAGCGCTCCTGGCAGTCCGCGATCGCCGCCCGGGCCATCGATTGGAACTCGGCCACGGTCGCGGTCCGGGTCACGTCCAGGACGTCGATCAGGTGGTGCGGCACCAGGGCCCGCTCCGCCGGGGTCGGTTTCGCGGTGCCGATGTCCATCCCGCGATAGACCAGCATCGAGTCGGCGTTGACGATCTCCGCCGGCCGGCCGTCGGCGGCGAGTTCCTGGGCGAGCCCGATCGCCAGCGACGACTTGCCCGCCGCCGTCGGACCCACCACCGCCACGATCACGGCGCCAAGTCTGCCCGGAGTGCGCCCTTCGACAGGCTCAGGGCACAAAGGCCGGGCAGACCCGCGCTGAGCTGGGCACAAAGGCCGGCACACCCGCGCTGAGCTCGTCGACGCGCACGTCTCCCGCCCTTCGACAGGCTCAGGGCACGAAGGCCGGGCACACGCGCGCTGAGCTTGTCGACGCGCGCGTCTCCGGCCCTTCGACAGGCGCGGGGCACGTGCGGGCGAGAATCAGCTCATGGCTTCGGCGGTGTGGAAGGTCCTGGTCGACGGCGAGATCCGGCTCGCGAGCGGATCGCCCGAGGGTGGTCCGTCGGAGCTGCTGGCCGCAGGCGACCTCGACCCGCTGATTGCCGCGGGTGCCGCGGCGATCCGCGCGGCGCTGGACGGGACGGTCGGTCCGGTCCCGCCCGGCTACCGGGTGCTGGCGCCGATCGGCAGCCAGCCGGTCTGGGCGTCCGGGGTCACGTACGAGCGCAGCCGGGCGGCGCGCAACGCCGAGTCCGACGTGCCGGACGTCTACGACAAGGTGTACGTCGCCGAGCGGCCCGAGCTGTTCCTCAAGGCGCCGCCGGGAGGCTCTCGGGGACCGGGCGAGACGGTCGGCATCCGGGCCGACTCGACCTGGGACGTGCCGGAGCCGGAACTGACCCTCGCGGTCGACGCCACCGGCACGATCGCGGCTCTCACCTGCGGCAACGACATGTCGTCGCGCAGCATCGAGGGCGAGAACCCGCTCTATCTCCCGCAGGCGAAGGTGTACGACCTCAGCTGCGCGGTCGGCCCCTGCCTGCTGCCCGCCGGCGAGGTCGCGATCGCCGACCTGGAGATCCGGCTGGTGATCGAGCGCGGCGGGGCGACCGCGTTCGACGAGGCGATCAGCGGGTCGGCGATCCACCGCGACGTCGCCGACCTCGCGACCTGGCTGTTCCGGGCGAACACCTTCCCGACCGGCGCGTTCCTGATGACCGGGACCGGCATCGTGCCGCCGGAGGACTTCACCCTGGCAGCGGGCGACGTGGTCACGGTCGCGATCAGCGGGATCGGATCGCTGACGAATCCGGTGGTCGAGGTCGGGGCTCGATGATCGAACCCGAGAATCCGCCCCTCGATGCGAGGTCCGCGGGTCGGCTGAGCGGGACGCGGGTGTCGCGGCGGCCGCGAGGGTCGGATGATCGGGTTGTGGGACTCCTCCGATGACCGACGCCTTCACCCCCGCCCGGGACGACCTGTTCGATGTCCGCAGCCAGGCCGACGGACCCACGGGCAGCCTGCCGCTCACCGACGACCTGCTCCGGCACGCGCCGAGCGGCACCATCTTCGGGCTCACCCAGAACGTCGGGATGGGGGCCGACCCGGCCAGGTCGAACCATCCCGGCGTGCTGATCCTGTCGACTCAGGGCGGCATGCGGCACCCCGACGGGACCCCGGCCGCGCTCGGCTACCACACCGGCCACTACGAGCTGGGCACCATCGCCGCGACCGTCGCCGACTCGCTCACCAGCGGCGGTTTCCTGCCGTTCGCCGGGTTCGTCTCCGACCCCTGCGACGGCCGGTCCCAGGGCACCACCGCGATGTTCGACTCGCTGCCCTACCGCAACGACGCCGCGATCGTGATGCGCCGGCTGATCCGTTCGCTGCCGCACCGGGTCGGCGTGGTCGGGATCGCCACCTGCGACAAGGGCCTGCCGGCGATGATGATGGCCCTGGCCGGCTCACCGAGTGTGCCGTCGGTGCTGATTCCGGGTGGGGTGACGCTGCCGCCGGCCCGCGGCGAGGACGCGGGCACCGTCCAGACCCTCGGCGCGCGCTACGCGCACGGTCTGATCAGCCTCGAGGACGCCGCCGCGCTGGGTTGCGCGGCCTGCGCGTCCCACGGCGGCGGCTGCCAGTTCCTCGGCACCGCCGCGACGGCCCAGGTGGTCGGCGAGGCGCTCGGGCTGGCCGTCGGACATACCGCGCTGGCTCCATCGGGTGAGCCGGTCTGGCTGGAGGGCGGGCTGCGAGCGGTGCGCGCGCTGGCGGCCGCGGTCGAGCGCGGCCAGCGCACCTCCGACGTCCTCAGTGACGACGCCGTGCACAACGCGATGGTGGTGCACGCGGCGTTCGGCGGGTCGACCAATCTGCTGCTGCACGTGCCGGCGATCGCCCACGCCGCCGGGCTGCGGCGGCCGACCGCCGCCGACTGGCTCGCCGTCGCGCGGAGCACGCCGCGGATCGTGTCGGTGCTGCCGAACGGCCCGGTCCAGCACCCGACGGTCCGGGTCTTCCTGGCCGGCGGCGTACCGGAGGCGATGCTGCACCTGCGCCGCCTCGGGCTGCTGCGCACCGGCGTTCGCGTGGTGGAGGGCGGCACCCTCGACGAACGTCTGGACGCGTGGGAGGAGAGCGAGCGCCGGCGGCGGTTCCGGGAGATCCTGGCCGGACGCGGCTTCGACCCCGACGACGTGATCTTCGCACCCGAGCGAGCCGCCGAGATCGGCATGCGCGGCACGGTCGCCTTCCCGACCGGCAACCTCGCGCCCCACGGCTCGGTGGTCAAGGCCACCTCTATCGACCGCTCGATGCTGGACGCCGACGGTATCTACGAGCTCACCGGACCGGCCCGGGTGTTCACCGCCGAGCACGAGGCGATCGAGGCGATCAAGGACGGCACCGTGCAGGCCGGCGAGGTGATCGCCCTGGTCGGCTGCGGCCCGGCCGGCACCGGGATGGAGGAGACCTACCAGCTCACCTCCGCACTGAAGCACGTGCCGTTCGGCCGCCGGGTCGCGCTGCTCACCGACGCCCGGTTCTCCGGCGTCTCCACCGGCGCCTGCATCGGTCACGTCGGGCCCGAGGCGCTGGCGGGCGGTCCGGTCGGGAAGCTGCGCACCGGTGACCTGGTCCGGGTCAGGATCGACACCGCGGCGCTGACCGGCTCGCTGGACTTCGTCGGCCGCCCCGGCGCGGAACTGACCCCCGAGCAGGGGGCGGTGGAGTTGGCGCGCCGCGAGCCCACGCCCGGCCTCGCCCCGCACCCCGAGCTGCCGGCGGACACCCGGCTGTGGGCCGCGCTGCAGGAGGCCAGCGGCGGCACCTGGGGCGGCTGCGTCTACGACCCGGATGCGATCGTCTCGGCGCTGGCTCGCAAGCACGGCACAAGCCCCACCCAAGACGGGCCGAGCACGCTCGACCCGTGACCGAGACCACCCCGAGCGCCCCGACCGGCCCGACCTCCCCGACCGGCCCGACCTATCAGGTCAACCTGCCCGGCCAGGCGTACGTCGCCGAGGGCCCGCACGACCACACCGGTATGTACCTGATGCACTTCGCGCTCCGCCGCGACCTCGCCAACCTGACCTCGGCGGCGGCCAACACCCCGCTCGGCGCCGGGGACAGCTGGCAGGCGCTGCACGCCCGCTGGCGCCTGTTCGCCGAGATCTTGCACCATCACCACACCGTCGAGGACGACCTGTACTGGCCGGTGCTGGCCGAGGCGGTGACCGAGCGCGGCACCACCGCGGACCACGCCCTGATCGCGGAGATGGCCGATGAGCACGCCGAGATCGACCCGGCCCTGGCGGCGGTGACGGAGGCCTTCGAATCCGTGCTGGCGCACCCGTGCGGTGCCCACCGCAACGCGCTCGACGTACGGCTCGCGACGCTGCGGGAGGCGCTGGACGTCCACCTGTCGCACGAGGAGCGGGAGACCCTGCCGCTGGTCCAGCGGGTGATGACCGACGAGCAGTACGCGCGCGTCGAGCAGGGCGTCGAGCGGGCCTACCCGCTGCGGATGGTGCCGACCCTGATCCCCTGGGTGTGTCATCGGCTGCCGCCGGACGTCGCGGAGCACACGCTGGCGGCCGGCGGCCCGCTGTACCGGCTGCTGTTTCGGCTGACCAGGGGCCGGTTCGAGCGCCGCGAGCGGCTCGCCTTCCGCTACAGCGAGGTGGTCCTGCCGGCGTGATCCGTCGTGCGTCGCTACCGGCGGTGGTTCAGATCCGCAGTGCGGCGCGCCAGCGGTGCAGCCAGTCCAGATAAGCCGCCATGCCCCATTCCTGCGCCTGCGCGACGGCCCGCCCGGCCGCCGATCGCGCCGCCTCGGCGTTGCCCAGGACCGCCTCGGCCAGCGCCAGATAGCCGTCGACCGGTCCGGCGAGCGCCGAGACCCCCGAGACGCCCATCCGGCCCGACATCGACCGGAGCGCCGGCGCCACCTCGGCCGCAGCCGCCGGGTCGCCGAGGGCCGCCGCCAGCTCCGCGCGGTAGGCAACATCCATCGCTGTCGCCCAATAGTCCGGCACGGGTGCCAGCGGGCCGCCCGCCAGCATCGAGCGCAGGTCGTCCAGCCGGCCGCAGCGGACCAGGCCGATGCACAACGAGTCGAGCACCATCGGCTCGGCGGCGTCGCCGTAGGCGGCCAGGAGCCCATCGACCGCCTGCTCCAGGGCCTCGGCCCGCCACAGCCCGACGGTGACGCCGGCACCCGAGGCGACCACGTCCGCAGCCACCGGCGTCGTCGACCGCGCGGCCAGCGACTGCAGCTCCGCGAGCAGCCGGTCGGTCTCGGCCGCGCGGCGCAGCGCCGCGAGGTTCAGCTCGACGAACCCCAGCACCAGCTGCAGGTAGCGCAGCCGCCGGCGCGCGGCCAGCGCGGCCGCCGCTGCCGACCAGCGCTCGTAGCCGGCCAGGTCACCCACCTCGAGCGCGTTTCCGGCGGCCGTGGTCAGGGCGAGCGCCTCCCCGTCGGCGTCGGCGGCGAGCCGCGCGGCCGCGAGCGCCTCCATCGCCAGGCTCTGCCGGGTCTCGGCGAACCGGGGCCGCCACAGCGAGATCGTCGCCGTGTGTGCGGCCCAACGGGTCAGGGCCGGGTCGGCCAGCCGGCGGGCCGAAGCCATTCCCTCGTCCACCAGCGCACCGATCTCGGCCTGTCGGCCCGGGGCGTAGTACAGCTGCGTCGCCAGGGCGAGCACCAACCGGACCCGGTCGGCGGAGTCGTCCGGGTCGAGGGCTCCCAACGCGCTGCGCAGATCCTCGATCAGGTCGTCGTCGACCACCTCGTACGCCTGCGGCAGCCAGACGCTGTGCCGGGTCAGCTCCGCCGCGGCCCGCGCCACCCGGCGGGGATCGGCGGCGGCACCGGCCAGGCTGACGGCTTCGACCGCGCTCGGCACGACCCGCTCCCAGCGGCCGGCGTACGCGGCCACCTCGGCCAGTGCCACCAGCACCTCGAACCGTGCGTCCCGCGACGCCGCCGGATCCAGCCGCTGCGCCTCCGCCGCCGCCGCCAACAGGTCGACCGCCTCCTCGTTCGCGAACTCGGCCCGGGCCAGCCGGGCCGCGTCCACCGCCGCCGGCCAGGCCTGCGAGGCGTGGATCGGACCGGCGGCCAGCCAGTGCCGGGCGAGTTCGAAGGCGAGCTGATCGGCGACCATCGGCACGCCGGGACGGGTCAGGGCGTACGCGATCCGGGCGTGGGTACGCGACAGCTGCGCCGGATGCACCGTGCTCAGCACGGTGTCCCGGGTCAGGGCGTGCTCGAACGCGACGTCCCCGTGCGCCAGGTCGCGCACGATGCCGGCGTCGCGCGCCGGGTCGAGCCGCTCGTCGGCGGTCAGCGGGTCGAGCCCGACGACACTCGCGAGCACCGCCGGCGAGAACTCCCGGCCGAGGGCGGCGGCGACCACCAGCGCCGCCCGGGTCGGCTCCGGGAGGTTCTCCAGCCGGCGCCGGATCACCGCCTGCACCGAGGCCGGGACCTCGCCGCTCCAGCCGCCGTGCGCGCCGCGCCCGCCGCTCTCGGCGGCCAGCCGGGCCAGCTCGACCAGGAAGAACGGGTTGCCGGCCGAGGCCGCCCGCCACCGCTCGATCAGCTCGCCGGTGGCGACGCCCGGGGCGACCGACTCCACCAGCTCGGCCGTCTCCTGGCAGTCGAGGCCCCCGAGCTCGATCCGGCGGGCGCCGTGCCGGGCGAGAGTCACCTCCAGGTCGGCGAGCCCGCCGGCGGGTGCCGGCAGCGCCCGTCGGGTCACGACCACGGCGAGCCGCTCGCCCGGAACGGCGGTGTCGACCAGATGCCCGACCGCCCGGATCGTTGCCGAGTCGGCCCACTGGGCGTCGTCGAAGACGACCAGCACCGGCGCGGTGGCGCTTCGCCGACGTACGGTCAGGGCGAGCTGCTGGGCCGCCGCGAACGCCTGCTCGGCATAGTCGTCGGCCTCGTCCCGGTGCAACGCGGCCCGCAGCGCGGCCAGGTCGACCGGCTGCGCCGCCGGCCCGGCCAGGGCGTCCAGGACGTCGGTCCACGGCCACAGCGGCGGCGCCCCGTCATCTTGGGAACACCGTCCGGTGACCGCGACGAACCCGCGAGCCGCCGCCTCCTCCCGCAGCTGCTCGACCAGCCGCGACTTGCCCATGCCCGGCTCGCCGACCACGATCGCGTACGCCGGACGGCCCGCCTCCGCATCGTCCGCCAGCCCGGTCAGCCGGGTCCGCTCGCGGGTCCGGCCGACCAGGTCCCAGCGGGCCGCCGTCGCCGGCCCGGACGGGATCCGGTCGGGTGCATCCGGTGCCGGCGAGGCCCCCGGTGGCAGCACGGCGAGGATCGCCTCGTCCTGCCGCAGTACCGCGGCCTCCAGCCCGCGCAGCTCCGCACCCGGATCGAGCCCGAGCTCGTCGGCCAGTGCCGCGCGGACCCGGCGCAGCGCGGCCAGGGCGTCGGCCTGCCTCCCGGACCGGGTCAGCGCCAGCGCGTGCAGGGCCCAGGTCCGCTCGCGGAACGGGTTCCGCGCGCTGCCCTGTTCGGTCGCCGCGACGACGCCGGCGTGATCGCCGAGTGCCAGCATGACCAGCGCCCGGTCCTCCTCGGCGGTCAGCCGCAGCTCGTCCACACCGTTCCGGGCGGCCACGGCGTCCGGGTGGTCGCCGAGGTCGGCGTACGCCGTCCCCCGCCAGCCGCCGAGCGCCGACTCCAGCTCCTCCAGCCAGGCCTCCGCCGTCGGCCGGTCGGGCCAGTCCGGCGCGGGCCCGCCGGACAGCTGCGAGACGAGCGGGGCCACCCGCCGATGCAACGCGCGCACCCGGTCGGTGAAGTCGGTGGCGTCCACGTCCGGTCGCGCCAACGCCAGCCGGTAGCCGGCGTCGCTGGTGATCAGGACCGACGGCATCGCCCGCGGCGCGAGGTCGGGCTCCAGCGCCCGGCGCAGACCGGAGATGTAGCTGTGCAGCGTGCCGTGGGCACCCCGCGGTGGAGCGTCCCCCCAGACCAGATCGACCAGCCGGTCCGCCGTCACCGTGCTTCCCGGCTCCAGCGCCAAGGCGGCGAGCACGCTGCGCACGCGCCGCGCGGGCAGCACCTCGCTCTCCCCGCCGCGCTCGATCCGGGTGCCCCCGAGCACTCCCACCCTCATGGCAGGTCAGCGTAGGCCGTGACCCGGCAGCCGGACGCAAGAACGACCCAAGGGCCGCCCAAGGGGTCGCGGGCAGCCTGCTGCCATGACACAGACCAGTTCTCACCAGCCCGCCGGTTCGGCCCCCGTTCTCGTCCTCGCCGCCGGCGGGACCGTGGCCGGCGCCACCCTCGACGAGCTTCGCCGTCGCGACGTCGCCGTCCGGGCGTTGGTCCGCCGGCCACGGCCGGCCGACGATCCCGGGATCGAGTGGGTCGTCGGCGACCTGCGCGATCCGGGTGTCCTCACCGCCGCGCTGCGCGGCGTCCGGACCGTCCTGTACGTCACCCCGCACGAGAACGACGAGACCGCCATGGCCGACCTGGTCGTCCGTGCCACCCGCGCCGCCGGGGTCCGGCTCGTCTTCGTCGGCGTCCACGTCTCCACCCGGACCGTGCGCGGCTGGTTGCTGCACCACGTCTTCCGGCTGCTACTGCCCGCGTACGTCCCGAAGCTGAAGATCGGCCGGATGGTCGAGCGGACCCTGCCCGATGCGGCGCTGGTGGTGCCGTCGAACTTCTACGACAACGACCTGACCTTCCTCACCGACATCGAGGCCGGCGAGTACCCGACGCCGATCCGCCGGGTCAACCGGGTCGCGGTCTCCGACATCGCCGAGGTCTGCGCGGACGCGCTGACCGACCCGGCCTTCCCTGCCGGGACGCACGGCGTGTCCGGCCCAGCCAGCCTCAGCGGCGAGGAGTCGGCCGCGGCCTGGGCCGAGGCACTGGGCCGGCCGGTGCGCTACGTCGGGAACGACCCCGAGGCATGGGAGGCCGCGCTGTGCCGAGGGATTCCGGAGGGCAAGCGGCGCCGGGACTGGCGGAACTCCTTCCGAGCGCTCGGCCGGATGTCGATGAAGACCTCTCCGCGCGACGTCGAGGAGACCACCCGGCTGCTCGGCCGGCCGCCGCTGGACTACCGCAGCTGGGTCGCCGCCCAGGTACGCAGCCGGGCCGAGGTCGGGTCCTGACCGCCGGCACACCGCTAGGGTCGGCCCATGGGCATCTTCGACAAGGCCAAGGACATGATCGGCGACCACAACGACCAGGTCGACCAGGCGATCGACAAGGCTGCCGACCTCGCCGACCAGAAGACCGGCGGGCAGTACACCGAGCAGATCGACCAGAGCGCCGAGCAGATCAAGGAGCAGCTGGACAAGATGGCCGAGGAGCCGCCGGCCGGGGCCTGATCCGAGGGCCCGATCCGCGGCCTGATCGGAGCGGCCGGAGCCAGGAGGCTCGATCCGTCAGGCCGGCTCGCTCGGCACAGCCGCCCGGATCTTCTCCAGGGTGGCGGTGACCTCGGTCCGGGTCAGCTCCCGGGCGTCGATCCGGGCCGCCACGACCCCGCGGGCGTCGTCGATGTCGGCGTCGATCCGGGCGGAGGTCGTTGCGGCGCTGAGCCCCCGGCCGCGCCGGGACCGTTCGGCGCGGATGGTCGCAACGGCGGCGGCGACGGTGATCAGCGCCGTGAGGAAGGCCCAGCCCGACCCCAGCACGAACAGCACGACGCTGAGGATCAGGAAGACCCCGGTCACGCCCGCCGCGATCCCGCTCGGAACCGGTGAGGTGGGATAGCGCGCGATCAGCCGCGACTTCACCCGCTCGAGCTGTCCGGGCTGCGGCCCGGACGACGTGACGTCGATCTCGCCGTCCGCGGTGTGTACCCGCTCCGAGATCGGCTCGAGCGTCGCCAGGGTCGCCGCCTCCGCCTCGGCCGCTGCACGCAGCCCTCGGCCTACCCAGGACAGCAGCTCGATGCGTTCGGGTGATCCCGGCACGGTCGCCAGCAGAGCCTCCCGGACGACGTCGATCACCGCAGAGCCGGAGTTCTCCTCGGCCCGGTCGCCGGCCGGCGTACGACCGGGATTCTCGATCCGTTCGCGCAGCTCGCGTGCCCGCTCCAGCAGCGGAGCCTCCTGATCCGTGCCCTGGGCGACCAGCCGGGTGACCACGGCGCGCAGGGGTACGTCCGCCGGGTCCGGGGCCTGCCCAGACGTGTCCGTGCCGGCCGGGCTCACACCGGCTCGGCCGGCCTCGGGTGCCGCCGGCGATGCCGGCGACCCCACCGACCGGGTGCCGACCTCCAGCAGGTCGGCGATCCAGCCGACGATCGCCTCGGCGTCCCGGCTCCGGCTCTGCGCCTGGCACCAGGCCCGCCAGCCCCCGACGTCCGCGTTCGCCTGCTCGATCGCGCGCGCCCAGACCGGCCGGATCGCCGGCAGCACCGGACCGTATTCGCCCGCCACCGCGGCACCCCACAGCGCCAGCTGATCGTCGTTCAACCGGTCGTCGCAGGTCAGCAGCGGCGGCAACCGGTCGGCCACCGCGGTGCCGTGATGCAGGGCTCCGCAGGCTGCCACCACGAACAGTTCGGCCTGCGGCGACAGGTCGTGCGCGTTCTGCTCCGCGGCGGCATCGGGCCGCCCCTCGACCAGACCGATCACGGCGTTCGCGGCATGTGGCAACCAGTAGGTCTCGCCGCGATCGTCGACCCGCTCGGCCCGCCGCCCCTGCGCCAGGGCATCGATCGCCAGGGCGACATCGCGCCGGACCACCGTGGTGTCGGGGAATCCGGCCAGCTGCTCCCGGATGTCGCCGAGCTCCACATAGGCGTCGAAGGCGGCCGAGAGCGCTTTCAGCCGGGTTTCGATCGACCCCTGCAAGGTCCGCAGCTGGCTGCTCAGCCGCGAGCTCTGCGCGGCGGCCGCCGCGTTGGCCGCGTCGAGCTGGTCGCGCAGGATGCTGGTCCGGCGCTCGGCGCTGGTGAAGTACCAGCCCCAGTCGTCACTCACGCGGGCCTCCCGATGTCGTCGATCGACCCCCTATGCAAGCACGCCGCCGGGTCGTTCCCCGGACGGTGCGGCTCAGCCGCCCCCGGCGATCGCCGGCGCGGTCGGATCGGCGGCCTCGCCGGTGGTCTCCCGCTGCACGTAGTCCTCGATCGCCTCGACGTCGTGCTTGGCCCGCCGCACCACGGTCAGCAGGTCGCTCATCGTGGCGACCTCCTCGACCTGCTCCTTGATGAACCACTGCATGAACTGATCGGAGGCGAAGTCGTACTCCTCGCGGGCGATCCGGGTCAGCTGGTTGATCTGCCCGGTGACCCGCTTCTCCTGCTCCAGCGCGAGCGCGACCGGCGCCACGATGTCCTCGAACTGCGTCAACGGCGCGTCCACACCGGGGATCAGCACCTCGGCGTCCTGATCGACCAGATACTGGACCATCATCATCGCGTGACCGCGCTCCTCCAGCGCCTGGGCATAGAAGAACCCGGCCATCTGCGGCATGGTCAGCGCGTCGTAGTAGACCGCGCAGGCGACGTATTGCTGATGGGCGGCGAACTCGTTCCCGATCTGGACGTTGAGCTGCTCGACGAACCGTTGCGCTGGCATGGAGGACATCCTGGCGGATCGCCGTCCGCGGCGTCCAAGCGGCCCGGACAGCTAGGTTTGGCTGCCCTAACTTTCTGCTACGGTGTGCGGGTGCCGGCGAAGCCCAAGAAGAAGTGTTGCCGCGACAAGCCGCGCTGCAAACGCTGCCCGATCCGGATGCTGTCCGAGGGCAAGCTGGACCCCGACGTCGCCCGCAAGATCTTCGCCGACGCCCGCAACCGTAAGGCGCTCAAAGAGGCGAAGCTGACCAAGGCGGCCTGAGGCCCCCCGTGCGTTCTCGGATCCCCTGTGCGTTCTCGGATCCCCTACAGCGGATCCGAGGAGCAGGAAGGGATCCGAAGATCTGAGACCGGCGGAAGACCGAGGGTGGGCATGCCGAGGGTGACGGTGGGCCGGGCAGTGCTCGCGGGCTGCGCCTGGCGGGCGGCCCAGGCATCGCCGCCACGCGTCCGGCGCAGGTTCGACAGCCCGGCGTCGGCGGTCAGGTGGTGCGGTGCCGCGTACGTGATCTCGACGTCGGCGACGTCGCCCGGCCTGGGCCGCAGGTCCGGATCCTCGGGGACGCTCACGTGCACCAGCCGGTTGTCGGCGGCCCGCCCGGACATCCGGGACGTCGCCGCGTCCTTGCGCCCCTCGCCGTCGGCGAACATCACCTCGACGCTGCGGCCGACCTGGCGCTTGTTCTCCGCCCAGGAGACCTCCTCGACCAGCGCGACCAGCCGCTCGTAGCGCTCCTGGACCACCGCCTTCGGCACCTGGTCCGGCATGGTCGCCGCGGGCGTACCGGGACGGATGGAGTACTGGAAGGTGTAGGCGCCGGCGAACCGGGACGCCCTGGTCACGTCGAGCGTGCCCTGGAAGTCCTCCTCGGTCTCGCCGGGGAAGCCGACGATGATGTCGGTCGTGATCGCCGCCTCCGGCATCGCGGCGCGGACCCGGTCGATGATGCCGAGATAGCGCTCGCTGCGGTAGGACCGCCGCATCGCCTTGAGCACCCGGTCCGAGCCCGACTGCAGTGGCATGTGCAGCGACGGCATCACGTTCGGCGTCCCGGCCATCGCCGCGATCACCTCGTCGGTGAAGTCCTTCGGATGCGGCGAGGTGAACCGGACCCGGCGCAGCCCGTCGATCTCGCCGCAGGACCGGAGCAGCTTCGCGAACGCCGACCGGTCGCCGAACTCGACGCCGTACGCGTTCACGTTCTGGCCGAGCAGCGTCACCTCCTGCACACCGTCGGCGACCAGCATCTCGATCTCGGCCAGGATCTCCCCCGGCCGCCGGTCGGTCTCCTTGCCGCGCAGGCTCGGCACGATGCAGAACGTGCAGGTGTTGTTGCAGCCCACGCTGATCGAGACCCAGGCCGCGTACGGCGACTCGCGCCGGGTCGGCAGGGTCGAGGGAAACCGCTCCAGCGACTCCGCGATCTCGACCTGCGCCTCCTGCTCGATCCGGGCCCGCTCCAGCAGCACCGGCAGCGAGCCGATGTTGTGGGTGCCGAAGACGACGTCCACCCAGGGCGCCCGCCGGACGATCGTCTCTCGATCCTTCTGCGCCAGGCAGCCGCCGACGGCGATCTGCATCCCGGGCGTCTTGATCTTGGTGGGCCGCAGGTGGCCGAGGTTGCCGTACAGCCGGTCGTCGGCGTTCTCCCTGACCGCGCACGTGTTGAAGACCACCACGTCGGCCTGCGTTTGTTCCCCGGCCCGGGCATAGCCGGCGTCCTCCAGCAGCCCCGCCAGCCGCTCGGAGTCGTGCACGTTCATCTGGCAGCCGTACGTCTTGATCTCGTACGTGCGGGTCGAGGAGGCGCCGGTCGAGGAGGAGCGGGTCGTCGCGGGGCGTGGCTCGGCGCTGGGCAGGGTGGCAGTCATGGCCGGACCAGCCTAACTACGATCGCGGATATGGCCACCACGTTGCCCACCGGGGAGCAGTACGAGATCAGTGCCGGACCGTACCGCGCGGTGCTGACCGAGGTCGGCGCCACCCTGCGCGCCTTCGGCAAGGGCGGCCGGGACATCGTCCGCGGTTTCGCGGCCGACTCCGCCCCGTCCGGCGGCGCCGGCCAGCAGCTGATTCCCTGGCCGAACCGGATCCGGGACGGCCACTACACCTTCGACGGGGTCGAGCAGCAGCTGGCACTGTCCGAGCCGCCTCGGCACAACGCCAGCCACGGACTGGCCCGGCACGCCGTCTGGCGGCTGGTCGAGCTGACCGAGAGCAGCGTCACCCAGCGGCTGCGGATCTTCCCGCAGTCGGGCTGGCCGGGTGTGCTGGAGGCGACGCTGACCCACACCGTCGGCCCGGGCGGGCTGGTGGTCGACGTCCACGCCGCCAACATCGGGTCGCGCGCGGTGCCGTTCGGCTACGGCGCCCACCCCTACCTGACAGTCGGTGAGAGCAGCGTCGACGAGGTCGACCTGACCGTCCCGGCGAGGTCGTACCTGGACGTCGACGACCGGCTGCTGCCCGTCGCCGTGCTGGATGTGGCGGGAACTCCGTACGACCTGCAAACCGGCGGCGTGATCGGTGACCGGTTGCTGGACACCGCGTTCACCGGCCTCGGCCGTGGCGAGGACGGGCGCTGGCGCGTCCGGCTCTCGCTCGGCGAACGCTGGGCGGAGCTGTGGGGCGAGGAGCCGTTCGGCTGGACCCAGGTGTTCACCGGTGGACCCAAGCGCGATGCGTCGATCGCCGTCGAGCCGATGTCGTGCGGTCCGGATGCATTCAATCCGGGACCGACCCACGACGACCTGATCGTGCTGCAACCGGGCGGCGAGTTCCGCGGGCGCTGGGGCATCGACGGCGACTGAACGGGGTCCAGCCGGGCGTTCTGCGGCGGCGGTGGTCGCGACACGGCGAAGCGACCGCCGGCGTCGATCGAGCAAGAATCCTTGTGACATGGAAAAGTTGCGGCCCGGCCCACCCCGTAACCAAATCTCAACGTCCTCGTTCTCCCACCTGACAAGCATTTTCGTCTAGGGTCGGGCCATGGGTGAACCGGCAACGGAGGACCAGAACACCAATCTGCCCGGCGCCGGCGGCGCCGGGCTCGACGATGATCGGGACGAACCGGAGGCGCTCCAGGGGCCGTCGGTGGCTCCCGAGCACATCGGTGAGCCGCTGGTCGTGCTGACCGAGGTGGACAAATACTTCGGCGAACTACATGTCTTGCAGCACATCAATCTCTCGGTGCGCAAGGGCGAGGTGGTCGTCGTCCTCGGCCCGTCCGGATCGGGCAAGTCCACGCTCTGCCGGGCGATCAACCGGCTCGAGACCATCCAGTCCGGAACGATCGAGATCGACGGCACCCGACTGCCCGAGGAGGGCAAGGCGCTGGCGAACCTGCGCGCCGACGTGGGCATGGTGTTCCAGTCGTTCAACCTCTTCGCCCACAAGACGATCTTGGAGAACGTCACCCTCGGACCAACCAAGGTCCGCAAGAAGTCGGCGGCCGAGGCGAAGAAGCGCGGAATGGAACTGCTGAAGCGGGTCGGCGTTGACAGCCAGGCGGAGAAGTATCCGGCCCAGCTCTCCGGTGGCCAGCAGCAACGGGTGGCGATCGCCCGGGCACTCGCGATGGATCCCAAGGTGATCTTGTTCGACGAGCCGACCTCGGCCCTCGACCCCGAGATGGTCAACGAGGTGCTGGACGTGATGGTCGGGCTGGCCAGGCAAGGGATGACCATGATCGTCGTCACCCACGAGATGGGCTTCGCCCGCAAGGCGGCGAACCGGGTGGTCTTCATGGCCGACGGCCAGATCGTGGAGGAGAACGATCCCGAGTCGTTCTTCACCGCCCCGCAGAGCAACCGGGCCAAGGACTTCCTGAGCAAGATCCTGACACACTGACCACCCGCGGATCACCCCCGGGATCTGACATGGAGGAGGAACGATGAAGATCGACAAGAGGCTGGCGATCGTGGCCGCAGCGGCCGCGTTCGCGCTGCCGTTGGCGGCGTGCGGCGGTGGCGGCAGCAGCGCGGGTGGCGACCCCGGATCGGGCGGCAAGGTCGTCATCGGGATCAAGTACGACCAGCCGGGTCTCGGTCTGAAGGAGGGCGACAACTACACCGGCTTCGACGTCGAGGTGGCGAAGTACGTCGCCAAGGACCTGGGCTACACCGACGTCGAGTTCAAGGAGTCGCCGTCGGCCCAGCGCGAGACGCTGCTCCAGAGCGGCCAGGTCAAGATGATCTTCGCGACCTACTCGATCACCGACGACCGCAAGCAGAAGGTCTCCTTCGGTGGGCCGTACTTCATCGCCGGCCAGGACCTGCTGGTGAAGGCCGACAACACCGACATCACGGGGCCGGACAGCCTGAACGGGAAGAAGCTCTGCTCGGTCACCGGCTCCACCTCGGCCAAGAAGGTGAAGGACAACTTCGCCAACCAGGTTCAGTTGCAGGAGTACGACACCTACTCCAAGTGCGTCGAGGCGCTGAACACCGGCGGCATCGACGCGGTCACCACCGACAACGTCATCCTGGCCGGCTTCGCCGCTCAGCCGCAGTACCAGGGCAAGCTGAAGGTGGTCGGCAAGCCGTTCTCGACGGAGAAGTACGGCGTCGGGATCAAGAAGGGCGACACCGAGCTCTGCACCAAGATCAACACCGCGATCGAGAAGATGATCTCCGACGGATCATGGGAGAAGGCGCTGGACAGCACCGTCGGAGCGTCGGGCTTCAAGTACGACACCAGCACCAACCCGCCGAAGCCGGAAGCCTGCTCCTGATCACCGCCGAGATCAGACCCGACTGACCCAGTCACCGGTCCGGGTCCGCGCTCGGTGCGGACCCGGACCACCACCCCGACGAGAGGGGAGCCGATGGACGGCCTGACCACGCTGCTCGGTGAGTACAACGTTCTCGACGCGTTCTGGATGACGATCAAGCTGGCAATCGCCGGCGCCATCGGCGCCCTGATCATCGGCACGGTGATCGCGGTGCTGCGGGTGTCGCCGGTCGGCGTGCTGCGCGGCGTGGCGGTCGCCTACGTCACGCTGATCCGCAACACCCCGCTGACCCTGATCGTGTTCTTCTGCGCGTTCGGCCTGCTCCAGGTGCTCAGCCTGAATCTCACCGATCCGAAGTCGCCCACCTCGGTCATCGACAACAACTTCCGCTGGGGCGTGGTGGCGCTTGCGGTCTATCACGCCTCCTTCGTGGCCGAGGCCATCCGGAGCGGCATCAACACTGTGCCCAAGGGCCAGGCCGAGGCCGCCCGCGCGATCGGGCTCGGGTTCGGCGCGACGATCACCTCGATCATCCTGCCGCAGGCGTTCCGCGGTGCCATCGCGCCGCTCGGCAACACGATGATCGCGCTGACCAAGAACACCACAGTGGTGGCCACGGTCGGCGTCGGCGAGGCCGCCTACATGATGCGGCAGATGCTGGAGTTCGACATCTCCCAGCTGTACTGGATCTTCTTCATCATCGCCGCCGGGTTCGTCATCCTGACCCTGCCGATGGGCATCCTCTTCACCTGGCTGTCGCGTCGATTGGTGGTGCAGCGGTGAGTCCCGCCGAGCGAAGCGAGGGAGTCCGATGAGCGACGCGACCGTCCTCTACGACGCGCCCGGCCCGCGGGCCCGCGTCCGTAACCTCGTCATCGCGGTGATCGGCGGCGTTCTGCTGGCCGCCGCGGTCTTCGTCGTGATCCGCGCGCTGGCCGTCAAGGAGCAGCTGACCGGGGAGAAGTGGCTGCCGTTCCTGCAGGCCGATTCCTGGACCGCCTACATCATCCCCGGTCTGATCGGCACGCTGGTCGCGGCGGCGATCAGCGTCGTGCTGGCCGTCATCTTCGGCATCCTGCTCGGCATGGGGCGGCTGTCGGAAGTCACCCCGGTCCGGATCCTGTGCGGCGCGTTCGTGGAGTTCTTCCGCTCGGTGCCGGTGCTGGTGATGATGCTGTTCGCCTACTTCTTCGGCATCTTCGTGCTGCAGGTGGACCCGGACCTGCTGCCGTTGTTCGGCACCATCGTCGGCCTGACCTTCTACAACTCCTGCGTCATCGCCGAGCTGGTCCGCTCGGGGGTGCACGCCCTGCCGAAGGGTCAGCGCGAGGCCGGCTGGGCGATCGGGCTGACCCCGACCCAGACCCTGACCAGCATCTTGCTGCCGCAGGCGATCACCGCCATGCTCCCCTCGATCATCAGCCAGCTGGTGGTGATCCTGAAGGACTCGGCCCTGGGCTACAACATCGTCTACCTAGAGCTGCTGCGCCAGGGTCAGAACCTGGCAACGTACCGGGGCAACCTGATCCCGACGCTGATCGTGCTGGCCGCGATCTACATCGTCATCAACTGGGGGCTGACCCGGCTGGCCGGGCTGGTCGAGAAGCGGCTGCGGGAGGGCAAGCGGGGCATCAAGGCCGGCCCGGAGGCCGGGTTCGTGGTGATGGAGGAGACCGCCGCCGACGAGGGCGTGGAGGAGCCCAGCGAGCTCCAGCGCTAGCCGGCGCCGGCCGCCACGGAGCCGGGAGCTGCGGGCGGTGGCTTGCGGCTGTCGTAGGCGTCGGTCGGCCGCGAAGCGGCTCAGCCGCGGTCGGGCAGGTCGTCCAGCGCGGCCAGCAGCCGACGTACGTCCTCGGCACAGGTGTAGGGCGCCAGCCCGACCCGGACCGCACCCCCGTCGCCGAGCCCGAGGTGCCGAGACGCCTCGACGGCATAGAAGCTGCCCGCCGGAGCACTGACCCCGCGTTCGGCGAGCCGGCCGGCGAGGTCGGGCGCCGCCCAGCCGGGCAGGTCGAAGAGCAGCGTCGAGGTCCGGCAGGGCGCATCGGCGCCGTGCAACACGGCGCCACGCTCCAGCAGACCGGCACGCAGCGCCCGGCTCGACCCCACCTGATGCGCCTCCGCGGCAGCGATCGAACCGGCCAGCCGTTCGCGACGGCTTCCGCTCCCGGGCACCATCGCGGCTAGGTAGTCGATCGCGGCGGTGGTGCCGGCCAGCAGCTCGTACGGCAGGGTGCCCAGCTCGAACCGCTCCGGGACCGCGTCGGTCGACGGCAGCAGCTTGTCCGGACGCAACGTTTCCAGCAGTCCGGGGTCGGTGACCAGCACGCCGTGATGCGGCCCGAAGAACTTGTACGGCGAGCAGACGAAGAAGTCGGCGCCCAGCGCGGCCACGTCGACCGGCAGGTGCGAGGCGTAGTGCACGCCGTCGACATAGACATACGCACCGGCGGCGTGTGCGCGGTCCGCGATCGCCGCGACGTCGGGTCGGGTGCCGATCAAGTTGCTGGCCGCGGTGATCGCGACCACCCGGGTCCGTTCGGTCAGCAGGTCGGTGACCGCCTCGGTCGGCAGCGCTCCGGTGGCCGGGTCGAAGTCGGCCCAGCGCACGACCGCGCCCACCCGCTCGACGGCGATCAGCCACGGCCGGATGTTCGCGTCGTGGTCGAGCCGGCTGACGATCACCTCGTCGCCGGCGGCCCAGGTCGAGGCCAGCGTCCGCGCCATGGTCATGGTCAGCTCGGTCGCGCTCCGGCCGAAGACCACCCCACGGGGGTCTCCGCGCACGAAATCGGCGACGGCGCGGCGGAAGTCGAACACCGCCCGCTCGGCGTTGCGGGCCGCCGGGGTGTCCGGTCCGCGGTTCGCCAGCGGCTCCGACAGGGTCCGCGCGATCGCGGCGGCCACCACGGCCGGGGTCTGGGTGCCGCCGGGCGAGTCGAAGTGGGCAGAGCCGGCGGCGAGCGCGGGGAAGTCGGCGCGGATCCGGTCGACGTCGAAGTGCGCGTCCGGACCGGCCGGCGCCGAGCCCGGCCGGCCGGTCACCGGGCCGTCTCGGTCGCCCTGGACTCGCGGACCACGGTGATCCGGATCTGGCCCGGATAGGTCAGCTCCTCCTCGATCTGCTTGGCGATGTCGCGCGCCATCACCTGGGCGGCGATGTCATCGACCTGCTCGGGGACGACCATCACCCGCAGCTCCCGTCCGGCCTGCATCGCGAACACCTTGTCCACGCCGTCGTGGACGCCGGCGATGTGCTCGAGCCGCTCCAGCCGCTGGACGTACGCCTCGATGCTCTCCCGCCGCGCGCCTGGCCGGCTGCCGCTGATCGCGTCGGCGGCTTGCACCAGCACGGCCTCCACCGAATGCACCTCGACCTCGTTGTGGTGCGCCTCGATGGCGTGCACGACGTCGGGATGCTCACCGTACTTACGAGCCAAGTCCGCGCCGATCAGCGCGTGCGAGCCCTCGACCTCGTGGGTGAGCGCCTTGCCGATGTCGTGCAGGAACGCCGCCCGCTTGCACTGCGCGACGTCCAGCCTCAGCTCGGCTGCCATCAGTCCGGCGATGTGGGCGGACTCGATCAGGTGCTTCAGCACGTTCTGGCCGTACGACGTCCGGTAGCGCAGCTTGCCGAGGATCGGCACCAGCGCCGGGTTGAGGTCGGAGATGCCGACCTCCGCGAGCGCGTCCTCCGCGGCGGTCAGGCACAGCTGCTGGATCTTGGACTTGCTCCGCTCGTGCACCTCCTCGATCCGCGCCGGATGGATCCGGCCGTCCTTGACCAGCTCGGTCAGGGTAATCCGCGCGGTCTCGCGCCGGACCGGGTCGAAGCAGGACAGCAGCACCGACTCCGGGGTGTCGTCGATCATCACGTTGACGCCGGTGACCTGCTCGAACGCGCGGATGTTGCGGCCCTCACGGCCGATGATCCGCCCCTTCATCTCGTCGCCGGGCAGATGCACGGCCGAAACCACCGACTCCGAGGTCTGCTCGGAGGCGACCCGCTGGATGGCGTCGACGACAATGGTCTGCGCCTTGCTCTCCGCCTCCCGCGCGGCCTGCCGCTCGATGTCACGCGCGACCAGTACGGCCTGCCGCTTGGCCTCGTGCTCGACGGCCGACACCAGCTCCGCCTTCGCCTGTTCGGCGGTGAGCCCGGCCACCCGCTCCAGCGCGGCGAGGTGTTCGCCCTCGGCCTCGGCGAGCTCGCGACGCTGCCGTTTCAGCTCCGCCTTCTGGTCGTCCAGCTGATGAGCCCGGTCGTCCAGCCCGCGCGCCTCGGCGTCCAGCCGCTCCTCCCGGTCGGCCAGCCGCTGCTCGCGCCGCTCCAGGTCGTTGCGCTGCTCGCGCAGCTCGTTCCGCCGGGTGGCCGCCTCGGCCTCCGCCTCCGCCCGCGACGCCTGCGCAGCGCGCATCAGGTCCTCGGCCCGAGTCTGCAACTCCCCGACCTCGGCCTCGGCGGCCTCGCGCCGAGCGAACAGCTTCTGCTCCGCGTCGGCCAGCTGCGCCTCGCGCTCGCTGACGGCGGCCTGGTCGATGGTCCGCGGCGTCGGCGTACGCGAATCCTGATCGAGCTCCACCAGTCCGCGCCGGCCGGCCGGCCCGCCGGGCTGGCGACGGATCACCACCACCGCGACAACGGCGACGACGGCGATCAGCACGGCCAGGCCACCGAGCACCAATGCTTCGAAAGCCCCAGTCATATCTGCTGCGCTCCTTGTCCACACGCGTGCGCGTGCCTCGGACGAGGGATCACAACAACGCAAGATCCGCCGGAGGCTCGGCTCCGGCGATCCCGCCGACGGTGCGACGGGGCCAACGAGAGAGGCGGTCCTCCCCTTCTTCCCGAGAAGAATTGCGTTCGAGCAGTCTCAGCCGCGGTTCATTCCGCGCTTATCAGGTCATATCAAACAAGCGTTGTAGCGATACCTCGCTGTCTGCAGACTAGGTGGCCCCTGCAGCCGGGTCAAGCACAACTGTGGTCCATCAAAGACCGAGGTCATCGGTATCTTTCAGAATCCGGCCGATTGTCTCGGCGCCGAATCCGCGCCGCGCGAGCCGGTCGGCGAGCCGGCGTCGCCGGACGGCGGGGTCGAGACCGGACATCGATCCCGCGACCTTCTCGACGTAGGCCCGGGCGGCGGCGGACTCGTCCTCCGTGCTGACCCTCGCGAGCGCCTCTTCCACGACCGCGCGATCGACGCCCTTGCCCGCGAGCTCGCGTCGCAGCATCGTTCGCGACCGGTGCCGCCGGACCTGACGCGACTCGACCCACCGGCGGGCGAAGGACTCGTCGTCGACCAGCCCGATCTCCTCGAACCGGTCGAGCACCTCCTCGGCCACCTCCCGGGGCACGTTCTTGCCCGCCAGTGCGGTCGCCAGTTCGTGCCTGGTGCGGTCCTGGGCCGTGAGTTTGCGGACCACGATGCTGCGCGCCACGGCCGCCGGGTCGGCGTCCGGATCCGTCGCGCCGCTCGGTAGCTGGCCGCTCGGTAGCTGGCCGCTCGGTAGCTGGCCGCCCGGTAGCTGGCCGCCCGGTAGCTGGCCGCTCGGTAGGTGGCCGCCCGGTTGCTGGCCGCCCGGTTGCTGGCCGCCCGGTTGCTCGCCGTGCGACGGATGGTCGGTCGATGGATGGTCGGTCGAATGACGGTCGGTCGATCTCTCGCCGCCGGGATCCGGGTCACCCGGACGCCGGCCGCGCGGCTGCCGGGCGTCCGACCACTCACTGCTCGACCGGCCGCCGGCCACCTCCCCGACCTCGGATCGAGGCCGAGGTTCGGGTCGAGGTCGAGCCACGGGTCGGGCCGACGCCGACGCCGACATTTCCGACGTCCCCGCACCCGCGCCACCCGCCCCGGGATCGCCGCGATCGCTCGGGCCGGACGGTCCGGTCTGGCGGAGCAGCCAGTCTCGAGCCTGCTGGACCGGGTCGGGCGTCATCGGCTCAGAACTCGACCTCGCCGGTCACCGGATCGATGCCGGCCGGGACGTCGAGCTGCGGACCGATCCCCATCCGCTCCTTGATCCGCTTCTCCAGCTCGTTCGCGAGATCCGGATTGGCCTTGAGGTAGTTCCGGGCGTTCTCCTTGCCTTGCCCGAGCTGGTCGGCTTCGTAGGTGAACCAGGCCCCGGCCTTGCGGACCAGACCGGTGTCGACACCGAGGTCGATCAGGCTGCCCTCACGACTGATACCCCGGCCGTACAGGATGTCGAACTCGGCCTGCTTGAACGGAGGCGCCACCTTGTTCTTGACGACCTTGACCCGGGTCCGGTTGCCGACCATGTCCTGGCCGTCCTTGAGGGTCTCGATCCGGCGGACGTCGAGGCGCACCGAGGAATAGAACTTCAGGGCACGGCCGCCGGTGGTGGTCTCCGGCGAGCCGAACATCACCCCGATCTTCTCGCGCAGCTGGTTGATGAAGATCGCGGTCGTGCCGGCACCACTGAGAGCGCCGGTCATCTTGCGCAGCGCCTGACTCATCAGACGCGCCTGCAGACCGACGTGGCTGTCACCCATCTCGCCCTCGATCTCGGCCTTGGGCGTCAGCGCGGCCACCGAGTCGATCACGATCAGCGTCAGCGCGCCGGAGCGGACCAGCATGTCCGCGATCTCCAGCGCCTGCTCGCCGTTGTCGGGCTGGCTGACCAGCAGGGCGTCGGTGTCGACCCCGAGCTTCGCCGCATACTCCGGGTCGAGGGCGTGCTCGGCGTCGATGAAGGCACAGATCCCGCCGGCCACCTGCGCATTGGCGATCGCGTGCAACGCGACCGTGGTCTTGCCGCTCGACTCCGGTCCGTAGATCTCCACCACCCGGCCGCGCGGCAGGCCGCCGATGCCGAGGGCGACGTCCAGGGCGATCGACCCGGTCGGGATCACCTCGATCGGTGCCCGCACCTCGTCGCCGAGGCGCATCACCGAGCCCTTGCCGAACTGCTTGTCGATCTGGGCGAGAGCCGACTCGAGCGCCTTCTCGCGATCCTCTACGGGCATCCTGTCCGTCCTTCCTGTCACCGCCGCGGTGCGGCGGCCTGAGTGCACGTGGTTGTGGGTCTTGCTTCTTCCGTCACTGGCACTCTAAGAACCAGCACCGACAATCGTTCGGCCTCGTCCGTTTCCTGTGGATAACGTTCCGACGCTCTCTATTCGGTGGATAACCTACCGAACAGGTGTTCGAAGAAACAGTGCGCCACGCCGACGGATCCGGTTCTTCTCGTCCGTTTGCCGAACCCGATTCGGGTCGCCCGGCCAGCCGCTCCCCACGACACACGCGTCGCGAAACTCCAAGGCGCAACCTCGGAAGCGGTGTTGACTTTGCACAATGAGCAATCGACAGGCCATCACCGACGGCGCCGCCACCATCGCGACCGCCATCCGCGTCATCGACCCGGACACCGACGCGTCGACCGCTACCCCCTGTGCCGACTTCGACCTCGAGACGCTGGTGAACCATGCCCTCGGCACCACCGCCGCGCTGGCCCGGCTGGCCGCCAAGGAGGGTCTCGATCCGGACGACCCGTGGGGCAGCCGGACCGAGGCCTTCGACGGCTCCTGGCCGGAGCGGCTCGCCGACCAGCTGGAGGCCACCGCCGCGGCCTGGGACGACGACGCCGCCTGGCAGGGCTCGCTCGACCTCGGCGGCGGCGAGCAGCCCGCCGGCTCGATCGGTGAGATGGCGTTCGTCGAGGTGATGGTGCACGGCTGGGATGTGGCCACCGCCGCCGGCCGGGCGGTCAGCGTGCCGGACCAGATCGGCGACGAGCTGTTGAGCGCGGTCACGTCGTCGGCGGAACTGGGCCGCAAGATGGGAGCGTACGGGCCTGAGGTCTCGGTCGACGGCGCCGCCTCCAGCTTCGACAAGGCCCTCGGGGCCGCCGGCCGCGACCCTCAGTGGCGCCCGGCGGGCTGAGGAGTTCAGCGCTCGCGGTCGGGTAGCTCCAGCGCGGCCCAGACCGCGCGCCAGATGGTCTTGGCCGGCAGACCGTCGTCGACGGCCTGGTTCACGGTCCGGCCGCCGAGCGAGGTCAGATGGTGCTCACCGGCCCAGACCCGGTAGTACCCGTCGCCCAGGTGCTCGCGCATCCGCTGCCACAACTCGGTTTCCTTCATCCATCCCCTCGCTCGCGTCGAACGCCGGCCGCGATCGCGTCGCCGCGTCGCGGCCAACCGTAGCCCGGATCCGGCATCGGCCATCCACGTCGCTCCACCGCTCGCCTCACACCGACAGTCAGGGGTGTGAAGCGACCGTGGGTGCGGCCTGGGCGGCACGAGCCTCGGTGCACTGCTCGGACAGAACTGTCGGTAGGGCGATGCAAGATGGAGCGCATGTCATCGGCTGACCCGCTGGAGGTGTTCTCCCCGGCCACGAGCACGTGGTTCCGGGAGGTGTTCGCCGCGCCGACGGCGGCCCAGCGCGGCGCCTGGCAGACGGTTGCCGCCGGCGAGAACGCCCTGGTGATCGCACCGACCGGCTCTGGCAAGACGCTGGCGGCTTTTCTCTGGGCGCTGGACGACCTGACCCGGTCGGGCCCGGTGCCGAGCAAGCAGCGCTGCCGGGTGCTGTATGTGTCCCCGCTGAAGGCGCTCGCGGTCGATGTCGAGCGGAACCTCCGCGCCCCGCTGGCCGGGATCACCCAGACTGCGCTCCGAATCGGCCAAACGCCGCCGACGATCACCGTCGGCGTCCGCTCCGGCGATACCTCCGCGGCCGACCGCCGGGCAATCGCCAGCCGGCCGCCGGACATCTTGATCACCACTCCCGAGTCGTTGTTCCTGATGCTCAGTTCGGCGGCACGGGACTCGCTGCGCTATGTCCGGACGGTCATCGTCGACGAGGTCCACGCGCTCGCAGGCACCAAGCGCGGCGCCCATCTGGCACTGTCCCTCGAACGGCTGGCAGCGCTCACCGCCGAGACGGCGGCCGAGCAGGGTGCCGAGCCCGCCCCGATCCAGCGGATCGGGCTGTCGGCGACCGTTCGCCCGCCCGAGCGGGTCGCTCGGTTCCTCGGCGGTCCCGACCCGGTCCGGGTGATCTCACCACCGGCAGAGAAGTCGTGGGACCTGGAGGTCGTCGTCCCGGTCGAAGACATGAGCGAGCTGGGCGCGACCGCGTCGGTGCCGACGCCGAGCCTGGACGACGACGGTCCTCCGGCGAGCCGGCCGTCCATCTGGCCGCACGTGGAGAACAAGATCCTCGACCTGATCGAGGCCCACCGGTCCACCATCGTCTTCGCCAACTCGCGGCGGCTGGCCGAGCGGATCACCGCGCACCTGAACGAGTTGCACGCCGAGCGGGTCGGTGAGGCGGCCGAGGAGTTCGACCCACCGGCCGAGATCATGGCCCAGTCGGGCGCGTCCGCCGGCCTGGACGGGACGCGTACGGCCGTGATCGCCCGCGCCCATCACGGCTCGGTCAGCAAGGAGCAGCGGGCCCAGATCGAGGCCGACCTGAAGTCGGGGCAGCTGCCGTGCGTGGTCGCGACCTCCTCGCTCGAGCTCGGCATCGACATGGGCGCGGTCGACGTGGTCGTCCAGGTCGAGGCGCCGCCGTCGGTGGCCAGCGGGCTGCAGCGGGTCGGCCGGGCGGGCCATCAGGTGGGCGCGACCTCCCGCGGGGTGTTCTTCCCCAAGCACCGCGGCGACCTCGTCGAGTCGGCGGTCGTGGTCGAGCGGATGCGAGCGGGCGCGATCGAGGAAGTCGCCGAGCTGCGCAACCCGTTGGACGTGCTGGCGCAACAGCTCGTGGCCGCGGTCGCCGTCGAGGAGTGGAGTGCCGACGACCTCTACGCCCTCTGCCGCCGCGCGGCGCCGTATGCGGACCTGCCCCGGAGTGCGTACGACGCCGTGCTGGACATGCTGAGCGGCCGCTATCCCTCGGAGGACTTTGCCGAGCTGCGGCCCCGGGTGGTCTGGCAGCGCGACACCGGCGCGATCACCGCGCGGCCTGGCGCGCAGCGACTCGCCGTCACCTCGGGCGGCACGATCCCCGACCGCGGCCTGTTCGGTGTGTTCCTGGTCGGCGAGGGCACCGCCTCGGGCAAGCACTCCCCCGGCCGCCGGGTCGGCGAGCTGGACGAGGAGATGGTCTACGAGACCCGGGTCGGGGATGTCTTCACCCTCGGCACGACGAGCTGGCGGGTCGAACAGATCACCCACGACCAGGTTCTCGTCTCCCCCGCACCGGGCAGCCCCGGCCGGCTGCCGTTCTGGAAGGGCGACTCCCCAGCCCGACCCGTGGAGCTGGGCGTCGCATTCGGCGAATTCGTCCGCACTCTTGCCGCGCTGCCGCCCGACCGCGCCCGTGACCGGCTCGCCGAGGCCGGCTTGGACCCGTTCGCCGCCGCGAATCTGGTCAGCTATCTCGGTGAGCAGGCAGCGCTCGGCGCCCTGCCGACGGACCAGACGATCGTCTTCGAGCGGTTCCGCGACGAGCTGGGCGACTGGCGGGTCTGTGTGCACTCACCGCTGGGTGCGGGGGTGCTCGCGCCCTGGTCGCTGGCGATCGAGCGGTCCGCGCGAGAGCGCTACGGGATGGAGGTCCAGGCGACCGCCACCAACGACGGGATCGTGCTCCGGATCCCCGACACCGAGACGCATCCGCCGAGCGCCGAGCTGCTGGTCGTCGATCCCGACGAGCTCGAGGCGATCGTCACCGAAGAGGTCGGTGCGTCGGCCCTGTTCGCCGCCCGGTTCCGCGAGTGCGCCGCCCGGGCACTGCTCCTCCCGCGCCGTGATCCCCGGTCGCGGACCCCGCTGTGGCAGCAGCGGATGCGTTCGGCCCAACTGCTCAGCGTCGCGGCCCGCTACCCCGAGTTCCCGATCGTGCTGGAGACCATGCGGGAGTGCCTGAGCGACGTCTTCGACCTCGACGGGCTGCTCGATCTGCAGCGCCGGATCGCCGCCCGATCGGTGTCGCTGGTCGAGGTGGAGACGACCGAGCCGTCCCCGTTCGCCAAGTCCCTGCTGTTCGGCTACGTCGGCGCCTTCGTCTACGAGGGCGACGTGCCGCTGGCGGAACGGAAGGCGGCAGCGCTCGCACTCGACGCCACCCTGCTGGCCGAGCTGCTCGGCAAGGACGGCCTGAAGCAGTTGCTCGACCCGTCGGTGATCGCGGCGACCGAGGCCGATCTGCAGGGGCTCAGCACCGAGCGGCAGGCGACCAGCACCGAGCAGCTGTTCGACCTGATCCGCACGGCCGGACCGTTCAGCCGGACCGAGCTCGCGTTGCGCAGTGGCCCCGAGCTGCCGCTCGGCCCGGCGCTCGACACGCTGCTGCGTGCCCGTCGGCTGGTCGAGGTCCGGATCGGCGGCGTGGACATGATCGCGGTGGTGGAGGACGTGCCGCGGCTTCGCGACGGGCTCGGCATCCCGGTTCCGCCCGGCGTCGCCGCCGACTTCGACACACCGGCCGCGCACCCGATCGAGGACCTGGTGCTGCGCTGGGCGCGGACACACGGACCGTTCGCGCCGTCGGTCGTCGCCCGCCGATACGGGCTCGGCCGCTCGGTGGTCGAGGCGACCTGCGAGGCGCTGACCGCGGCCGGCACGCTGACCGCCGGCGAGTTCGTCGACACGGTGCCGGGCATCGACGCGGTGCCGGGCGCCGAGCTGGGCCACCGGCAGTACTGCCACAGCAAGATCCTTGCGCTGATCAAGCGGCGGACCCTGGCGGCGTTGCGGAAGGAGGTCGAACCGGTCGAGCAGCTGGCCTACGCCCGGTTCCTCCCCGCCTGGCAGGGCATCGGCGGCAAGAATCGCGGCGCCGACGCCGTGCTCGGGGTGATCGAGCAGCTGGCGGGTTATCCGCTGCCGGCCAGCTCGATCGAGTCGGTCGTCTTGCCGGCGCGGGTGAACGACTACCAGCCCGCGATGCTGGACGAGCTGCTCAGCTCCGGCGAGGTGCGCTGGGTCGGCGACGGCCCGATCTCGGACGGAGACGGCTGGATCCGGCTCTATCCGGCCGAGATCGAGCCGCCGCCCGCCCGTTCGCTGCCGGCCAGCTACCGGGGCAACGAGTTGCTGGCCGCGCTCGGCGGTGGCGGCGCGCACTTCTTCGACGGTCTGCTGCCGTCCGGTTTGGCCGCCGCCGACCGCTCGGAATATGTCACCGCCCTATGGGACCTGGTCTGGTGCGGGCTGGTCAGCTCGGACACCTTCGCGCCGGTGCGACAGTTCACCACGGGTGGCACGCTGCGCCGGCCGCCGCGAGCGGCGTCCCGCTCGCACCGGTCCCGGCCGGCCCTGCGAGCCGCTCGGGCGCCGCGGATCAGCTCACCGACGACGGTCGGGCGATGGTCCTTGGTGGAGCGCAACCCGGTCAGCGAGGCCGAGCGACTGGCTGCGGACGTGTTCGCCCAGCTGGACCGCTACGGCCTGGTCACCCGGGGCAGCGTGCTCACCGAGAACCCGAGCGGAGGCTTCGGACCGGCCTATCGGGCGCTGAGCCGGCTGGAGGAGGGCGGCCAGTGCCGTCGCGGCTATTTCGTCGAGGGTCTCGGCGCCGCCCAGTTCGCCCTCCCCGGCGCGGTCGACCGGTTACGCCGGGCGATCCAGCCCGCCGCCGAGCCGGTTCCGCTCGTGCTGGCGGCAACCGAGCCGGCAAACCCGTACGGAGCGGCGCTGCCGTGGCCAGATCGGGAGGGTCATCGTCCGGGCCGGAAGGCCGGGGCGCTGGTCGTGCTGGTGGACGGGGCGCTGACCTTCTACGTCGAGCGTGGCGGCCGGACCCTGCTGTCCTTCACCGACGACGCAGCCGTGCTCGGCCCGGCGGCCGAGTCGCTGGCCCAGGCCGTCACCCGCGGGCTGCTCGGCAAGTTGACCGTCGAACGGGCCGACGGCGAGCACGTCTTCGACTCCGCCCCGGTGAGCCATGCGCTGCAGGGCGCCGGTTTCAAGATGACACCGCAGGGCCTGCGGCTACGCCCGCCGGCGACCCTGTCCTGACAGGGGTGCCGGCACCGATTCGGTCCGTGGCCGGCACCCGCGCAGCAAGCCCTAGGCGGCGGCCCTCGCGATCGGCCGGATCGTCGGCACCGACGCAAGCCGTTCGGCCAACGCCAGCTTCTCGGCCACGATCGTCAGCACGACCGACAGCGGCAGATCGAGTGCGCGACAGATCGCCGCCAGCAACTCGCTGGAGGCTTCCTTCTGGCCCCGCTCGACCTCGGACAGGTAGCCCAGGCTCACCCGCGCCGCCTTGGACACCTCGCGCAGCGTGCGCCCCTGGGTGACCCGTTCCTGGCGCAGCGCTTCACCGACGAGCTCGCGCATCAGCATCGGCTTCATCGGAGCGTCCTGTTCCATGACCAAACTGTACTCACCTGCACCACCGGTCGACAGCGACCGCCGCGACGTGGAACGAGTCGTCACCGGGTCGATCCGAATTCGTTGCGTCGACGTCGATTCCTGGGAAGTCGTCACGAAAAGGTACAACGCCGGACCGGCGGACGAGCATTCCCGGAGGAACGGGCCGGGTTCAGCGCGCCGACCTCCGGGCTTCGATCGCGTCCAACAGCAATGACAGGGCGGCGACGACGGTCGCCTGCCGGATCTCCGCCCGTGACCCCGCGAGCGCCAGCTCCTGCACGCGTACGTCCTCGGTCTGCGAAGCCGCGCCGGCCCCGCCGGGCCCGCCGGCCCGCCGCGCGATGCCGACGAACACCTGCCCGACGGGGTGCCCGTCCTGCGACTCCGGACCGGCGACACCGGTGACCGCCAGCCCCCAGTCCGCCTCGCACCGGCGGGCCGCGCCGAGCGCCAGCTCGCCGGCCGTGCTGGCAGCGACCGGGCCGTCGCGCCGCAGAGTCGCCGCGGAGACGCCGGCCAGGGTTGCCTTCAGCTCGGTCGCATACGTGATCAGCCCGCCCCGATAGACCGCCGACGCGCCCGGCACGCCGGTCAAGGTCGTGCCGATCCAGCCACCGGTCAGCGACTCGGCGGTGGCGAGCGTCGACCCGTCGCCGGCGAGCGCCGAGATCACCGCCCGGGCCAGCGACTCCTCGTCGACCACGTCAGCCGGCGCCGGCACGCAGCGCGTCGCGGCGCAGCTTCCAGGCCTGCCAGCAGTAGTCCAACCCGGTGACCATGGTGAGCAGGAAGGCGATGCCCATCACCACCCAGGCGACCGGCTCCGCCCAGCCCGGCAGCGGCAACAGGTAGAGGATCACCGCCACCGCCTGGGTGACCGTCTTCAGCTTGCCGCCGCGGTTGGCCGCCATCACGCCGTACTTCAGCATCAAGAAGCGGAGCAGCGTGATCCCCCACTCGCGGACGAGGATGAGGATGGTCACCCACCACCACAGCTCGCCGTTGATGGACAGGCCGATGAACGCCATCCCGGTGAGCGCCTTGTCGGCGATGGGGTCGGCGAGCTTGCCGAACTTGGTGACGATGTCGTACTTGCGGGCGAGGTGGCCGTCGATCAGATCGGTCAGGATCGCCACGGTGAAGACCAGCGCGGTGGCCAGCTGCCAGCCGGTGCCGGTCGGGTGGACCAGGAGCATCCAGGCGAAGACGGGGACCAGGATCAGCCGGAACGTGGTCAGCGCGTTCGGCACGTTCCACGGCGTGGTCTCCGGTGGCGCCGGTTGCTGGGCGGTCATCGGGTCGCACCGTCCCGGGTCACGTCGCCACCAGCCGTCCGGACGCGCGCCGGGTCGACCGTGATCGAGTCGACCGTGATCGGCTCGGCCATCAGGTCGGCACCGACCGAGTCGACCACCAGCGCCTCCACCAGCCTGCCGACCGGGAAGGGACCGCCGAGGAGCTCGGTGCTGCCGTCGACCTCCGGACCCTGGTGGGCCGATCGCCCGATGCCGACGGTCTGGTCGCTGCCGTCCTGCTCGACCAGCACCCGGACCTCCTCGCCGATCCGCTCCTCCGCGCGTTGCGCCATCAGCTCGTCGACCAGATCGGCCGTCGCCGATCGGCGGGCCTCGATCTCGTCGGTCGGCAGCTGCCGGTCCAGTCGCGCGGCCTCGGTGCCGTCCTCGTCGGAGTAGCCGAAGACCCCGATGGCGTCGAGCCGGGCGGCGGCCAAGAAGTCGTGCAGCACCGCGAGATCGTCTTCGGTTTCGCCCGGGAATCCGCAGATCACGTTGCTGCGGATGCCGGCCTGCGGCGCCTGCGCCCGGATCGACTCGATCAGCGCCAGGAACGCGTCGGCGTCACCGAAGCGGCGCATCCGTCGCAGCACGGTCGGGGAGGCGTGCTGGAAGGACAGGTCGAAGTACGGGACGACCTTCTCGCCGCCGGCGATCGCACCCACCAGGCTCGGTCTGGTCTCCGCCGGTTGCAGGTAGGAGACCCGCACCCAGTCGATCCCGTCGATCCGGTCGAGCTCGGCCAGCAGCTTCTCCAGCGCCTGCAGGTCGCCGAGATCCTTGCCGTAGGACGACGTGTTCTCGCTCACCAGGAACAGCTCGCGGACTCCCTGGCCGGCCAGCCAGCGTGCCTCCGCAACGACCGCGGCCGGCGGGCGGGACACGTACGAGCCCCGGAAGGACGGGATCGCGCAGAACGTGCACCGCCGGTCGCAGCCGGACGCGATCTTCAGCGGCGCGGTCGGTCCGCCGCCGAACCGGCGGCGGTGCGGGCGGGGCCCGCTGGCCGGCGCCACCCCGTCCGGCAGGTCGGTGAAGCTGTGGTGGCCGGGGATGCTGACCTGTCCGGCGGCGGCCGGACGGGCCACTGGCGTGACCGGAAGCAGCGTCCGGCGGTCGCGCGGGACGTGGGCAGCGGGACGGTCGCCGGCGATGATCGCCTGCAACCGCGACGCGATGTCGGTGTAGCTGTCGAAACCCAGCACCGCATCGGCCTCGGGCAGCGCGTCGGCGAGCTCGGCGCCGTAGCGCTCGGCGAGGCAGCCGACCGCGACGACGGCGGCAACCGATCCGTCCTCTTTCAGGTCGGCCGCCGCCAGCAGCGTGTCCACCGAGTCCTTCTTGGCCGCCTCGACGAAGCCGCAGGTGTTGACCATCACCGCGGTCGCGTCGGTCGGGTCGTCGACCAGGACGAACCCGCCGTCCTCCAGCCGCGCGGCCAACTCCTCGGAGTCCACCTCGTTGCGGGCGCAACCGAGGCTGACCAGGTGGACGGGAATCACGGCGTCAGCCTAGCCTCCACCGAGTTGTCAGGTTCTCAGCGAGCTATGGCTCGCTGAGAACCTGACAGGTCCTCGGGGCGCGCCGGCTCGTCCCAGTCGATCCGGAACCGCTGCTCCCGGCCGAGCACGTCCAGGGTGCTGGTCCGGTTCAGCATCGCCGGCAGGATCAGCCGCATCAGCGCCCGGGCGATCGGTCCGGGCGTCTTGGCGTGGTTCAGCTTGGCGCCCCGCCGGGCGATCGTCTCGACCCGGTTGCGACGCAGCCGCTCGTACGCCGCGAACGCCGAGCCGGCATCGGGCAGGTCGCGCAGGCAGCGGGCCAGCTCGATCGAGCTCTCGATCGCCAGCGACGCGCCCTGCCCGGTGCTGTTCGACGGCGCGTGCACGGCGTCGCCCACCAGCACCAGCCGGCCCCGGGACCAGTGCGGCACCGGCGGCATGATGTGCAGCGCTCCGACCACCTGCAGCGTCTCCGGCACGGTGCCGGCCGCCAGCGCCGCGCCCGGCCGGTCGCCGGCGTAGCGCTCGCGGATGATCCGGAGCCACTCCTCGGCGGGCGTCCGCCGGGCGTCGGCATAGGACAGGTAGGTCTCCGAGGGCAGGTTCACGCCCCAGCCGACGCCGTCCGGTGTCGGCCAGTACAGGTAGTACGCCCGGCGACCGAACGCGAACACCATCTCCCCCGGCGTACCGACGTCGAGTCTCGCGGGCAGCGCGTCGTGCGGGACGAAGCCCTCGAAGCCGAGCATGCCGGTGTAGTCGGCGGCGGGCGCCTGCGGGTCGATCAGCCTTCGCACGGTCGAGCGCGCGCCGTCCGCGCCGATCAGGACGTCGGCGGTGGCGGTCGAGCCGTCGGCGAACCGGGCGGTGACCCCGTCCGGTGCCTCCTCGACCCCGACCAGCCGGCGGCCGTGGTGCAGCGGGACGCCGGCCTGCCGGGCCGCCGTCCGCAACGCCTCGTGCAGCGGGCCGCGGCCGATCATCCGCAGCGGTTCGAGATCCGGCAGCGACGGGGTCGCGCCGAGCGGACGGTCGGCGATCGAGACCGACGAGGCGGTGATCGGCAGCGCGCGTTCGCGGACCGCATCGGCCGCGCCGACGATCTCCAGCGCGGCGACGCCGTTCGGGGCCAGCGCCAGGCTGCCGCCGATGCCGCCACTCGGTTCGGGATAGGCCTCGTAGACGGCGGCCTCGATGCCGGCCCTGGTCAACGCGGCTGCGGTCACCGGGCCGGCGATGCCGCCGCCGATCACGATGGCGCTGCGGACACGGGCGTCGGGTCGACCGGTCGGTCGAGTGGACGGAAGAGGACGGTTGGTGTCGTTGTCGGGCATGGTCGGTTCCTCGTCTGGATTCGTAGGGATGGAGCGGTCGGACGACCGCCGGGAGAACGTCGAATCCGGACCTGACCAGTACTGTGGAGCTGCCGCCTCGCGGCCGGATTCGATCATGGATGTGGTCGGCCGGTTCGAGGGTGCCGGCCGGCGGTGTTGGCGCACCGCCGGCCACTCGAGCCGGCGCCGACGGTCAGCGACTCGTCACGGCTGGGCCTCCTCGTCGTCGTGCGGGCCCGGCGCGTCCAGGCCGGGCATTCCTGCCGCCTGCAGCCGGCGCCACTCGGCCAGGTCCGGGAACGTGCCGGCGGCGAGCTCGTCGCGTAGTCCGCGGACCCAGGCGAGCTGGGCATCGAGCTGGGCGAGCGCGTACTCGTCCTCGATCAGGAACATCCGTGGCACGTGCTGCGCGTCTCGCACCAGTTGGCTGCGCACGTCGGCGGCCTGCTCGGCGAGCGCGTCGACGCGGCGCCCGAGCAGGTCGATCGCCGTCTCCGGCGAAAGCGCGGGGAGCACCGACAGCCCGGCGACCAACGGGTCGGCCGCCCCACCGGGCTCGGCCAGCAGCTGCGCGGCCCAGTCCTGGAGCTCGCCGACGCCCGCCTCGGTGATCCGGTAGATGGTGCGCTCGGGCCGTGCCCCGTCGCGGTCGGTGCCGACGACGGCGATGAAGCCGTGCCGGGCCAGGTTGTCCACGACGGTGTACAGCGAGCCCCACTTCACCGCCAGCTGCCGGTCCTTGCCGCGGGAGCGGATCACCGATGCCATCTCGTAGCGATGCATGGGACGCTCGGCGAGCACCGCCAGCACGGCCAGACCGAGCAGGTTGCCGACCTTCCGCGCCGCCATCGTCCCACCTCCGTTATTCGTAGACGAATATACGCAGGCGAGTATGAGTCCGCCAGGTCGACGGCGCGAACCCAGGGTCCGGCCGGGGTCGGCTCAGGGTCAGCCGGCCCGCAGGTTGTCCATCACCTCGTCGAGGTCGTCCGGCTTCACCAGCACCTCGCGGGGCTTCGAGCCCTCCGACGGGCCGACCACACCGCGGGTCTCCAGGATGTCCATCAGCCGGCCGGCCTTGGCGAAGCCGACCCGGAGCTTGCGCTGCAGCATCGACGTCGACCCGAGCTGCAGGGTCACCACCAGCTCGACGGCCTGCAGCACCAGGTCGAGATCGTCGCCGATGTCCTCGGCCACCTTGCTCGCCGACTCCGCGGGCGCGGTGACGTCCTCGCGATAGCTGGGCTTGAGCTGCTCGGTGACGTGACCGACGACCCTGCGGACCTCGTTCTCGGTCACCCAGGCGCCCTGGATCCGGATCGGCTTGGACGCGC
This sequence comes from Microlunatus ginsengisoli, assembly GCF_039537205.1. Classification (NCBI taxonomy): domain Bacteria; kingdom Bacillati; phylum Actinomycetota; class Actinomycetes; order Propionibacteriales; family Propionibacteriaceae; genus Microlunatus; species Microlunatus ginsengisoli. The sequence continues at coordinate 77,490 of NZ_BAABAB010000052.1, read as the reverse complement.
CCATCGGCAGGAACAGTCCGTCGCCCTGACCGACCAGCTTCTCCGCGCCCGGCTGGTCGAGGATCACCCGCGAGTCGGTCATCGACGAGGTGGCGAACGCGAGCCGGCTCGGCACGTTGGCCTTGATCAGACCGGTCACCACGTCGGTGCTCGGTCGCTGGGTCGCCAGCACCAAGTGGATGCCCGCGGCCCGGGCCAGCTGCGTGATCCGGACGATCGAGTCCTCGACGTCGCGCGGAGCCACCATCATCAGGTCGGCCAGCTCGTCCACGATCACCAGCAGGTACGGATAGGGCGCGAGCACCCGCTCCGAGCCCTCGGGCGGCTTGACCGAGCCGGCCCGGACCGCCTTGTTGAAGTCGTCGACGTGGCGAAAGCCGAACGCGGCCAGGTCGTCGTAGCGCAGATCCATCTCGCGGACCACCCACTGCAGCGCCTCGGCCGCCTTCTTCGGCACGGTGATGATGGGGGTGACCAGGTGCGGCACCCCCTCGTACGCGGTCAGCTCGACCCGCTTGGGGTCGACCAGCATCATCCGCACCTCGTCCGGGGTGGACCGCATCAGGATCGAGGTGATCATCGAGTTGACGAAGCTGGACTTGCCGGAGCCGGTGGCCCCGGCGACCAGCAGGTGCGGCATCTTGGCCAGGTTGGCGACCACGAACCCGCCCTCGACGTCCTTGCCCAGCCCGACCGTCATCGCGTGATGATCGTTCCGGGCGGTGGTCGAGCGCAGCACGTCGCCGAGCGAGACGACCTCCTTGTCGGTGTTGGGGATCTCGATGCCGATCGCGGACTTCCCGGGGATCGGTGACAGGATGCGTACGTCCGCGCTGGCGACCGCGTACGCGATGTTGCGGCTGAGCGCGGTCACCTTCTCCACCTTCACCGCCGGGCCGAGCTCGACCTCGTAGCGGGTGACGGTCGGGCCGCGGGTGTAGCCGGTGACGGTCGCGTCGATCTCGAACTGGCGGAGCACCTCGGTCAGCCGGCCGACCACCGCGTCCGACGCGGTGGTGCGGGTCTTGTGCACGCTGCCCTGCTTGAGCACCTCGGAATCCGGCAGCACGTACTGCACGTCGCCGGACAGTTGCAACTGCTCGACCCGTTGCGGGATCGGGGTGTGGGGCGGCGGCTCCAGACCGCTCGCCGCACTCTTGTCGCCGGCCGCCTTCGCGGCCACCGGCGCCAGCCCCGCTGTGACCGGTCCCGCGGCGACCGGCCGCGCCTCGTCCAGCCTCTCCGGTTCGACCTCGACGTCGTAGACATCCGGACCGGGTTCCAACTCGGCCGGTGCCCGGTTCGTGATCACCGGGGTGTCGTACGCCTCGTCGACGCCGATCTGTCCGGGGTCGATCACCTCGCCCTCGAGCACCCGCGGTTCGGGCCGGATCCGATCACGGACGGCCCGCAGCCGCTCGGGGATCTGATACAGCGGGATCCCCACCACCACGATGATGCCGAAGATCAGCAGCAGGACCAGCAACGGCACGGCGACATAGACCGAGAGCAGATCGGAGAGCAGGCTGGAGGCGATGTAGCCGATGATCCCGCCCGCCTCGCGCAACGCCTGCGGGTCGTTGGTCCGCGGCAGCCCGTGCGCGATGTTGATCAGCCCGAGCAGGCCGATGGTGACCGCGCTCCAGCCGACCAGCTGCCGCCCGCCGGGCCCGTTGCGATCGGGATGGCGCATGGTCCGCCAGGCCATCCCGACCAGGAAGATCGGGGCGACATAGCTGAGCGCGCCGATCACGCTGGAAACGCCGACCTTGATCGCCGCGCCGACCGGTCCGGGCAGACCGAACCAGAACGTGGCGCCGATGACGATGGCGCAACCGACCAGGAACAGCCCGACGCCGTCGCGGCGCAGGTCCGGGGCAAGATCGCGATCACCCCCGCCGACGCTGCGGGTGGCGCCGCCGAGCGCGTGCGCGAGTCCGATCCAGCCGGCCCGCAGCCCGTGCCCGAGCCGGACCAGCAGCGGCGTCCGCGGCGGGCGCCGGGCGGAGCCGCGACCCTTCGCCGCGGGCTTGCGCGATCCAGACCTATTGCTTTGGCCAGATCTGCTGCTTTGGCCGGACCTGCTGCCCTGGCCGGCCCGGCCCGGGGCCGGCTTGCGCTGGGCTGGGCCACCCTTCGCGGAGGATCCACCCCGCTGCGGGGCGCCACGGCTCGCGCCGGACCTGCTGCCGGCGGGCTGGGCTGAGGACTTCTTGCTTCCGGACGACCGCGGGCTGCTCCCGGACGCGCCGGGATTGCTACGAGACCGCGGTGGGGAAGACGCGCGGGTCGCCATGAGGGTGAGGTTACGTGATCACGGCGCTAGACACCCCGGCTCCACGCCGTAGAGCCCCGACCGGGGATGAGGACTCTCTCACCTGCGCCTCACCGCCGGCTCACCCCGGAGCGATCGACTGATCACACCCCCACCCGCCAGAAGGAGACACCACGATGTCGATCACTCCGCGACGTACCATCGCCGGCCTCGGTGCCGGCCTGCTCACCGTCAGCGTCCTCGGCCTGCTCGGCGCTCAGCCGGCCGCCGCCGCTTCGCCGACCTGCCATGGTCTGCGGGCGACCATCGTCGGCACCGACCGGTCGGAGGAGATCAACGGCACGCCCGGCCGCGACGTGATCGTGGCCAAGGGCGGCCACGACGAGATCGACGGCCGCGGCGGGAACGACGTCATCTGCGCCGGCGGCGGCAACGACGAGGTCGAGGGCGGTGCCGGCAACGACTGGATCGACGGCGGCTCCGGGCACGACGAACTCGACGGCGACTCCGGCAACGACACGCTGTACGGCGGCTCGGGCAAGGACGAGCTGGAGGGCGGGTCCGGCAAGGACCGGCTGGACGGCGGCAGCAACAACGACAAGCTGGACGGCGACTCGGGCGATGACCGGCTCTACGGTCGCGGCGGGAACGACTTCCTCGAGGGCGGTCGTGGCCGCGACTACCTCAACGGCGGCGCGAACGCGGACCAGAAGTTCCAGGGCAACGCATCCGATCGGGCCGAGGACCGCTGGGAGGACCGCTACGGTCTCGACGACTGACAGCGGGCCGTCCCCCGCGATGCATTTTCCGGCCATGGCGGGCTCTTCGGGGCACTCCCGGCCCGGAGGCACCCGAACTTCCCGCCGGGGCGGGGTTCTCGGGCTGCTCACGCCGACCGGGCCCATCATTCCGGCCGCGGCGGGAGTTTCGGGCTGATCCGGACCCAGAGGCGCCCCAGAGACCCACCGCGGCGGGAATGTCGGGCTGATCCGGGCCCAGAGGCGCCCCAGATTCCCACCGGGGCGGGATTTTTCGAGGGCCCTCCCGGCCCGCAACCGCCGCAATCCCCCGCCGGGGCCGGAATCTGCTGGCGTCAGCCCGGGAGGTGCGACCGGAGCTGCCAGAGGTGGTCGGTCGGGCCGATCCCGGCGCCGAGCGGGAACCCGGCCCGGATCGCACCGGCGACGTACGCCTTCGCCGTGCCGACGGCCCCGGGGACGGTGTCGCCCAGCGCCAGCCGGCAGGCCAGCGCCGACGCCAGGGTGCAGCCGGTTCCGTGAGTGTGCGGCGTGTCGATCCGCTCCCCCGTGAAGCGGTACGTCGAACCGTCCGCCCCGAGCAGGACGTCGGTCGGCGGTCCGGTCCGATGTCCGCCCTTGACCAGCACCCAGGGCGGTCCGTACGTCAGCAGGACGCGGGCCAGTTCCTCCGGCTCCGTCGAGCCCGGTCCGGCCGCGGCCAGCAGCTCCGCCTCGGGCAGGTTCGGGGTGATCACCGTGGCGAGCGGCATCAGCCGGTCGCGCAACGCGGCCACGGCCGAGGCATGCAGCAGCGGATCGCCGTGCTTGCTGACCGACACCGGGTCGAGCACGATCGGTACGTCGACGCCTCCGATGCACTCGGCCACACACTCGACCACCTCGGGACTTCCGAGCATGCCGATCTTGATCGCGTCGACGCCGATATCGTCGACCACGCTGCGGAACTGCTCCTCGATGGCCTCGATCGGCAGCGGCCAGATCCCTTGCACGCCGACGCTGTTCTGGGCCGTGATCGCGGTCAACACGCTCATCCCGTGCACGCCGTGGGCCAGCATCGTCTTCAGGTCGGCCTGGATGCCGGCCCCACCACCGGAGTCGGAGCCTGCGATGGTCAGCACCCGCACGCTGGGGGCGGACCCGGCCGCGCGGTCCGAGCCGCCCGCGGCAGGAGTTGTCGGCGCCGTCACCGCGATCCTCGCTGGCCCGGCCGGAAGTGGTCCCAGCCGGTCGCACCCTCCCACGGTGTCCCGTCCACCAGCACCCGCGGCCCGCTCTCCCCGACCGACTCGTCGGACTCGACCGACCCGTCGGACCCGCTGTCCCCGTTGGCCTCGTCGGACCGGTTGGCCTCGTCGGACCGGTTAGCCTCGTCGGACCCGCTGGCCTCCCGAACGGTGCCGATCACCCGCCACTCGGCCGGAATCACCGCACCGGCGGGGAAGGTCGCGGCGAGCGCGTGGTCCTCGCCGCCGGTCAGCACCAACGCGTACGGATCGATGCCCGTCGCGGCGCTCACCACCTGCAGCGGCTCGGGGATCTCGAAGGCGTCCCGGCGGAGGTCGATCACGACGCCGGAGGCGTCGGCGAGGTGGCCCAGGTCGGCCAGCAGGCCGTCGGAGACGTCGATCATGGCCGTCGCGCCCGCGGCAGCGGCCACCGCTCCGGCCCCGTACGGGACCTCCGGCACCCGGTAGGCGTCAACCGCAGCCCGCGGCGAGCGGAAGCCGCGGCCGAGCACGGTCAGCCCGGCCGCCGCCCAGCCGGTCCGGCCGATCAGTGCGACGACGTTCCCGGCGCCTGCGCCGGACCGCCGCACCACGGGTCCCGCTGCCGAGCCGAGCACGGTCACCGCGATCGCGATGTCCCGGGTCGACCGGGTGAGGTCGCCTCCGACCAGGCTGACCCCGGCGTACGCGGCCTCCTCGCGCAGCCCCGCCGCGAACTCGAGTGCCCAGTCGGCGGCCAGATCGCCGGGCGCGGAGAAGCCGACCACGATCGCCCGAGCCGTTCCGCCCATGGCTTCGATGTCGGCCACGTTGACCGCGACCGCCTTCCGGCCCACGCTCTGCGCGTCCGACCAGTCGCGGCGAAAGTGCACTCCTTCGACCAGCAGGTCGATCGAGGTGAGCACCGGCGATCCCAGGTCGAGGGCGGCCGCGTCGTCGCCCGGACCGATGATCACCGCGTCCCCCGCCGGCAACCCGTCGGTGATCGCCGCGATCAGGGCGAACTCTCCGACCTCGGCTAACGTGCGCGCGGGCGAGCCTGTAGCGTGACGCACAACGGCGAGCGTACGCGGTGGTCCGCCCGGACCTGGCTGCGTCTCGCGCACGGGCGCACCGGGCGTCCCCTGGGTGAAGGAGACCGCAGCGAATGGTCGTTCAGGCGTACATCTTGGTTCAGACCAACGTCGGCAAGGCAGCCGAGGTCGCCAGTGCCATCGGCGCCATCCAGGGCGTGACCCTGGCCGAGGACGTCACCGGTCCGTACGACGTGATCGTCCGCGCCGAGGCCTCGAGTGTCGACGAGCTGGGCCAGCTCGTGGTGGCCAAGGTCCAGAATGTCCCCGGCATCACTCGCACCGTCACCTGCCCGGTCGTGCACATATAGATTGCTTCGCTCGGCAAGCCTCGCTCCGCGCTCCGCTGCGCTTCGGACGCGTCGTTCGTCGCGTTCGGTGAAACGGAAAGACGTGTTTCACCGAACGCTCCTGCACTCCGCGCCGCGCAGCGTCGGTGCAGGTTGAGTTGCCACAACGCCGCACTGCTCGGTGCGTCCCACTCGGCCAACTGGCACAGTCGGCCGCTCGGTTGACACCGGTCGATGTGACTCATATTCGCGGCCGGATGGACCGGCATCCTCGACGTTCGCAGCAGGACTCAGGCGAAGCTGGCCCTGACTACGGGGCCGTGCCCGAGACCGGCCGGTCCGCGGCCGCCCGATCACACATCGCGCGCCCGGAGCGACTTCGCTCGGTTTACCCCCACTTCGCGCGTGGAGCTTCACGCGCGAACTGGGTGGAAAGCGAGCGAAGCTGCACTGGGCGGTGAGGGCAGACCCGGGCGGCGACGGCAGACCCGGACGCGGGGGCAGACCCGGACGGTGAGGGCAGACCCGGGCGGCGGGTGGAGGGGGCGCGGGTGGCTGCCCCGACCCGGGCGCGGGCGAGGTCAGCGCAGGCCGAGGGGGCGCTCGAGGCCGAGCTGGAGCAGGCGGTCGACGAGGGCCGGGTAGTCGATGCCGGACGCGGCCCACATCCGGGGGAACATCGAGTGCGCGGTGAAGCCGGGCATGGTGTTGATCTCGTTGATCACGATCCGGAGCTCGCGGGTCAGGAAGACGTCCACCCGGGCCAGGCCCTCACAGCCGATGGCCTCGTACGTCCGCACGGCCAGCGCGCGGACCTCGTCCGCCACCGATGGCTCGACCTGGGCCGGCACGTCCAGGTCGACCTGCTCCTCGGGCAGATACTTCGCCTCGAAGTCATAGAAGCCCGACGCGCTGTGCACCCGGATCTCGGCGATCTGGCTGGCGATCGGCGGCTCGTCGCCGAACCCGCCGAGCACCCCGCACTCCAGCTCCCGCGCGTCGACGAAGCCCTCCTCCACGATCACCTTGGGGTCATAGCGCTGCGCGAGCTCGACCGCGGCGACGAGGTCGGCGCTCGACTCGACCCGGGAGATGCCGAGGCTGGAGCCCCCGCGCGCCGGCTTCACATAGACCGGATAGTGCATGGCGTCGACGGCCTCGATGCAGGCGGCCCGATCCCGGCGCCACTCCCCCGGGGTGATCTGCACGAACGGCCCGACCGGCAGCCCGGAGGCGGCCAGCACCAGCTTCATGAACACCTTGTCCATGCCCACCGCGCTGGCCAGCACGCCGGCGCCGACGTAGCGGGTGCCCATCATCTCGAACAGGCCCTGAATCGTGCCGTCCTCGCCGAACGGCCCGTGCAGCAGGGCGAACGCGACGTCCACCGGTCCCAGCGCGGTCAGCGCACCGGTGTCTCGGACGGCCAGCTCCGAACCGGCCTCGCCGCGCAGCAGCATCGCGTCGGCGGTGTCCTCGGTCAACTCCGGCAGTGTGCCGTCGCTCACCGTCAGCCGTGCGATCGCGTCGGGCTCCAGCACGATCCAGCGTCCGGTCGGGGTGATCCCCAGCCCGACCACGTCGTAGCGGTCGCGGTCGATCGCGCCCACCACCCCGGCAGCGGTCAGGCAGGACACGCCGTGCTCGCTGCTCATTCCGCCGAACACGACGGCCACCCGCACCCGGGACGACATCTCGACCTCACTCATCGGGTCCCGACCCTACCTGGGCGGACGGGAAGAATGCCGTCATGAGCCACGAACACACCGGGGGTCGGCACGACTCCGTCCGACCCGATACCCTCGCCGTCACCGCCGGCCGGCCGGCGAAGGTCGTCGATGCTCCCTTCAGCCAGCCGGTGGTCTTCGCCTCGACGTACGTCGGTGCGCCCGACCCGCAGCACACGCTCGGCTACGGCCGCTACGGCAACCCGACCTGGTCCGCGTTGGAGGAGGCCATCGGCGCGTTGGAGGGCGGCCAGGCGCTGATCTACTCCTCCGGCATGACCGCCGCCTACGCCGCGCTGGAGCTCCTCCCCCGCGGCGGCACGATCGTGCTGCCGGGCAACTGTTATCTGGGCGTGGCATCGGCCGTCGACGAGCGGGTCGAGTCCGACGGGGTGACCGTACGTCGGGTGGACGTCGCCGACACCGCGGCGGTGCTGGCGGCGGCCGCGGACGCCGACCTGGTCTGGCTGGAGTCCCCGACGAACCCGACGATGGAGGTCGCGGACCTGCCGGCGCTGGGCGCGGCGCTGACCGATCGGGTCACCCTGGTGGTCGACAACACGTTCGCCACCCCGCTGCTGCAACGGCCGCTGGAGCTGGGAGCGCACGTCGTGTTGCACTCGGCCACGAAGTTCATCGGCGGCCACTCCGACGCACTGCTCGGCGCGCTGGTCTGCCGCCCCGGGGACCCGCGGTTCGATCGGCTGCTCGCCAGCCGCTCCCACCGCGGCGGCGTGCCCGGTCCGATGGAGGCGTACCTGGTGCTGCGCGGACTGCGCACGCTCGCGGTCCGGCTGGATCGGGCCCAGGCCAACGCCCAGGTGCTGGCCGAACGGCTCAGCGCTCACCGCGCGGTCCGGGCGATCCGATACCCGGGCCTGCCGACCGATCCGGCGCACGAACTGGCCGGCCGGACCATGGCCGGCTACGGGGCCATGATCGCGATCGAACTCGCCGACGCGGCGAAGGCCGACGCCACCGTGGAGCGGCTGCGGCTATGGGTGCACGCCACCAGTTTGGGCGGGGTCGAGTCGAGCCTGGAACGTCGCCGCCGCTGGGCCGGCGAGCTGCCCTCGGTGCCCGAGGGCCTGCTGCGGCTGTCGGTGGGGATCGAGAACGTCGAGGACCTGTGGGCCGACCTTGCCCAGGCCCTGGACGGGCTCGACTGACCCCGCCCGCCACTCAGAACAGGGGCCCACTCAGAACAGGGGCCCGCTCAGAACAGGGAGCCGATCACCAGCCGGATGACCTGGTCGAAGACCCGGTCGGGCAGGATCGTCCGAAGCAGGATGAGCGGCTTCGCTCCGACCCCGACCGGATAGCGGGTCCGCGGCCGTCGGGCGGTCAGCGCCGTCGCCACCGCGTCGGCCACCACGGTCGGCGGCGAGGCGAGCAGCGTATTCGGCCGCGAGCCGGCCTCGAGGTTGTCGGCGGTCGTGGCGACCTGACCGGCGTACGGCCCCTGGGCGGACGCGGTCCGCAGTCGCTCGCCGGCGATCGCTCCCCACTGGGTCCGGATCGCGCCCGGTTCGATGATCACGACGTCGATGCCGAACGGGCCGACCTCCATCCGCAGGCAGTCGCTGAGAGCCTCCAGCGCGTATTTCGAGGCGTGGTACCAGCCGCCGTAGGGGGTGTAGAGCCGGCCGCCCATCGAGGAGATGTTGACGATCGTCCCGGCGCCCCGCTCGCGCATCTGGGGCAGCACCAGCCGGATCAGCTCGGCCGCGCCGAACAGGTTCACGTCGAACTGCGCCCGAGCCTCCGCGACGGGTACGTCCTCGATCACGCCGTACGAGCCGTAGCCGGCGTTGTTCACCAAGACGTCGATCCGGCCCGCCTCGGCGAGCACCGCCGCCACGCCGGCTCGGCGCGAGGCATCGTCGGCCACGTCCATGGCCAGCGGTCGTCCGCCGTCGGTGACCAGCCGATCGAGCCGTTCGATCGATCGTGCGGTGCCGTAGACGGTGTAGCCGAGGTCGAGCAGTCGACGTGCCGTGGCCGCGCCGATGCCGGACGATGCGCCGGTGATCAACGCAACCCGTCCCTCCATCCGACCCTCCCAGCCCCGGTGCCGTTTCCCGGACGGGCCAATCCTGACAGGAGGTTCAGCCGGCTGGGACCGCCACAAAAGATCGGGACACGGGGAAATTCGTCAGACCCCGGATCAGCGATCCCTGCCGTCGTACGACCGGGCCAGCCACCCGCAGGCCGGGGTAGCGCGCGATCAGCGAGCGGACCGCGATGATCGCCTCCAGCCGGGCCAGCGGCGCTCCGACGCAGTAGTGGATCCCGCTGGAGAAGGCGAGATGCTCGCTCTTGTTCGGCCGGTCGAGATCGAACCTGGCCGGCTCGGCGAAGACCGCCGGGTCGCGGTTGGCGCCGGCGAGCAGGGTCACCACGATCTCGCCCTTCTTCACCTGGTGTCCGGCGATCGTCGCGTCGGCGAGCGCGAACCGTGCGGTGCGCTGCACCGGCGGATCCCAGCGCAGGGTCTCCTCGATGGCGGCCTCGACCAGCGTCGGGTCCGCGGCCACGCGCCGCCACGCGTCGGGATGCGTCAGCAGCGCGAGAATCGTGTTGCTGATCAGGTTGACGGTCGTCTCGAAGCCCGCGATCAGCAGCAGCGTGCACAGCGGCACCATCTCCTCCGGCCGCACCGAGCTGCCCTCGGTCGAGACGAGCCGGCTGATCACGTCGTCGCCGGGATCGCGGCGCCGGGCCTCGAAGGCGTTCTCGAAGATCCGCCGAAGGGCCTGCTGAGCCCGCATCAGCTCGCCGGCGTGCTTGATCGACTGCAGCCCACCGAGCGCGCTGCCGAAGGTCGCGCCGTAGTGGGCGAACTCATCCGCATCCGCGTCACCGACCCCGAGCAACCGGGTGATCACGCCGATCGGCATCGGCGCCGCGAGCGAGCCGACAAGATCGAAGGGCTCGTCGCCGACCGTCTTGTCGAGTAGGTCGTCGACCACCTGCTGGATCGACGGGGCGAACGCCGCGACGGACTTCGGGCTGAACGTGGGTAGTGCGAACCGGCGCAGCCTCGTATGGTCGGGCGGGTTCATCTCCAGAAAGGACAACTGGGGCGAACCGGCCAGATGATCGGCGTCCTCGCCCGTGGCGCCGAACGACCGGCTGCGCAGAATCTCGTTGCAGACGTGGTGGTCGACGCTGGTCCAGGCGCCGATGGTGGAGCGCACCAGCGGTCCGCGGGAGCGTACGTCCTCGTAGAGGGGGTAGGGGTCGCGCCGTCCCTCCTCCAGGTGCAGCCGGGCCAGCGGATCGCGCCGCAGGTGCGCACCGACCCTGATGGCGGCGCGCTCCCGGAGGAAGTCGCGGACGAAGATCAACTGCTCACGACGAGGCCCCATGCGCCAAGTCTGCGTCCGACCCGCAAGCGTGGGAAGGGAGCTTTGTCACGTTCTCCTCGACCCGAATGCGGGCACCGCCGCCGCACGCGTTCGGTAGCGCCCAGTGTTCGATAGCGCGCAGTGTTCGATAGCGCTCGGGGTTTCGATAGCGCTCGGGGTTCGATGGCGCTCGGGTTCAGTAGCGCTCGGGCTTGGCCGAGCGTGACATCAGCGCCTCGATCATGTCCCGCGGCGTGAGCTGCTCGGCGATCACGGCGTCGACCGCCTCGACGATCGGCATCTCCACACCGTGGTCGCGGGCCAGCTGGCGGATCGACGAGCAGGACTTGACCCCCTCCGCCACCTGGCGGGTCGAGGCCGCGATCTCTGCGACCGTACGTCCCCGGCCGAGCCCCTCGCCGAACGTCCGGTTCCGCGACAGCGGCGAGGAGCAGGTGGCCACCAGGTCGCCGAGCCCGGCCAGGCCGGAGAAGGTGTAGGGATGGGCGCCGAGCGCGTCGCCCAGCCGGATCGTCTCCGCCAGACCGCGGGTGATCACCGACGCCGTCGAGTTGTCACCCAGCCCGAACCCCACCGCCATCCCGACCGCCAGCGCGATCACGTTCTTGGTCGCGCCGCCCAGCTCCACGCCGATCACGTCGGTGTTGGTGTAGGCCCGGAAGCGGGCCGTGTGGCAGACCCGCTGCAGTGCGGTCGCGGTGTCCTCCGACGCACACGCGACCACCGTCGCCGCCGGCTGCCGCTCGGCGATCTCGCGGGCCAGGTTCGGACCCGACACCACCGCGATCCGATCGCTCGGGATCTGTGTCACCTCGGCGATCAGCTGGCTCATCCGCAGTCCGGTGCCCAGCTCGATGCCCTTCGCCAGGCTGACCACCGCCGCCTCCGCCGGGATGACCCAGCGGGCGAGGTTCTCCCGCAGCGCCTGGGACGGGATGGCCAGCACCACGAACCGCGCGCCCTCCATCGCCTGCTGCGCATCGGCGTATGCCCGGATCGCGTCGGGCAGCTCCAGGTCGGGGAAGAACGCGGAATTGATCCGCTCCCGGTTGATGGCCTCGGCCTGGTCGGCGTGATGGGACCACAGCGCGACCTCGCAGCCGGCGTCGGCCAGCACCAGCGAGAATGCGGTCCCCCACGACCCCGCACCCATCACCGCGACCTTCGTCCGCGGCGCTGCGGCGGTCGACGAAGTGGAGGTCATCGGCTGTCTCCCATCTCGGTCGAGGACGGTCGCGGCGGCGACTCGCCTCGGAGGTCGGCGACCATCTCGGTCAGCGTCGCCATGGCTCGCTCCGTGGTGCGGTTCAGCATGGCCGAGGTCACCTGTCCCTCACTGCTACCCCGCTCCAGCGGGATGGGGTCACCGGTGGCCAGCCGGAGCGTCTTGCGCGGCAGCAACTTCGGGAACTCGATCCGCTTGCCGTACATGATGTCCTGCGCGCCCCACTGGGCGACCGGGATCAGCGGTGCGCCGGTGGCGTAGGCGATCCGGGCCGCGCCCGTCTTGCCGGCCATCGGCCACAGGTCGGGATCGGTGGTGATGGTGCCCTCGGGATAGACGACCACGACCTTGCCCTCCCGGACGGCCTCGATCGCGGCCTTCAGCGCGTCCGCGGCGGACCGGGTGTGGCGTTGCACGGGGATCTGACCGGCCGCCGCCAGGATCCGGCCGACCACCGGCACCCGGAACAGCGAGTCCTTCGCCAGGAAGCGGCCCCAGCGCCCGGAGAACGCCAGATACTGCGCCAGCGCGATCGGGTCCACGTTGGAGATGTGGTTCGCGACCACTACCAGCCCACCGGTCTGCGGCAGCTTGCCCTGCTCACGCCAGTCCCGGTGGGTCAGCGGCTTGAGCAGGGCGTGCACGAGCCGCACCGCCCATCGATACATCGGCTCGACCGGTTCCCGGTTCGCCTTGCGGAGCGGGCGCAGAATGGTCTGGTCCGTCCGGGCCGGATCGGTCATTCGCCCTCTCTCTTCCGCGACGGCACCGCCTTTTCCCCGCGCCGTCTCATCGACGCCGACGAGGTGGCAACAATCTAGAGGATCGTGACAGCATCGGGTGATCATGGAGTGGCAAGCCGCGGGTCCGGTCGGCGCAGTGGTCGCCCTGAAGCCGCTGCGATCGGCGAAGTCGCGGCTGCGCGGGATCCCGCAGCCCAAGCGCCAGGAGATCGCCTGGGCGCTGGCGGCGGACACCATCGCAGCACTGGCCGCGGCCCTCGATGTCGTCTCGGTGGTCAGCAACGAGCCGTCGCTCGCCGATCGGTTGAGCGAACTGGCCCCGCGCGCCCGGGTGCGCTCGGAGGGTCCGTCGCTGGGGATGAACGCGGCCCTGGCCGCGGGTGCGGCCGAACTCGTCGACTCCGGCGCGTCACTGGTCCTGGCCTGCGTCGCCGACCTGCCGTGCCTTCGTCCCGACACCGTACGTCGGCTGGTGGCGGCGGCCACCGGCCATCCGCGCTCGTTCGTCGCCGACCGCAGCGGTGTCGGCACCACCATGCTGTTCGCGCGCGGGGTCAGCCTCGACCCGCGCTTCCAGGGATCCTCGGCGGCGGCCCATCGGGGGTCGGGCGCGGTGCCGCTGACGGCGTCTGCCGTGGGCGAGATGGCCGACGCCCGGCACGATGTCGACACCCTTCCCGACCTGTACGCGGCCGAGCGGGTGGGCGTCGGCCCGCGGACGGCTGCGCTCTTCGAACCCGGCACCGGCCGGCTCCGCGAGCACGACATCGCCGGCTCGACCTGCCGCTGAACTATCGAACGCGACGCGAGGGCGGCGTCGACGACGCTGCCCTCGCGGCCGGATCCACCCTCGCCCGACTCGGCCGGGCCGGGCAGGGCTCAGCTCTTCGCGGTTCGCTTGGCCGGTGCCTTCCTCGCCGCCGCGCTGGTCTTGGCCGGTGCCTTGGTCGCCGTCTTCTTGGCCGCCGGGGCCTTCTTGGCCGCCGCCGTCCTCGCCGGCGCCTTGGTGACCGTCGACTTGGTGGCCGTCGACTTCGCGGCGGTCGACTTGGCGGCCGACGTCTTCGTCACCGTCGCCTTCGTCGCGGGCGCCTTGGTAGCGGGCGCCTTCTTGGCCACCGTCTTGCTCGCTGCGGCGCCGGTTGTCGCCGGCGCGGCCTTGGTGGCGGTCTTGCGCGCCGGGGCCTTGGTGGCGGCGGCCTTGGTCGTGGTGCGCTTCGCTGCCGGCGCCTTGGTCGCGGCCGCCTTCGCGGGCGCGGCCTTGCTGGCGGCGGCCTTTGCCGGAGCCTTGGTGGCGGCCGCCTTCGCCGGTGCCGCCTTGGTGGCAGCCGCCGTGGTGGTCTTGGCCGGAGCGGCCTTGGTCGCGGTCTTCTTCGCCGCCCGCGGGACCTTCTTCTCCCCGGAGGTGAACGCCTTCAGGTCCGAACCCGCCCGGAAGCGCGGCACCGCCGTGGCCTTGGCCCGCTTGCGCTCGCCGGTCCTCGGGTTGCGGACCATCCGGGCCGGACGTGCGATCTTCTCGAAGACGCCGAACCCGGTGATCGACACCTTCTCCCCGCCCGCGACCTGGTAGGTGATCGTCTGCACCACCGAGTTCAGTGCCTTCGCCGCCTCGGTCTTGTTGCCGTCGTAGTGCGACGAGAGCGCCTCGATGAATTCTGCCTTGTTCACGCCGGACCCTTCTGGAACGCTTGCCAAGCCTGATTGGGCTTGCGGGCAGCCGCACGGTACGTCTGCGAGCACAACGCTAAGGAGAAAGGGGCGCGGAGACAATCACCAAACCCACAAATCCGCAAGTGTCGTTGGAAAAACGTGCCGAAATCGATGATCAGGAGGCCGAATCGACCTTTGCCGGCAGGGTCTTCGGCAAGAACGACGGGCGGGAGGTCTCGAAGGTGTCGATGTCGGCGACGTGCCGCAGGGTCAGACCGATGTCGTCCAGACCCTCCATCAGCCGCCAGCGAGTGTAGTCGTCGATCTCGAAGAAGGTCTCGAAGCCGGGTGCGGTGATGGTCCGCTCCGCAAGATCAACAGTCAGTGGCGTGGCCGGATTGGACTCGACGAAGTCCCACAGCTCCTCGATGATCTTCTGGTCGACGACGGCGATCAACAGGCCGGCCTTGCCGGAGTTGCTGCGGAAGATGTCGCCGAACCGAGAGCCGATCACCACCTTGAAGCCGTAGTTCTGCAGCGCCCAGACCGCGTGCTCGCGCGACGACCCGGTGCCGAAGTCCGGACCCGGGATCAAGATCGTGGCGCCGGCGTACTGCGGCTGGTTGAGCACGAAGTCGGGATCGGAGCGCCAGGCGGCGAACAGCCCGTCCTCGAACCCGGTCTT
Organism: Microlunatus ginsengisoli; assembly: GCF_039537205.1. Classification (NCBI taxonomy): domain Bacteria; kingdom Bacillati; phylum Actinomycetota; class Actinomycetes; order Propionibacteriales; family Propionibacteriaceae; genus Microlunatus; species Microlunatus ginsengisoli. Next base: position 62,461 of record NZ_BAABAB010000052.1, on the reverse strand, counting down.
GGTCACTCGCTTGAGATAGACCGCCGGGATGATCTGATCGGTGTCGACATTGCTGCGCCGCAAGGGAAGTGCGGTGCCGGTGTGGCTGTTGAACTTGTCCATCGTCTGTTCTCCTCGGGCGTCAGCGGGCTGGGTCAACGGGCTGGGTTCAACGGGCTGGGCTCAACGGGCTGGGGCGGCCGAATCGGCCAGATCGGCGGGGGAACCGAGATGGCCAAGGATCGCGGTGGCCGCGGCAACCGGCGGCGAGACCAGGTGGGTCCGTCCGCCCTTGCCCTGGCGACCCTCGAAGTTCCGGTTGGAGGTCGATGCGGCGCGCTCGCCCGGGGCCAGCTGGTCGGGATTCATCCCCAAGCACATGGAGCAACCGGCCGCCCGCCACTCGGCGCCGGCGTCGGTGAAGATCACGTCCAGCCCCTCGGACTCGGCCTGGAGCCGCACCCGGGCCGAGCCCGGCACCACCAGCATCCGCACCGAGTCGGCGATCTGGCGCCCGTCGATGATGCTCGCCGCGGCCCGCAGATCCTCGATCCGGCCGTTGGTGCACGAGCCGAGGAACACTGTGTCCACGGGGATCTCGCGCATCGGCGTGCCCGGCGTCAGGGCCATGTACTCCAGCGCCTTGGTGGCGGCGGTGCGGTCGGCCTCCTCGGCGAACTCCTCCGGGTCGGGCACCCGCGCGCCGAGCGGCACGCCCTGGCCGGGGTTGGTTCCCCAGGTGACGAACGGCGTGAGCTGGGAGGCGTCCAGGAACACCTCGGCGTCGAAGGTCGCATCGGGATCGGTTCGCAGCGTGCTCCAGTACGCGACCGCGTCGTCCCAGTCCTGTCCGGACGGGGCGTGCGGACGGCCTTGCACGTAGGCGAAGGTGGTCTCGTCCGGCGCGATCATGCCGGCCTTCGCGCCCCACTCGATGCTCATGTTGCAGATGGTCATCCGGCCCTCCATGGAGAGTGCCTCGATGGCCGACCCGCGGTACTCCACGATGTGACCCTGGCCGCCCCCGGTGCCCACCTTGGCGATCAGCGCGAGCACGATGTCCTTTGCGGTGACACCCGGCGGCAGTTCGCCGTCGACAGTGACTGCCATCGTCTTCGGCGTGGCCTGCGGCAGGGTCTGGGTGGCGAGCACGTGCTCGACCTCGGACGTACCGATGCCGAAGGCGATCGCCCCGAACGCGCCGTGGGTGGCGGTATGGGAGTCCCCGCAGACCACCGTCATCCCCGGCTGGGTCAGCCCCAGCTGCGGACCGATGATGTGCACGATGCCCTGGTCCAGGTCGCCCAGGCTGTGGATCCGGACGCCGAACTCCTTGGCGTTCTTGCGCAGCGTGTCGACCTGGATGCGCGAGACCGGGTCGGCGATCGGCTGGTCGATGTTCAGCGTCGGGGTGTTGTGGTCCTCGGTCGCCATGGTCAGATCGGGTCGGCGCACCGGGCGACCGGCCTGACGCAGGCCGTCGAACGCCTGCGGGCTGGTCACCTCGTGCACGAGATGCAGGTCGATGAAGAGCAGGTCGGGCTCGCCCTCGGCCGAGCGGACGACGTGCGCGTCCCAGACCTTCTCGCTCAGTGTCTTGCCCATGGCTTCGAGCGCCTCCTCGTGTCGATGTCGTCCGCCTTCGGCTCGTCCGCATGCTGATTTGCATTCCAGCATTCGAGACGGCAGTATCAAGGCATGGACAACTCTAGCGGTGTCGGCGTCCTCGACAAAGCCGCCCTCGTCCTGGGCGCGCTGGAGACCGGCCCCACCACACTGGCCGGTCTCGTCGCGGCGACCGGGCTCGCCCGGCCGACCGCTCACCGGCTCGCGGTCGCGCTGGAGCACCACCGGCTGGTCAGTCGAGATCTGCAGGGTCGCTTCGTGCTCGGCCCCCGGCTGGGCGAGCTCGCCTCCGCTGCCGGCGAGGACCGGCTGCTCGCCACGGCGGGCCCGGTGCTGGCCCGGCTCCGCGACATCACCGGCGAGTCCGCCCAGATGTTCCGCCGGCAGGGCGACTTCCGGATCTGCGTCGCGACGGCCGAGCGGATGTCGGGCCTGCGTGACTCGGTTCCGGTCGGCACCCAGCTCACCATGAGCGCGGGCTCGGCCGCGCAGGTCCTGCTGGCCTGGGAGGAGCCGGAGCGGATGCAGCGAGGCCTGCGCGGCAGCCGCTACTCCGCGGTGGCTCTGGCGGCCGTCCGCCGTCGTGGCTGGGCCCACTCGGTCGGCGAGCGCGAGCCCGGCGTCGCCTCCGTGTCGGCACCTGTCCGTTCGCCGTCCGGCAAGGTGATCGCCGCGGTCAGCGTGTCCGGGCCGATCGAGCGGCTGTCTCGGCAGCCCGGTAGGCTGCACGCGCCGGCGGTGGTCGCCGCCGCCGAGCGACTGAGTGAGGTCCTGCGCCGAAGCGGCGCCGAGTAGGACGCAACGAAGCGGGTCCCAGCCCGGAGTCGACGCGGAGCGAGGAACACGTGGTCACGCCGACGGAGGAGAGCGACCAGCTCTCTGTGCACCGAGCCGCCCGGGTCGACTACGCGATCTCCCGCTGGCGAGCACGCCGGGCCCGCGCCCGCGGCGCGCGGGCGACGGTGATCTCCTACACCGGCTACGGCACCACCTCGTGGATCCGCGTCCTCGGCCGGGTGCTGCTCACCCGGGAACCTTTCGGCTGGCCGCACCAGTTCGAGACCGGTGCCCGCGGCTGGCGCAGCTTCACCGCCGTCCCGGTCGAGAACGGCGTGGTCGTGCTGCGCATCGGCGATCGCGAACTGGAGCTCACCGCCGATCGCAACGGCATCGTCGACATCCGGCTGCCGGTCGAGCTCGATCCCGGCTGGCACGCGTTGACCCTGCAGACCGAAGGATCCGAACCCATCCCGGCGAAGGTGTACGTGATCGCCGACGACACGACGTTCGGCGTCGTGTCCGACATCGACGACACCGTGATGGTCACCTCGCTGCCCCGCCCGATGCTGGCCGCGTGGCACACGTTCGTGGTGAACGAGCACGCCCGGGCGACGACGCCGGGAATGCCGGTGCTCTACGAGCGGATCAACGAGGAGCATCCCGACGCGCCCTTCATCTATCTGTCCACCGGAGCATGGAACGTCGCCCCGACCCTGACCCGGTTCTTGTCCCGCAACCTCTATCCGGCCGGCGCCTTGCTGTTGACCGACTGGGGCCCGACCGCGGACCGCTGGTTCCGCAGCGGGCAGGAGCACAAGCGCACCCAGTTGCGCCGGCTCGCGTCGGAGTTCCCGCGGATCCGCTGGCTGTTGATCGGCGACGACGGCCAGCACGATCCGCAGCTGTACGGCGACTTCGCGGCCGAGCACCCCGAGCACGTGGCCGCCGTCGCCATCCGCCAGCTCGGCCCCGGTGAGGCCGTCTTGGCCGGCGGCAGCCACCGAAGCCCGGCCCGCGGAACGGCGTTGGCGGTGCCCTGGCTGCACGCCCCCGACGGCGCAGCTTTCGCCGCCGAGTTCGAGCAGCTCGGGCTGATCGCCGGCCGGCAGCGCGAGCCCGAGATCTAGTGTCGCGTTAGTCAGCTTCCTTTGCGCATCGCGGCGTCCAGGTGCGTGCCTGCGCGTCGCCGAGCGGCAGGAGACCTGACGAACGCGACACCGGTTCTCCGAGGCGCTTGACCCTGACACCGTGTCAGGTCCTAGACCTGGGGAGGTCATGTTCAGCATCGGAGACTTCGCCAGGACGGGCCGCGTGTCGGTCCGGATGCTGCGGCACTACGACGCGATCGGCCTGCTGCCGCCGGCCCGGGTGGACCCGGTCACCGGCTACCGCTGGTACGACCCCGACCAGCTGGCCCGGCTCAACCGGATCGTTGCCCTGAAGGATCTGGGCTTCACCCTGGACCAGGTCGCCGTGATGGTCGACGGCACGATCGACGCGACGGAGCTGCGCGGCATGCTGCGGCTGCGACGGTTGGAGCTGCGCGAGCAGATCGCTGCCGACACCGCACGGCTGGCCCGGGTCGAGGCGAGGCTCCGAGTCATCGAGAAGGAGGACGCCATGTCCACCGCAGAGATCACGATCAAGACCGTCCCGGCGACCTGGGTGGCCGAGCTCAGTGCGCCAGTCGCCGGCTTCGAGCCGCAGCACATCACCCCCGTGCTCGGCCCGTTGTTCGACCGGCTGATGGCCGGTCTCGAGGCGACCGGGATCCCGTGCGCGGGTGCACCGATCGCCTACTACGAAGACGCCGTGGACGCTGACGGCCTGACCGTTCATGCCTGCGCGCCCGTGCCCGAGGACACCCGGTTGGACAGCGAGGGGCCTGACTCCGACGCGGTGGATCACCTCACCCTGACCCGCCTGCCGGCGATCACGGCGGCGACGATCCTCCACCGCGGGGTGATGGACGACGTGATGCCGACGATCCAGACCCTGGGGCAGTGGATCGGTGAGCACGGCCACCGATCGGCCGGCTACAACCGGGAGGTCTACCTGCGTTACGGCGAGGGCATGCCCGAACCCTGGGAGACCGAGCTGCAGGAACCGCTGATCACCGGCTGACCCGGCGCCATCCGGCTGACCGGTCGTGCGTCTGTCCCTTGGCTCGGCGCTCTAGGCTGCTGCCATGTCCGCCAGCGCTTCGGCCGGTCCGGCCGCGGTGTGGCCGGCCGATCCTCGCAGCAAGGCGCTGGCCCTCGAGCTGTACGAGGCCGTCGCCGACCGGCCGCTGATCTCGGTGCACAACGGACTGCCCGCACGCTATCTCGCCGAGGATCTGCCGATCACCGATCCGATCGGCCTGCTGATCTCCCACGACCAGGGCCTCCAGGCGCTGCTGCGGACGGCAGGGATCCGGACGGAGTTCACGGTGACCGACGGCTGGCGTGCCGAGCACGCCTCCCGGCGGGCCTTCGTCCTGCTCTGGCGGCATCTCGTCGGCGTCTGGGCCCAACCATGGATGCGGTCAGAGGGCGACGAGACGGCGCGCCTCGCCGGCCTGCCGCCGTTCCGCGACGACACCGATCCCGAGGCCGTCTACGACGCGGTTGCCGCCCGGCTGGTCGACGACCCGGTCTATCCGCGCCGGGTGCTGGCGGCGGCCAACCTCGCCCGGTTCGCCACCAGCGACGATCCCGCCGACGACCTCTCGGCGCACCGCCTGCTGGCCGAGGACCCGTCGTTGTCAGGTCGGGTCGTGCCGACCTTCAGCCCGGACCGCTACCTCGACCCCGGCCACCGCGGTTGGCGCACCGACGCCGATCTGCTGGCCGAGGTGACCGGCATCGGTACGGAGGATCTCGACGGGTTCCTCGACGCCCTGCGCCAGCGTCGGCGGTACTTCCTCGACCGCGGGGCCGAGGCATCGGAGCATCACAGCAGCGACGTAGCCATCGCCAGGCTCGCGCCGTCCGACGCCGTGCGCCTGTTCGGCCTGGCCAGATCGGCGGAGCTGCTGCCGGCCGAGGCCCTTGCCCTGCAGGGCCATCTGCTGGCCGAGACGGGGCGGATGGCCGCCGACGACGGTCTGGCGCTACGGCTCTATCCTCCGGCCGGCTTCTCCGCCGGAACGGTCGACCGGCCGGCAGCCGACCGCGGCATCGTGGACCGGATCGGCCCGCTGCTGGCCGACGTCGGGTCGGCGCCCGGCTTCCGGCTGCAGCTGTTCACCATCGACACCGAGGCGTACGCGGCGGAGATGGTGCCCGCCGCGGCCGAGCATCCGGCACTGGCCGCGGTGCCGCCGACCCGGTTCGCCGACGATCCGGCCGCCCTGCGCGCGATCCGGGTGGCGGCGATCGGGGCCGAGGGGCCCGGCCGCTCGCTGGGGGTGGTGGACGACATGAGCGCGCCCTTCGCGCTGCCGGCGCGGCATCGCCTCGGCCGCCGGCTGGACGCGGGCGCGCTGGCGGAGCTCATCGTGTCGGGCCGGCTGACCGAGGACCAGGCGCATACTGCGCTGTCGGATGCGGTCGCGCAGAAGGGTGCGGTCGCCGACACCGGTGCGGTCGTCCGCAGCGGTTCGGGTCGTCCGGGCGGACCCTGAACCGGCCCGCCCGTTGCCGCCATCAGGCCTTGTGGTCCGGGGTGATGAAGTCCTCCGCCTTCTCGTCATGCTCGGTGAGGAGGGCGAGCTTGCGGGCCTCGGTCTCGTTGCGGATCTGCTTGAACCGGGCGTCGGTCAGCGGGTACCGGATGAAGATCAGCATTGCGATCAGCGCGGCCGCGGCGGGTAGCAGCCCGATGGTGGCCTTGATCGCGATGATCGCACTGTCGGGCTGGACCGGGCTCGGGTTCGCCGCGCTGGCGGCGATGTAGCCACCGATCGCCAACGCCCACGCACCGACCGCCCCGCCGATCGACTGGGTGACCTTGCGGGTGAAGGAGAACAACGCGTACGTCGCACCCTCGCTCCGCCGGCCGGTCTTCCACTCGCCGTACTCCACGGTGTCGGCCTCCAAACCGAACATCACCGTGTTGATCAGGCTCGCCCCGATCCCCTTGATCGCCAGCGTCACCAGCACCAACCAGAACAGGTTCGCCGGAGCCAGGAACAGACCCACCCCGCCCACGATCGTGAACAGCCCGCAGTACTGGAACACGTTCTTCTTCCCGAACAGATCGATGATCTTCGGAATGAACGGCGTGATCACCAGCGAGATCCCGGTGTTCACCAAGGTAATGATCCCCACCAACCCGATGTTGCCGAGCACGTACTGGGCATAGAACGCGGTCGTGCCACCGACCGCGAACACACCGATCAGATAGAAGAAACTCGACCCGCACAGGTACGCCAACGGCTTGTTCGACCGCAGCGTGCCGAACGTCTCGGCGATGCTGATCCGCGGCTGGGTCCGCACCACCCGCTCACGACACGCCCAGGCGGTGAAGAAGAACGCGATCGATCCGACCACGATGAACGCCAGCGTGACCTTGGTGAACACACCCTGCACCGCGGCCTGGTAGGCGACCAGATCCTCCGGACCCTTGATCAGCGCCTTCTGCCCCCGCAACTCACTGATGAAATGCCCCACCACGAACGTCAGCACCACACCCCCGATACCGGCGCCGAAAGCCCGAGCCGCGACCAACTTCGCCCGCTCGTGCACCGACTGCGTCACCGCCGACGCCAGCGAACCATACGGAATGTTCACCAACGAGTAGACCAGACCCAACACCGCATACGTCGCATACGCATAGAGCAGCTTCATCCCCGCGTCGAAGCTGGCCGGCACATGGAACACCAGGAAACTCATGAACAACAACGGCACCGCCCCGAACATGATGAACGGCCGGAACTTGCCCCACCGAGTCATCGTCCGATCCACCAACCGGCCCGCCAGCAAATCCGCGAACGCATCCCACAACCGCACCACCAAGAACATGGTGCCCACCGCAGCAGCCGAGATACCCGCCACATCCGTGTAGTAATACAACAAGAACGAGGTACTCAGACTGAACGCCAGATTGAACGCGAAATCACCGGCACCATAACCAGCCACCGTCCTCAACGGCAACCGCTCCATCGACCGGAGCTCTTCCACAGCAGCAGGGTTCGTCATCGATGCTCCTCAGGTATTCATGGCCGCTGTCGCTCGGCCCTGATGGAGGAAGTCAACGACCGGGCGGGCGGTCCGGGCGAGCACTTGCCACCTGTTGCCAAAATCGCCGGAGCGCCTGCCGCGTCACGGTCAGCCGGTACGGGGGCCGGTCGAGCCGCGCAGGACGAGCCGGGCCGGCAGCAGCACCGGTTCCCGTTGCTCGCTGTTCTGCGCCCGCCGCGATGCCAGGCGGGCGACCGCGGTCGAGCCGAGGCTGACCAGCGGAGCGGCGATCGAGGTCAGCCCGGGCTCGACCAGCTCGGCGTCGACGATGTTGTCGAATCCGATCACGCTGACATCGCGCGGCACGCTACGACCGCCCGCGATCGCCGCCTGCAGGAAGCCGATCGCCATCAGATCGTTGTACGCGATCACCGCGCTCGTCGGCCGCCCCAGCCAGTGCTCCGCCGCGTCCGCGCCGCCGCGCATGGTCGGCAGGAAGGGTCCGATCCGGCGGACCCGCAGATCGAGCTCGACGCCGGCCTCCTTCAGCCCGCGCCACCGCATCCCGTTGGCGTACGAGGCCTCCGGCCCGGCGAGGTAGCAGATCGAGCGGTGCCCCAGTCCGACCAGGTGCTCGGTCGCCTTCTTGATCGCCCGGACGTTGTCGCTGACCACCGACGCGACCTCGCCGACCACGCGGTTCAGCACGACGACCGACTTGCGCTTCGCCAGGGTCCGGATCGCCTGGTCCGGCAGCCGCGACGAGGCCAGCACGAACCCGTCGACAGTAGGCTCCAGCCGCGAGATCGCCCGCTCCTCTCCCTCCTGCGACTCTTGCGACTCCACGATCGCCAATGTCAGGCCGTGCTGGCCGGCCTCCCGCTCCGCTCCGCGGATCATGCCGACGAAAACCGGGTTGGCGATGTCCGCGACGATCAGGGCGACGACCCCGGTCCCGCGGGTCGACATCGGCAGCTCCATCCGCCCGGAGCGGTAGCCCAGCTCGGCCGCGACCCGGCGGACCTGCTCCGCCGTCCGGAAACTCACCCGGCCCGGCTTCGAGAGCGCCCGAGAGACCGTCGACGGCGCGACCCCGGCGGCCCGGGCGACGTCGTAGATCGTCGGCTCCGATCTGCCGGCGTCAGCCATGTCAGCCTCCTTGGCCGAAAACTAACAACTTCCGGCAACAAGTCGTTCGCCACCCGCCGCCGATGCATCAATAGAGCCAGCCCATCGAGCCCGAAACCGACGAAGGAGCCACCCCATCATGCTGCGGCCACAAGACACCAGCACCCGTGAGCGCAAGAACCTGAACGGGCTGTGGCAGTTCGTCCTCGACCCCGACCGCCGGGGCCGGGCGGCGGGCTGGCAGAGCGCCGCTCTCGTCGCGGCCCGGGGGATGCCGGTGCCGGCCAGCTACAACGACGTCGCGGCCGACGCGGCCGTTCGCGACCACGTGGGTCCGGTCTGGTATCAGCGCACCGTCTGGGTGCCGGCCGGCTGGGCCGGCCGGCGGATCGTGCTGCACCTGGAGTCCGCGACGCACCGGGCCACCGTCTGGGTGAACGACGCGGAGGTGGTCTCGCACGAGGGCGGCTACACCCCGTTCGAGGTCGACGTCACCGACCACGTGACGCCGGGCCGCCAGTCCCGGATCACCGTCGAGGTCGACAACACGCTGACGTTCCAGACCATCCCGCCGGGGCTGGTCGAGGAGACCGACCACGGCAAGCGGCAGCGCTACTGGCACGACTTCTTCAACTACGCCGGCCTGCATCGCTCCGTTTGGCTCTACAGCACCGATCCGGCCCATCTCAGCGACGTCACCGTGGTCACCGACCTGGACGGGACCGACGGCGTGATCCACTACGACGTGACGGCCGAGGCCGGTCCCGACACCCGGGTCACGGTCGTGCTCCACGACGCCGAGGGCAACCAGGTCGCGACCGGCGAGGGCGCCGACGGCACACTGACGGTGCCGCAGGTGCACCGGTGGGCACCCGGCGACGGCTACCTGTACGACCTCGAGCTCTTGCTGTGGCGAGGCGAGGATCTGCTGGACAGCTATCACCAAAGCGTCGGGGTGCGGACCGTCCGGGTCGACGGCATCCGGTTCTTGATCAACGACGAGCCCTTCTACTTCACCGGCTTCGGCAAGCACGAGGACGTACCGGTGATCGGCAAGGGCCACAACGACGCCTACCTGGTGCACGACTTCGAGCTGCTGGACTGGATCGGCGCGAACTCGTTCCGGACCTCGCACTACCCCTACTCCGAGGACGTGATCGACTACGCCGACCGGCACGGCATCGTGCTGATCGACGAGACGGCGGCGGTCGGCCTGAACATGGGGCTCGGCGGCGGGATCTTCGGCGCCCAGGGCTACACCACCTTCTCGCCGGAGACCGCCAACGAGGTCACCCAGCAGGTGCACGCCCAGGCCATCCGCGAGCTGATCGCCCGGGACAAGAACCATCCCAGCGTGGTGCTGTGGAGCATCGCGAACGAGCCCGAGTCCGAGACCGAGGCCGCGGAGCACTATTTCCGGCCGCTGTTCGACGTGGCGCGGGAGGCGGATCCGACCCGGCCGGTCGGCTTCGTCAACGTGATGCTGGCCCCGTACGGTACCTGCCGGGTCTCCCAGTTCGCCGACGTGTTGATGCTGAACCGCTATTACGGCTGGTACGTCCAGACCGGCGACCTCGACGCCGCCGAGGCGGCCTGGGAGGCCGAGCTGCGGGGCTGGGCCGGCGAGAACAAGCCGATCATCATCACCGAGTACGGCGCCGACACCTATCCCGGACTGCACTCGGTGGTGGCCAACTCACCGTGGACCGAGGAGTACCAGGTGGAGTACCTGGACATGAACCACCGGGTCTTCGACCGGATCGACGCCGTGGTCGGCGAACAGGTCTGGAACTTCGCCGACTTCACCACCAGCTCCGGCATCATGCGGGTCGGCGGCAACCGGAAGGGCGTGTTCACCCGCGATCGCCAGCCCAAGGCCGCCGCCCATGCCCTGCGCCGGCGCTGGCGCGGCGGCCGATGAGACCCTCCCGAGTCGTCAGTCGCTCCGTACCGGATCCGGGGCCGGACGGCTGGCAGCTCGCTTCCGGTTCCGGCTGGTCCGGTGCCGGATCAGCCAGGTGGACAGTCCGGTGATCGCCAGCAGCAACGGCGACAGGGCGAATGCGAGCCAGATCAGCCGCCACCAGCCGTTGACGATGTAGCCGGTGTGGACCGGGAAGTTGAAGGAGTCCCAGATGACCTGGGCAGTGGACTCGCCGGAGCTGCCGTAGACGACGGTCGCCGCGGCGGTGTGCCGCTCGACCACCACGCCCCGGTCGCCGGGATACTCCATCCGGCCGTACGGGTCGAAGCCGGCGCTGAGCCAGATGTAGTAGACACCGGTCGGATCGTCGGCAGCGGGAAGGTCGACCGACACCACCGGGTCGCCCGGCGAGACGCGCTGCGCGGCCGCGACGGCGGCGTCGATGCCGATGTCGGGCTGCTTGCTCTCGACCGAGACCGGGTCGGGTCGCTCCGGCACCGGACTGCCGGGGGTGAGGGCGTACCAGGCCTTCTGCACCGGCTCGAGCTCGAAGCCGGCGCCGGTGATCGCCCAGACCAGCAGCAGCGGGATGGCGACCATCCCCGCGACCTTGTGCAGATCGGTGTCGCGGGCGAACCGGCCACGCTTCCAGCGCACGGTCATCGACGACCGCCACCGCCGCGGGCGCGGGAACCACAACCACAGACCGGTCAGCGACAGATAGAGCAGCAACAGGCCGAGGATGCCGAGGACCAGCGAGCCGTAGGTGACCGCGCTGCCGTCGAAGCCGAGCCAGCCGGTGCCGGGCACCTCCGCGTTCAGGGCGGACACGAAGCCCGGCATTCCTTCGCAGGAGAGGAAGCACTCGTGGAGATTGTCCAGCCAGGCGATCGCGGTCGGTGTCTTCTCGACGTGTCCGAGGATCGCCCCGGTACTCGGGTCCACGGTCCAGAAGTCCTCGTAGTCCGCGTTGTGCACCTTGAGGATGCCGCTCTCGGCGACGACACCGGTCGGCGCGAAGTCCGGATGAGCCTCCCTCACAGTCTCGAACGCCCGGCTGAACGACACCGTCGCCGGCCCGCCCGAGGGGGAATAGGCCGCCGCGTTCAGGACATGGGCCAGCTCGGGCCGATAGAGCAGGAGGGCCCCACTGGTCGTGATCAGCAGCAAGACGAGGCCCAAGAGCAGCGAGGTCCAGCGATGCGTGACGATCATGAACCGCCGGACCGGTCTGCGATGCGTCCGCGTCCGCAGTCGCCGCGATCGCTGCGGCGCGGGCGTGCCGGCCACGCCGGCCTCGCCGGCCTCGCCGACCCTTACCTCCTTCTCGGGAGCATCGGTGGTCATCGGAGGACTCCCATCAGACAGCGGACGAGGGACGCCGCGGCGGCGAGCGTGACGGCGCCGGCGACGAACGCGTAGACGAAGCGGGCCCGATGGCCCAAGGACCACAAGGTGCGCGCACCCGATGTCGCGGTGATCGCGCCCAGCACTTGCAGCACCAGGCCGACCGGGCCGACGAACAGTCCGAGCGCACCGGCCGCCGGCGCGACGACGTAGGTCAGGAAACAGCGAGTGGCCGAGATCCAGATCCCGAGCCTGACCGCGGCGACGGCGTCGGCCGCTACCGGGGCCGACGGGAGCTCCGCGGTTGGGTCCCCGCGGTCGGCGGCCTGGTTCAACATGTAGGTGAGGCTAAGCTAACTAGAGCTTCTGCGGGAGATCGCGTCTCGGATGGAGAAACGCCATTCTGCAGACGGCGGCACGCCCGCTTCCGGGGGCGGTGGCCGGCTCAGATCGAACTACGCTGGTAGGGACACGGTTCCTGAGACTCGCAGCCGCGCGCCGGAGCCCTCAGGACCATGGTCCCTTTCCAACTGTTGCACCTTGTGCGATGCTGTGCAGGGAACGCAACGCGCATGAGGGTGTGGGGTTCGTGCGATCGGCACCGCACGCGACCGTCCCACCGCCTGAGGTTCGGGCGGCGGCCGTCGACACCCGTGGAGAGGACGGAATGACCCTGACGAACTCCGAGACCGGATCGAACCTCCAGTCTGTCGACCGCGCCCTGCAGGTGCTGGAGCTGCTGGCGGTGTGGGGGTCCGGTGGCGTGAGCGAGCTCGCCAACGAGATCGGGGTGCACAAGTCGACGGCGTTTCGGCTGCTGGGCGCCCTGGAGGCGCGGGAGATGGTGGAGCAGCTGAACGAGCGTGGCAAATACCGGCTCGGCTTCGGCTTGGTGCGCCTTGCCCGTCGGGTGAACGTGCAGCACGACCTCGCCGAGCAGGCCCGACCGTTGACCGACAAGCTCGCCGCGCTCGTGGGCGAGTCGATCAATGTTGCCGTGCTGCGTGAACACTTCGCCGTCAACATCGTGCAGTCGCGGGGTCAGGCCTCGGTCGTCAGCCAGAACTGGATCGGACAGCTGACCCCACTGCACGCCACCTCCAGCGGCAAGGTGCTGCTGGCCTACCTCGACGCGGGTCGTCGAGACGACCTGCTGGCGCGCGGCCTCGACCGCTACACCGGCGACACCCATACCGACACCGATGCTCTTCGCCGCGAGCTCACCCAGATCGCCGATCTGCGGTATGCCGTCAGCTTCGGCGAGCTCGAAGCCGGGCTGAACGCCGTCGCCGTCCCGGTGCGTGGCGAGGACGGTGCGGTGATCGCGGCCTTGAGCGCTTCGGGTCCGGCGTACCGGCTCGGCCCCGAGCGGGTGGACGAAGTGGTACGTCGACTGGACAGCGCCGCAGACGACCTGAGCCGACGAATGGGCTACTGGGGCGAGGACGGCTGAGTCAGCCGCGCACGGCGTTCAGCAGGCGGGACCGCCAGGCCTCGGTCTCGGCGATCTGGTTGAAGGTGAACACGTGCAGGCCCTGGACGAGACCCGGCGGAGTCTGCGTGGCGGCGCAGTCTCGGATGAACCGATCACCGGTGAAACCACCCGGCGTGGCCAGCCTGGCGAACAGGCCCTTGTTCTTGGTCAGGAAGCGGGTCGACTCCCCCACCCCGATCTTGGTCGCCATCGTCAACAGCTTGGCCCGCTCGGCCGGCCCGGGCACACCCAACAGCACCGGAGTCGTCACCCCGCGAGCCCGGAGTCGCTCCAGCCAGGCGCGAACAACTGCCGGGTCGAACGTCAGATTGCTCACGATGTGGGTGGCATGGACGCGCTTGTCCCACATCGCCTGAATGGTCACATCGTCGTGGATGCTGGGATGTGACTCCGGGTAGCCCGTGATGCCGACCTGGTCGAACGGGGCGCCCAGCATCCCGAGGTCGCGCAGGAGCCCGAGCGCATCGACGTAGTCGCCGACCGGGTCGGCGTCGCCGGCGGGCACGAAGATGCGGGTGACGCCGCTGCCCACCAGCCGATCGACCAGCTCCGCCAGCTCGGCTCGGTCACGGATCATGCGGGCCGCGAGGTGCGGCACCACCACGTAACCGGCGGTGGCGAGTCGCTCCGTCAGCGCCATGGTTGCCTCGAGTCCCTTGGCCGGCGAGGCGGTGATCGTGATCACCCTGTCCAGCGGAAGATGCTGCCGGACGAGCTCTTCGACGTTGCGGGTCGGGAGGATCTCGAAACGCGCACCCTGCAGCCAGGAGAGTTCGGTCTGTGTGGTGTCTCCGGGAGTCCGGCCCCGCTGCACCACCTCTAGGCCAGGTATTCCGGTTGCGGATGGCTCTTGTGAGCGTCATCGGCGCGGAGCGGCCGCTGGGACGCATCGAGCGCGGGCGGTGAGCCCATGGGCACCAGCTGGATGATCACCGACTTCGACGTGGGCGTGTTGCTGCCCAGCGCGGTGGAGTCCAGCGGAACCAGCGGATTGGTCTCGGGGTAGTAGGCGGCCGCCGTCCCCTGCGGAGTCTCGTATCCGATGATGCGGAAGGACGGGGCACGCCGCTGGTGCCGGTCGCCGGGCCAGTGGGTGACCAGGTCCACGACGTCACCTTCCTCGAAGCCGAGCCGGACGATGTCGGCCGGATTCACCAGCACCACCCGGCGGCCGCCGTCGATTCCTCGGTAGCGGTCGCTCAGCCCGTAGATGGTCGTGTTGTATTGATCATGGCTGCGCAGGGTCTGCAGCACGAGGTGGTTCGGCGGGATCTGCAGGGCCTGGATGCTCGAGGTGGCGAACTCGGCCCGGCCCGACGCGGTGTCGAAGCGCCGTTCGTCGCGGGGCGGATGGGGCATCACGAACCCGCCCGGCTGGGCGATCTTGGCCTCGTAGTCCTCGCAGCCGTGGACGACCTTGGAGATGTGGCGGCGGATCACGGCGTAGTCGTCGCGCATCGCGGCCCAGTCGATCCCGTGACGGCCGCCGAGGGTGGCCTCCGCGATTCCGGTGACGATGGCGACCTCGGACCGCAGCTGCGGGCTGGCCGGCGCCAACGGCCCTCGCGAGGCGTGGACGCTGCACATCGAGTCCTCCACCGTGACGACCTGCGGGCCACTAGCCTGCGCGTCTGTCTCGGTCCGGCCGAGCGTGGGCAGGATCAGCGCGGTCCGACCGCAGACCAGATGGGAGCGATTGAGCTTGGTGGAGACCTGCACGGTCAAGGATGCCTTGCGCAGTGCCGCCGCCGTCACGTCGGTGTCGGGTGCGGCCTGCACGAAGTTGCCGCCCAATCCGATGAACACCTTGGCCTTGCCGTCCCGCAGTGCCCGGATCGCATCCACCGTGTCGTAGCCGTGCTCGCGTGGTGGCTCGAACCCGAACTCGGCTGCCAGCGCATCGAGGAACTGTTCGGGCGGCCGTTCCCAGATGCCCATCGTCCGGTCGCCTTGGACGTTGGAATGACCTCGGACCGGAAGCAACCCCGCACCGCGCTTGCCGATGTTGCCCTGCAGGAAGGCCAGGTTGCACACCTCCTTGATCACCGCGACGGAGTTGTGGTGTTGGGTCAGACCCATGGCCCAGCAGTACACGGTGCCGGTCGAGCCGGCGATCATCTCGGCCGCCGCCACGATCTGGTCGCGGTCGAGCCCGGTGGTCTCGGTCACGAAGTCCCAGTCGAGGTTCTCGATGTGGCGCCGCCAGGACTCGAATCCTGTCGTGTACTGCGCGATGAACGACTCGTCGATCGCACCCCAGCTCACCAGCAGATGACCGAACGCCTGGAACAGGGCGAGGTCGCCGTTGATCTTGACCGGCAGGTGCAGGTCGGACAGGTCGGTGCCGTGCCCGACGACGCCGCGGGCGAGCTGTGGGTTACGGAAGTTGACCAAACCCGCCTCGCGCAGCGGGTTGATGGTCAAGATCTTGGCGCCCTTGCGTTTGGCGATCTCCAGGGCGCTCAGCATGCGCGGATGGTTGGTGCCGGGATTCTGGCCGGCCAGCACGATCAACTTCGCGCTGTAGATGTCGCTCAGGGTGACCGACGCCTTGCCGATGCCGATGCTCTCGGCCAGGGCGACGCTCGTCGACTCGTGGCACATGTTCGAGCAGTCGGGCAGGTTGTTGGTGCCGAACGCCCGCACGAACAACTGATAGGTGAAGGCCGCCTCGTTGGAGGTCCGGCCCGAGGTGTAGAAGAGCGCCTGGTCGGGGCTGGCGAGGTCGTTCAACTCGGCCGCGATGACGGCGAACGCGGCGGACCACTCGATCGGCTCGTAGCGGGTAGCGCCCGGTCTCTTGATCATGGGGTGGGTGATCCTGCCCTGTTGACCCAGCCAGTGCTCGCTGCGAGCATCGAGATCGACGATTCGATAGCGCTCGAAGAACTCCGGCGTCGCCCGGGCCGTCGTGGCCTCCTCGGCCACGGCCTTGGCCCCGTTCTCACAGAACTCCGCCGTGTGCCGATGCTCCGGATCCGGATCCGGCCAGGCGCAACTCATGCAGTCGAAGCCGTCGGCCTGGTTCAGCTTCAACAAGGTCCGGGCGGTGCGGGCCGGACCCATGTGGTGCAGCGCCCGGCCCATCGAGACCGCCACCGCTCGCACGCCCGCCGCGTGATCTTCCGGCGCCGTGACGGTCAGCTTCTCTTCGTCGACGTGATCGCGATGTGCTGGGTAGTGCCGCTTGGCCATCCAAGGACCTCTTCTTTCTCCTCGCGTGGGCCGTGAGGTCACCTGGGCCACCGTGAGGCCCCCGGTCCGGTTCGGCGCGGTCTCAGCTGACGTTGGCGCGTTCGGCGCCGATGGTGGTGTCGTCGCCGTGCCCGGTCTTGACGACCGTCTCGTCGGGCAGCGACATCAGCCGCTTGTTGATGGAGGTCACGATCAGGTCGTGGTCGCTGAACGAGCGGCCGGTCGCACCGGGCCCACCGTTGAACAAGGTGTCGCCGGTGAACACCGCCCCGAGGTCGGGAGCGAAGAAGCAGACCGCGCCCGGAGCGTGTCCCGGGGTGTGGATCACCTGCAGCGTGACGTCGGCGACCGGGATCTGCTGCCCGTCGGCCAGTTCACCGTCCGGCGGCGTGTCGTGGGTGAGCCGCCACACCGGCAGGTCGGCCGGGTGCAGCAGCACAGGTGCCTCCACCGCCCGGCCGAGCTCCGGCGCGACCCGTACGTGATCATCGTGCGCGTGGGTGCACAGCACCGCCACCACCCGGCGACCACCGACGATCTCCACGATGGTCGCGATGTCGTGCGGCGCGTCGATGATCACGCACTCCTCGTCGTCGCCGATCACCCAGACGTTGTTGTCGACGTCGAAAGTCTGCCCGTCCAGGGAGAACGTGCCGGAGGTGATGGTGTGATCGATCCTGGCGCGAGTCCGGGCGGTTGCCCCGGGCATCAGAGCTTCACCACGGAGCGGAGCACGTCTCCGCCGTGCATCTTGGCGAATGCGGCGTCGATGTCGTCGATGCCGATGATCTCGGTGACGAAGGCGTCCAAGGGCAGCCGGCCCTGCAGGAACAGGTCGATCAGCAGCGGGAAGTCCCGGCTGGGCAGGCAGTCGCCGTACCAGGACGACTTCAGCGACCCGCCGCGGCCGAACACGTCGAGCAGGGGCAGCTCCAGCTGCATCGCCGGGGTCGGCACCCCGACGAGCACCACGGTGCCGGCGAGGTCGCGGCCGTAGAACGCCTGCTTCCAGGTTTCGGGCCGGCCCACCGCGTCGATCACCACGTCGGCACCGAAGCCACCGGTGAGGCTCTGGATGCCCTCGACGGCGTCGACCTCCCGCGAGTTGATGGTGTCGGTCGCGCCCAGCTCGACGGCCTTGGCCAGCTTCCGGTCGTCGATGTCGACCGCGATGATGGTGGCGGCGCCGGCGAGCCGAGCACCGGCGACCGCTGCGGCGCCGACCCCGCCGCAGCCGATCACAGCGACGCTGTCGCCCCGCCCGACGTTGCCGGTGTTGATGGCGGCACCCAGACCGGCCATCACCCCGCAGCCGAGCAGACCGGCGACCTCCGCCGGTGCCGCCGGATCGACCTTGGTGCACTGGCCGGCCGCGACCAGCGTCTTGTCGATGAACGCACCGATGCCCAGGGCCGGAGAGAGCTCGGTGCCGTCCTCCAGCGTCATTCGCTGGGTGGCGTTGAAGGTGGCGAAGCAATACCACGGCCGGCCCCGCTTGCAGGCGCGACAGCTGCCGCACACCGCGCGCCAGTTCAAGATCACGTAGTCGCCCGGCTCCAGGTCGCGGACGCCGGCACCGACCGACTCCACCACGCCGGCGGCCTCGTGACCGAGCAGGTAGGGATAGTCGTCACCGATGCCACCCTGGACGTAGTGCAGGTCGGTGTGGCACACCCCGCACGCCTGGACCTTGACCACCGCCTCGCCCGGACCGGGATCGGGCACGTTGATGGTCACCAGCTCGACGGGAGCATCCTTGGCTCGCGAGATGACTCCCTGGACCTGCTGCGGCACGTTCTCCTGCTTTCGTCGGATGAGATGGGTATGGGGGGCGGACGCGGCTCAGCCGGCGATGGCCGACGCCGTCCAGTTCTGGAAGTCGGCGATGTGGTGCTCGCTGGGCACCAGGACGCCGCCGTGCTCGTACTTCTTGGAGTTGGTCACCGACTGACACAGCTCACAGGCTTCGAAGTCCTGCCGGTTGACCAGGTCGAAGAGCTTGATCGACTTCTCCAGGTCGACCCCGGACTCGACCACCTCCGGCAGGAACAGCCAGTCGCACTCCACGATCGTACGGTCATGGGCGACGGGGAACATCCGGTGGAAGATGACGTGGTCGGGAACGAGGTTCACGAACACGTTGGGACGGACCGTGACGGCGTAGTAGCGACGGTCCTGGTCGTCGGTGACACCGGGGATCTTCTCCACCCCCTCGGACCCGTCGACGGTGAAGCCCTTGACCTCGTCGCCGAACACGGCGCCGTGGCCGACGAAGTACTGCGCGGCGAAGCCGTCGGCGAACTCCGGCAACACCTCGGTGAGCTCGGGGTGGATGGTGGCGCAGTGGTAGCACTCCATGAAGTTCTCCACGATGAGCTTCCAGTTGGCCTTGACGTCGTAGACGATGCGCTTGCCGACGACGAGATTCTCGACCTGATAGTGATCGATGGACTCGATGTCTCCGAGCCGGCTGCGCACCGCGCCCATCACCGTGTCCTCGAACGACGGAGGCTCGTCGGCCAGGCACACCCAGATGTAGCCGAGCCACTCGCGAACGTGCGCCTGGTGCAGGCCGTACTCCTCGCGGCCGACGTCCGGCATCTTGGTGAGGTTGGGAGCGGCGATGAGCTTGCCGTCGAGGTCGTAGGTCCAGGCGTGGTAGGGGCACTGGAACGAGCGCTTGCCGCTACCGCTTTCCTCACTGCACACCCGGGCCCCGCGGTGCCGGCAGATGTTGAAGAAGGCGCGCGGCTCCTTCTTGCGGTTGCGACTGATGATCAGGCTCTCCTTGCCGATCTGCACCGTCTTGAAGTCACCCGGCTTGGCGAGGTCGCTGCCGCGCGCGGCGCACAACCACATCTTCTCGAAGATCTTCTCCTGCTCCCGGGCGAAGATCTCCGCAGACCCGTAGGCGTCGCCGGGCAACGTCCGCAGCAGACTGTCGGAGATGTGCTCACCGGCGGGCTCGAAGATCGAGGGGTCCGGCGTCGGGGCGTGGTCGTCGGTGAGAGTGCTCATGCGGAAGCTCCTTCGGCGGGGGTGGGTACGGCGACGGAAACGAGCCGGCGCCGGACGGCGGCGAACTGGCGCGGCTGATCCAGTGACAAGACGGCGACGGGGTCGCCGGAGCGGCGAAAGACCGCGGTGAAGCTGCCGTCGCCGATGCTGCCGGAGTCCAAGGTGTGTTCCGGGCCCGGTGGATGGTCCGCGAGGTCGCGGTAGCCGGCCAGCTGGAGCTTCTTGCCGTAGAGGTCGGACCACACGTACGGCGGGCGACACGTGGGGATGCGCTCGGCGTCCAGCAGCCGCGCGGCCACTACGGCACCGCGTTCCTTCGCGGACGTCCAGTGCTCGATCTGGTAGTGGTACCCCAGTCCCGGGCTGTGCCAGGCGGCGCAGTCGCCGACGGCGTAGACACCCTCCAGATTGGTTGCTCCGTGCTCGTCACAGCGGACGGCTTCCGCGCCGGTGCCGAGATCGATGCCGGAGTCGGCGAGCCAGCCGACGGCGGGTACGGCGCCGATCCCGACCACGACCGTGGCGGCGGGGATCTGGTCGCCGCTCTCCAGGATGACCTCCAACCCGGCGGCGCCGCCGCGGACAGCCTGCACCCGGGCGTTCGCGCGAACGGTCACGTCGTGGGCGGCATGGAGGTCGGCCACGGCGTCGGCATACGGCCCGAGCGCCGCACGCAGCGGCACGTCGTCGGGCACGACCAGCGTCACCCGACAACCCAGCTGGCTGGCGGTGGCCGCGACCTCGGAGCCGATGAAGCCGCCTCCCACGACGACCACGGGCCGTCCGCTGGCGACGGCGTCGTGCAGATCTCGTCGCAGCCGCACGGCGTCGTCGAGGGTTCGCAGCAGGTGCACCCCCGGCAGCCCCAGGCCTGGGATCCCGCAACGGGCCGAGGCACCGGTGGCGATGACCACCCGGTCTGCGCTGACCGTCCCGCCGTCCTGCAGGTGGATGGTCGCGCCCCCGTCAGGGCGATGCTGCAGGCTGCTGGCCCGCTCGCCCAGCCGCCAGGTGACGTCCAGGTCCTCGCCGTCGGCCTCCAGCGAAAGCTCGAGCTGGTCGGCGATCGAGGCGAGGAACTCCTTGGACAGGGGCGGTCGGTCGTAGGGGCGGTGGACCTCGTCGCCGATGACCGTCACCTGGCCGGTGAAGCCCTGGCCGCGGAGGGCTCGAGCGGTGGAGAGCCCGGCCAGCGAGGCGCCGACGACGACCACGTGGTGGGGAGTCGTGCTCATGCGAGAGCGCCCGGGACGACCCCGGGAGGCAGGTTCGGCACCTGGTCGGACATCGTCACGAAGACGGTGTCCGCGCTCACCGTGACCGCGTGGGTGCGGATGGGACGCTTCGCCGGCGGTGCGTCGACCGCTCCGGTGCGCAGGTCGAAGCGCGAGGCGTGCAGCGGGCATTCGACCTCACACCCCTCCAGCCAGCCGTCGGCCAGCGAGGCGTCTTGGTGGGTACAGGTGTCGTCGACGGCGAAGAACTCCCCGTCCTCGGTCTGGAAGATGGCGATCGGGACACCCGCGGTCTCGGGACCGTCGAAGCGCAAGGCTTCACCAGGCTCGATCGCCGATCGCGGACAGGCGGCGAACATACGGAGGCTTCTCCTCGGGTCGAGTGGGATCAGCGTGCCTGTGGACGCATGAACCCTCGCTGCTTGATGGGGATCAACGATGAAGGATCGTTGCATCAGATGCAAGAGTGTGCGCTATGCGCAACTCTGACGCAGAGGTGCCGATGCCGTCAAGAGCGTTCGAGGATTGTCACCGAGCGACGTCGAGCAGTTGACGGATCTCCTCCCCCGACGGTAATCTCCGCTGATATATCAATCCGATATGACTCATCCACTAGGAGTGTGTGTTGTCTGCCGTCGACTCCGCCACCGAGCCGTTCGCCGTGTCGGCGCCGCGCTCCGCCGATGCTGGCGTCCACACCCGCGGCGCACGCGTCCGGTCACTGGGCGTGCTCACCTTGACCTGCCCCGAACGCCCGGGCATCGTGCAGGCGGTCACCAGCTTCTTGCTGGCCCACGGGCTCGACATCGTGGAGCACCACCAGTTCGACGACAGCGAGCGGGAGGTGCTGTTCCTGCGCACGGCGTTCGCCGCCGAGCAACCGTTCGACCTGGACCGGCTGATCGCCGACTTCTGGGCCACCGCGGAGCAGTTCGACATGAGCTTCTCCTTTCATGACGAGTCCCAGCCACGGCTGCTGGTGATGGTGTCGAAGTTCGCCCACTGCCTCAACGACCTCATCTTCCGCTGGCGAGCCGGCACCCTCGCCGGCCAGATCGCGCTGGTCGTGTCCAATCACGAGGACCTCCGCCAGATGGCCGAGGCTGCGGGGCTGCCGTTCATCCACGTGCCGGTCACGCCGTCCACGAAGCCCGAGGCCGAAGCCCGCCTGCTGCAGCTGGTCGACGAGTACGACATCGACCTCGTCGTGCTGGCCCGCTACATGCAGGTGCTGTCCGATGACCTGTGCCGGCAGCTGGAAGGACGGGCGATCAACATCCACCACTCCTTCCTGCCCGGCTTCAAGGGCGCCAAGCCCTACCACCAGGCCTACCACCGCGGCGTGAAGCTGGTGGGTGCGACGGCGCACTACGTCACGGCGGATCTGGACGAGGGTCCGATCATCGAGCAGGAAGTCATCCGGGTCGACCACACCTACCACCCGCGCACCCTGTCCACGGTGGGCCAGGACGCCGAGTGTCTCGCCCTGTCCCGCGCGGTGCGCTGGCACTGCGAGCACCGCATCCTGCTGCACGGTGCCAGCACCGTCGTCTTCCGCTGACCGCCCGATCCACCGAGAGGCATCCCCATGGGCTCCACCCAACGTGTCGTGATCATCGGCGCCGGCATCGTCGGCGTCAATCTCGCCGACGAGCTGGCCTCACGCGGCTGGTCCGACATCACCGTCGTCGAGCAGGGCCCGCTGGAGATGCCGGGCGGCTCGACCTCGCACGCACCCGGCCTCGTCTTCCAGACCAACCCGTCGAAGTCGATGACCCTCTTCGCCAAGTACACCGTGGAGAAGCTCCTGTCGATCGACTGTTTCAACCAGGTCGGAGGTCTCGAGGTCGCCACCACCCAGGCCCGGCTGGCGGAGCTGCAGCGCAAGCACGGCTGGGCCACCTCGTGGGGGATCGAGACCCACCTGCTCGACGCGGGAGAGTGCCTCCGCCGCTATCCCCTGCTGGACCGCGACATGGTGCTCGGCGGTCTGCACATCCCCACCGACGGCCTCGCTCTGGCGGCGCGAGCCACCCAGCTGCTGATGCAACGCAGCGCGGCCGCGGGCGTCAGCTACCTGGGCAACACACCGGTCGTCGGCATCGACCGGGCCGACGGGCACGTCACCGGCGTGGTCACCCCGACGGCCACCATCCCGGCCGACATCGTCGTCTCCTGCGCGGGCTTCTGGGGAGTCGAGGTCGGTGCCATGGTGGGCCTGACCGTTCCGCTCGTGCCGCTCGCGCACCAATACGCCAAGACCTCCGTCGTGCCCGGACTCGCCGGACGCAACGAGCTCCCCAACGGAGCAGGTCTGCCGATCCTGCGGCACCAAGACCAGGACCTCTACTACCGCGAGCACGGTGACCGGTACGGCATCGGTTACTACGGTCACAAGCCGATGCCGATCGTCGCGGCCACGCTCGGCGTCACCGGCGACCACGTCGACGAGCACAACATGCCGTCGCGGCTGGACTTCACCCCCGAGGACTTTGCCACCGGTTGGAAGGCCTCCCAGGAGCTGCTGCCCGACCTGCGTGACTGCGAGATCGCCGATGGGTTCAACGGCATCTTCTCCTTCACCCCCGACGGCGGCTCGCTGGTCGGCGAATCACCCGAGGTGGCGGGGTTCTGGGTTGCCGAAGCGGTCTGGGTGACCCACTCCGCCGGCATCGCCCGCGCGCTCGCCGAGGTGCTGACCGACGGTCGCTCGCAGATCTGCCTGGCCGACTGCGAGATCTCCCGATTCGAGGAGATCCAGTTCGCGCACAGCTATGTCCAGGAGACCTCCCAGCAGAACTTCGTGGAGATCTACGACATCCTGCACCCGCTGCAGCCGAAGGAGTCCCCTCGCAACCTGCGCGTCAGCCCCTTCCATGCGCGTCAGCGAGAGCTCGGCGCGTACTTCCTGGAAGGAGGCGGCTGGGAGCGGCCCTACTGGTACGAGGCCAACGCCGGCCTGCTCGACCGGCTGCCCGAGGAATGGCGCTCCCCCGAGCGTGACTCCTGGTCGGCGCGGTTCTATTCCCCCATCGCTGCCGCGGAGGCCTGGAAGACCCGCACCGCCGTGGCCATGTACGACATGACCCCGCTGCGTCGCCTCGAGGTGTCCGGGCCCGGCGCGGTCGACCTCTTGCAGCGACTCACCACCGGCGACGTGTCCAAGAAGCCCGGCGCGGTCACCTACACCTTGCTGCTCGACCACGCCGGCGGGATCCGCAGCGACATCACCGTCGCCCGGCTCGACGAGGAGACCTTCCAGGTCGGTGCGAACACCCCGGTCGACCTGGTCTACCTCAGCCGCGAGGCCGATCGGCTGCGGCACGAGTCGCCGCAACGGTGGGCGCAGGTCCGCGACATCACCGGCGGCACCTGCTGCATCGGGCTGTGGGGACCCCGGGCCCGCGACGTGCTGAGCTCGATCAGCAGCGACGACTTCAGCAACGACGGCCTGCGTTACTTCCGCGCCAAGAGGGCCACCATCGGCGGCGTACCGGTGACCGCGATGCGGCTCTCGTACGTGGGCGAGCTCGGCTGGGAGATCTACACCGGTGCCGACAACGGCCAGCGGCTGTGGGACGTGCTGTGGGAGGCCGGTCAGCCGCACGGCGTGATCGCCGCCGGCCGGGTGGCGTTCAACGCGTTGCGGTTGGAGAAGGGCTACCGCTCCTGGGGGGCCGACATGTCCACCGAGCACGATCCCTACGAGGCCGGCGTCGGCTTCGCGGTGAAGCCGGCCAAGGAGGACTTCGTGGGCAAGGCGGCCCTCGAGGGTCGCTCGGAGGCGACCGCCAGCCGGCGGCTGCGCTGTCTCACCGTCGACGACGGACGCTCGGTCGTGCTGGGCAAGGAGCCGGTGCGCTATGCCGGCGAGGCCGTCGGCTACGTCACCAGCGCCGCCTACGGCTACACCATCGGGCGGCCGATCGCGTACGCGTACCTGCCCGCCACCATCGGCGAGGGCGACCACGTCGAGATCGAGTACTTCGGCCGCTCGATCGCCGCCACCGTCGCCGCCGAGCCTCTGGTCGACCCCGAGATGAAGCGGCTCCGCGGGTGATTGCCAGCCAGTCGGTCGACCGCTATCTGGACCGGCTCGCCTCCGGCGACCCGACCCCCGGGGGCGGCGCCGCGGCAGCACTGCATGCCGCGCAAGGCGCCGCCCTGGTCGCGATGGTCGCCCGCTTCACGACCGGCGCCAGGTTCGCCGACCGGCATGACCAGGTGGCCGAGATCACCGCTGCCGCAGACGACCTCCGGGCGCGCGCCATCCAGCTCGCCGACGCGGACGAAGCCGCCTTCCAGACCGTGATCAGCGCCTACCGCCTGCCCAAGGCGTCCCCCGAGGAGAAGGCGAGCCGCTCCAGCGCGATCCAGGAGGCGCTGGCGACGGCCGCCGGCCCGCCGCAGGACCTGGTCGTGATCGCCGCAGCCGTCGTCGCGTTGGGTGACCGGCTCGCCGGTATCGCCAACCCCAACGTGATCAGCGACGTCGCCGCCGCCGCCGAGGCGGCGCGAGCCGCAGCGACCACCGCCCGGGTCAACATCGAGATCAACCTCGCCGGACTCACCGACCCCGAACGGACCGCACCGTTGCGGCAGTCGGTGAACGACGCCGGCACCGTCGTCGACACCGCCGACGCCCTGGCCGCAACGGTCCGACGACAGATCAACCGATGACCGCCACGCCCTTGCCAGGCGGACGCCTGGCCGCCGAGATCAAGGCGCAGGTTGCCGCGCTCGCGGAAGACTGGCGCCGCAGCGGCCGGCAGGCCGTGCTGGCGGTCGTCGTCGCCACCGCCGACGAGTCGACGCTGTGGTACGTCCGTTCGCTCGTCGCGGCGGCGGACAAGACCGGGATCGACTGCCGGCTGGTCGACCTCGGCGCGACGGCGACCGAACCCGAGATCGCCCGGCACCTCGACGACCTCAGCGCCGATCCGCAGGTGCACGGCATCTTGTTGCAGACGCCACTGCCGCCAGGGATCGCGGCGGCGCGGCTGGTCGAACGCATCGTCCCCAGCAAGGATGTCGACGGGGCGAACCCGAGCAGCCTCGGACGTCTTCTCGTCGGACAGCAGGCCTTCGCGCCGGCCACGGCGCGCGCTGTCGTGGAACTGCTCGACTACCACCAGATCCCGCTCGCCGGCCGGCACATGGCTGTGGTGGGCCGGTCGGCGGTGGTCGGCAAGCCCTTGCTGCATCTGCTGCTGCACCGCGACGCCACCGTGACGATCTGCCACTCCGCCTCGAAGCCTCTGGCGCGGTTCACCCGGCCGGCCGACATCGTCGCCGTCGCCGTCGGCCGGCCAGGGCTGATCACCGCGGACCACATCGCGCCCGACACCGTCGTGGTCGATGTCGGCACCAACGTCGCCGAGGACGGCCGTCTGGTCGGTGACGTCGACCCCGACACGGTGGCCCCGGTGGCGGCCGGCCTGACCCCGGTACCTGGCGGCGTGGGTTCGGTGACCACGGCACTCCTGCTCTTGCACACCCTCGACGCCGCGCGCGCCAGCTTCGCTCGCGACGCCGTCGCGATCAGCTGACCCGCCGACGACCCGATTGCCCGGCGGCGCCGGCAGACGGCCGCCGGGCCCGGGCTCAGCACTCGATGACGTTGACGGCCAGTCCGCCGCGCGAGGTCTCCTTGTACTTGATCTTCATGTCGGCGCCGGTCTCCCGCATGGTCTTGATGGCCTTGTCCAGTGACACCTTGTGGCTGCCGTCGCCGCGAATCGCGATCCTGGCGGCGTTGATGGCCTTGTTGCTGGCCATGGCGTTGCGTTCGATGCAGGGGATCTGCACGAGCCCGCCGACCGGGTCGCAGGTCAGGCCGAGATTGTGCTCGATGCCGATTTCGGCAGCGTTCTCGACCTGCTCAGGGGACCCGCCGAGCACTTCGCACAGCCCACCGGCCGCCATCGCACAGGCCGATCCGACCTCGCCTTGACAGCCCACTTCGGCGCCGGAGATGGAGGCGTTCTCCTTGAACAAGATCCCGACGGCGGCCGCGGTCAGCAAGAAGCGGACCACACCGTCGTCGTCGGCGCCGGGGATGAACTTGTCGTAGTAGTGCAACACGGCGGGGACGATGCCGGCGGCGCCGTTGGTGGGGGCGGTGACGATGCGGCCGCCGGAGGCGTTCTCCTCGTTCACCGCCAACGCGAACAGGTTCACCCAGTCCATCGCCCGGATCGGATCGGTCTCGTCGTCGGTGGCCTCGAGGGCAGCCAGCAGCTTCGGCGCTCGCCGAGGCACTCGCAGCCCGCCGGGCAGGACCTTCTCGGTGCGCGTGCAGCCGTTGTGCACGCACTCCTTCATCACCGCCCAGATGTGCAGCAGCTCGGCTCTCAGCTCGGCCTCGGTCCGCCAGGACAGCTCGTTGGCCAGCATCACGTCGCTGATCCGCAGGTTCTCGCGCCGGCAGATGGCCAGCAGCTCAGCGCCGGTGGTGAACGGGTAGCGCACCGGCGTGGAGTCCTCGACGATCTTGTCCACCCCGGCGGCGTGCTCGTCGACGACGAACCCGCCCCCGACCGAGTAATAGGTACGCTCGCGCAGCAGCTCGGTCGCCGGGCCCAAGGCCCGGAAGACCATCCCGTTCGGGTGCGCGGGCAGGCTGCGCCGACGATGCATAACCACGTCGTCGGCGCGGGAGAAGTGGATCGCGCGGCCGCCGGCGAGGACGAGCCGGCCCGTCTGCGATGCCACCCGAACCTGATCGTCGGCGGTCGCGGTGTCGACGGTCTCCGGCCGGTTGCCCTGCAGCCCGAGGATGACGGCCTTGTCGGAGCCGTGTCCGTGACCGGTGGCGCCGAGCGAGCCGAACAGCTCGACCTGCACCCTGTCCACGGAATCCAGCAGCCCGGCCTCGCGGAGCCCCTCGGCGAACTGCACCGCGGCTCGCATCGGCCCGACGGTGTGGGAGGACGATGGACCGATCCCGACCGAGAACATGTCCAGCGCACTGAGAGCCATCAGACCTCCGCGACGGTCGGCCGCGGGGGCCGGGACGTCGGCCCTGCCAGCCCGGACGTCGTCCGTTGCGGCCGGGACGGGCGGTCGTTGGCCACGGTCAGGGAACCTCGGGGGCGGCGAACTCGGCCATCGCGTCGATCAGCCAGCGGCCGAGGAAGTCGGCGAACGAAGAGCGAGGCAGCACCCGGTACGTCTCGGGCCCGGTCTTCCACAAGATGACCGGCACCGCCCCGACGTTGGTCACGAACGCGGCGCCGGTCTGGAAGCTGCGAGGATGCAGGTCCAGCGGGCAGCCCTTCTCCAGCACGGCGCGCGCCGAGGGACCGGCGAGCTCGAAGGTCGTCCGGTTGGCCGACAGGTCACTCACCGACCCTGGCTCCGCGTCCAGCGCGTCGACGAGTTCCGCGACCAGCCCGGCGGCCGGCCGGTCCGCAACGATCAGGAACTCGTCCGGGGACAGCCAGACGATGTGCTCCCCGCCGCCGCTCTCGATCACGGAGCCGCACGAGGTCGGCAGCGACGCCGCGAGTCTCGCGGCGATGCGCGCCCCGGACCCGGAGGCCGGCGCCACCCGGATGCCGATCATCGGCACGAAGGGGATCTCACGAAGGCGCACGCCGCGCGGCCCGGCGACCTCGGCCGCGGCGAAGCGGTCGGCGAGGTGGGCGGCGGGACTGACCGCTCCGCGAGCGGCCGGGCTGGTGGGCGCCTCCGGCGACCAGGTGAGGGCTGACTCAACCATCGCGGCGGCTTCCTTCGGGGTCGTAGAGGACGGTGTCGGCGACCACGACGTCGACCAGCTGGTCGTCGAACGCTGCGGTCAGGGTCTGTCCGATCAGGTTGCGGCCGTTCTTGATCAACGCCAGGGCGAACGAGCGACCCAGGGCGGCGCTGTGGTAGCTCGACGTCAGGTGACCCAGCATCGGCACCGGCCGAATGCCGGCATCGACCCCTCCGGCTCCGTCGGAAGGTGCCGTCTGGCCGATCAGCTGGGCCCCCTCGGGCAGCCGCAGGGTGCGGTCCACCGGCAGCACCGAGACCAGGTGCTTGCGGTCGGTGCGCGCGGTGTCGCTGCGCAGGTAGGAGCGCTTGCCGATGAAGTCCTTGACCTTGGAGACGACCCAGCCCATGCCGGCGTCGTCCGGGGTGACGCTGCCGTCGGTGTCCTGCCCGACGATCGGGTAACCCTTCTCCGCCCGCAGGACATGCATGGTCTCGGTGCCGTACGGGGTGATGTCGAGCTCGCGGCCGGCGTCGTGGATGGCTTCCCACACGGCCTGGCCGTACCAGCCGGAAACGTTCACCTCGAAGGCCAGCTCACCGGAGAAGGAGATCCGGCAGATGCGAGCAGGGATGCCGCCGGCCAGGACCGTCTCGCGGAAGGTCATGAACGGGAACGCCTCGTTGGTCACGTCGAGATCGGGGGCGATCTCGGCGATCACGGTGCGCGCCTTCGGCCCCACCACGGCGATCGTGGTCCACTGCTCGGTGACCGAGGTCATCGCGACGTCCAACGCCGGCCACTCGGTCTGGTGCCACTCCTCCAGCCAGTCCAGCACCCGGGCCGCGCCGCCGGTCGTGGTGGTCATGAAGTAGCGGCCCTCGTCGAGCCGGAGGGTCACGCCGTCGTCGAACATCATCCCGTCCGGCGTGCACATCACCCCGTAGCGGGCCGACCCGACCGGCAGCTTCTTGAACGCATTCGTGTAGATCCGGTTGAGGAACTCGCCTGCATCGGCGCCCCAGATCTCGATCTTGCCGAGCGTGGTGGCGTCCATCATCCCGACCGAGGTGCGCACCGCGACGCACTCACGCCGGACCGCGTCGTCGAGCGACTCGCCCGCCTGCGGGTAGTACCAGGGCCGCAGCCACTGCCCCACCAACTCGAACTCCGCGCCGTGGGCGACGTGCCAGGGGTGGATGGAGGTCAATCGAGCCGGATCGAACAGCTCGCCTCGGTCGCGTCCGGCCAGCGCGGCGAACGCGACCGGGGCGTAGGGGGCGCGGTAGGTCGTGGTGCCGACCTGGCCGGGTGTCGCGTCTCCGTTCAGCGCGACGGCGATCAGTCCGATGGCGTTGACCGCCGACGTCTTGCCCTGGTCGTTGGCGGTGCTGATCGAGGTGTACCGCTTGATGTGCTCGACACTCCGCATCCCGGCATCGGTGGCGCGCAGCACGTCGGAAACGGTCTGGTCACGCTGCAGATCGATGAAGTGCCGGTCCAGACCGGCAAGCTCGCCGTCGGCTCCGGGCACCACCCACAAGGCACGGGTGTCGCCGTCCGGTCGGGGATCGGCCGCCGGCGCGGACAGAGCGTGGTCGCCGCCTCGACTGATGAATCCGGCATAAAAAGAGGCGACGGCACCGGCCCGCGAGCCCTCGGCCAGGCAGCCGTCGAGGGTGTGGGTGCCGCGCGCGGAGCCGACGATCTGTTGACCGTCCACGGCATCGGCCGGTACGAACGCGACCAGGCGGTCATCCCAGCGCAGCTTCCCCTGCCGCTGGCTGTGCAGGTGAACCACCGGACTCCACCCGCCGGACACGGCGACCAGGTCGCAGTCCACCCGAGTGGGCTCGGCGATCGGGACACCGGTCTCGTCGATCACGGCGACGAAGGCCGCACTCACCCGGGGGTCTCCGGCGGTGCCGACCACGGTCGTCGAGGGCACCACCTCGATGCCAGCACCCTGGGCTGTGCGCGCGGCAGACGACAGCGTCGTACGGGCGTCGGCCACCAGGGCGATCTCGACCCCGGCTCTCTGCAACTCGGCCAGCATCGGATAGACGCTGTCGTTGGTGGTGGCGACCACGACCCGGCTTCCGGCAGCGACACCGTAGCGGTTGAGGTAGGACCGGACCGCGGAGGCGAGCATGATGCCCGGCCGGTCGTTGTCGGCGAAGACCAGCGGCCGCTCGTGGGCGCCGGTGGCCACGATCACCTGCTGGGCTCGGACGTGCCACAGCCGTTGTCGGGACACGCCGGCCAGCTCGTCGGCGGCCGAACCGAGATGGTCGAGCCTGCTCTGGAGGGCGATGAGGTAGTTGGCGTCATAGCTGCCGAAGGCGTTGGTGCGGGTGAGGATCGTGACCTCGGGACGGCTGCGGAGCTGGGCCTCGATCCGGCTCAGCCACTCGCTGGCCGGGATTCCGTAGACGGTGGCTGCGGGATCCGACAACAGCGAGCCACCGAGCTCCGGCTGGTCGTCGATGACGATGACCCGGGCACCGGTCGCCGCCGCCTCCCAGGCGGCGGTGAGACCCGCGGGGCCCGCGCCGATGACCACGACATCCGCGTGGACGTACTTCTTGTCATAGCACGACGTGTCCTCGGCCGGATCCAGCTCGCCGACCCCGGCGAGGAACGTGGCGTGGAGCCCGTCGACCAGCTCGACGGTGGTCGCGGGCACCATGGGCTCGACGACCGACTGTCCGGGTCGGCGCAGGTTGACCAGCGCGTTGGGTTCCTCGACACCGGCGGCCACGATGCCGCGCGGTCGGCCCATATAGATGGAGGGTCCGCACTCGATCCGACCGGCGGCGAGCAGCGCCGACGCCAGCGTGTCTCCCGGATGCCCGACGTAACTCTCGCCGTCGACGGTGAACGTCAGTTCGGTGGCGCGATCGATGCGGCCGCCGCTCGGCAGGCGGCGTGGCTGGCTGCTCACTGGGGTGCTCCCGGGGTTGGGGCAGGCGGTGTCGGGGATGGGGGCCTAGGCGTGGGGGGCGGTGTCGCCGTCGTCAGGCTGGGTCGGGGGTCGTCGAGCCGGTAGACGGTGTCGATCCGGTAGGTGGCGGTGTCACGGATGACGTTGAACCACTTCCGGCAGCCGCCGGAGTGGACCCAGCGTTCGGCGAACAGCCCCTTCGGGTTGTTGCGGTAGAACAGGTAGCGGCCCCACTCCTCGTCGCTCAGCGCGGCCGGGTCCTCCGGGTAGGCGACGTGGGCCTCACCGCCGTAGTGGTACTCGGTCTCGTCGCGCGGACCGCAGTTCGGGCACTGGATCAAGATCACTGGAACGTTCCTCTCGTGCTACGTCTCAGTGGGCCACACCGGCGGCGCCGTGCTCGTCGATGAGCGCTCCGCTGACGAACCGTTCGAGGGAGAAGGGGGCATTGAGCGGGTGCGGCTGGCCGGTGGCGATCGTGTGGGCGAACGTCCAGCCGGCGCCCGGTGTGCCCTTGAACCCACCCGTGCCCCACCCGCAGTTCACGTACATCCCCTCGACCGGTGTCGAGCTGACGATCGGCGACGCGTCCAGCGTGACGTCGACGATGCCACCCCAGGTCCGCAGCAGATGGGCCCTCGCGAAGATCGGGAACAGCTCGACCGCGGCCGCCATCTGGTGCTCGATGACGTGGAAACCGCCGCGCTGCCCGTAGCCGTTGTAGGAGTCGATCCCGGCGCCCATCACCAGCTCGCCCTTGTGAGCCTGCGACACGTAGACATGCACGTGGTTCGACATCACCACCGTCGGGTGGACCGGCCGGTGCAGCTCGGAGACCAGTGCCTGCAACGGGTGGGACTGGATCGGGAGATCGAATCCGGCGAGCTTGGCCAGCACGCTGGAGTGACCCGCCGCGGACAAGCCCACCCGTTCGGTCGCGATCCGACCACGGCTGGTCTCGACCCCGACGACCCGGTCACCGTCTTTGACGAAGCCGGTGACCTCGCAGTTCTGGATCAGGTCGACACCCAGCTCGTCGGCCTTGCGGGCGAAGGCCCACGCGACGTGGTCATGCTTGGCGATTCCGCCGCGGGGCTGGAAGGTGGCACCCAGCACCGGGTAGCGGATCGAGTCGCTGATGTTGATGATCGGACAGAGCTCCTTGACCTGCTGCGGGTCCAGCCACTCCGCGTCGATCCCGTTCAGCTTGTTCGCGCTGACCCGGCGGACCGAGTCCCGCACATCTTGCAGCGTGTGCGCGAGATTCATCACCCCGCGCTGGCTGAACAAGAAGTCGTACTCCAGCTCGGCCGGCAGGCCCTCCCACAACTTGAGCGAGTGCTCGTAGATGGCCGACGACTCGTCCCACAGGTAGTTGGAGCGGATGATCGCAGTGTTGCGGGCCATGTTGCCGCCGGCCAGCCATCCTCGCTCCAGCACAGCGATGTTGGTCAGCCCGTGGTTCTTGGCCAGGTAGTAGGCGGTCGCCAGCCCATGGCCGCCGGCTCCGACGATCACCACGTCGTAGGAAGGCTTCGGGTCGGGGTTGCGCCACAAGAAGTCGGGGTGCTCGGGCAACAGGTCGGCCATCAGCGGGACCCGTGGCTGTCGAGATCGGGATACAGACTGTCGAGATCGGGATACAGACTGTCGAGGTCGGGGTACAGGGGGAACCGATCGGCCAGAGCCGCCACCCGCTTGCGCAGGAGGTGCTGGATCTCCTCGTCGAAGTCGGCCTTCAGCGCGGTGGCGATGATCTCGGCGACCTCGGCGAACTCGTCGTCGCCGAAGCCGCGGGTCGCCAAAGCCGGCGTGCCGATGCGCAGTCCGGAGGAGACCATCGGCGGCCGCGGGTCGAACGGCACCGCGTTGCGGTTCACGGTGATGCCGATCGAGTGCAGCCGGTCTTCGCCTTGCTGGCCGTCCAGGTCCGAGTCACGCAGGTCGACCAGCACCAGATGCACGTCGGTGCCACCACTGACCACCGATACGCCGGCCGCCGCGACGTCGTCGGCCAGCAGCCGCTCGGCGATGATGGTGGCGCCGCGCAGCGTGCGCTGCTGCCGCTCCCGGAAGTCCGGCTCCGCGGCCAGCTTGAACGCGACCGCCTTGGCTGCGATCACATGCTCCAGCGGGCCGCCCTGCTGGCCGGGGAACACCGAGGAATTGACCTTCTTGGCAATGGCCGGGTCATTGGTCAGGATCACCCCACCGCGCGGACCGCCCAACGTCTTGTGGGTGGTGGTGGTCACCACGTGGGCGTGCGGCACCGGGTTGGGATGCAGGCCGGCGGCCACCAGCCCGGCGAAGTGCGCCATGTCCACCATCAGATAGGCGTCCACCAGGTCCGCAATCCGCCGGAACTCGGCGAAGTCGAGCTGGCGGGCGTACGCCGACCAACCGGCGATGATCACCTTGGGCCGATGCTGTAACGCCAGCCGCTCGACCTCGGCCATGTCGACCAGCATGTCTTCCTTGCTCACCTCGTACGGGACGACGTCGTAGAGGCGGCCGGAGAAGTTGATCTTCATGCCGTGGGTCAGGTGGCCGCCATGGGCCAGAGACAGGCCCAGGATGGTGTCGCCGGGCTGCAACAGCGCGAACATCGCCGCCGCGTTGGCCTGGGCGCCGGAGTGAGGCTGCACATTGGCGAAGCCGGAGCCGAACAGGGTCTTCACCCGGTCGATGGCCAGCTGCTCGATGACGTCGACGTGCTCGCAGCCGCCGTAGTAGCGGCGCCCCGGGTAGCCCTCGGCGTACTTGTTGGTCAGCACCGAGCCCTGCGCCTGCATCACCGCGAGCGGAGCGAAGTTCTCCGACGCGATCATCTCCAGCGTCGACTGCTGGCGCCTCAGCTCGGCGACGATCGACTCGTGCACGTCGCTGTCGGCGACTGCCAGCGGTTGGTTCAGCACCTGGGTCACGTCTCGTCCTCTCCTCGGTCGCATGGTATGTCACTAATATATCAACCGAGGGTCAGTAGTATCCTGATTGCGTGTGACGATGTCAACCTGCTAGCGAGGGAGAGCACCGTGGTCATCGACCAGGTACAGACCGCAGCCGACGAACGCGGCCAAACCGCGTCCCTGGCGTCGATGGCCTATCAGCAGATCAAAGACCGTCTCATCATGCTCGACATCCGCCCCGGTGAGCCGATCAACGACGTGGGACTCGCCGCCGAGCTGGGCGTCGGCCGCACACCGGTGCGCGAGGCGCTGAAAAGGCTCGAGACCGATCATCTCGTGGTCTCCTACCCGCGACGCGGGACCTTCGCGACCGTCGTGGACGTCACCGAACTCGGGTCGATCTCCGACCTCCGGCAGTTGCTGGAGCCGCACGCCGCCCGCCGAGCAGCCGAGAACGCCACCCCGGCGGCTCGTGCGGAGCTGCGCGAGACGGCTGCCGCCATCCGTCACCTGCGGGTCGTCGACGGTGACCGCACCACCTTCATCGGCGAGGACATGGCGGTTCACAAGCTCATCTACCGCTGCACCGGCAACGCCCACCTGGAGGACGTGCTGATCCGCTACGACAACCTGGCCACCCGGATCTGGTGCCTCGTGATCGACAAGCTGCCCGATCTGGGCGACCACGTCAAAGAGCACTCCAGCCTTCTCGAGGCGATCGCAGACGGTGACGCCGAGACCGCCGCCGGCCTCGCGCGCGACCACGTCATCGGCTTCGAGCAGGCCATTCGCCGGGTCCTGTAGACCTGCCGCCCGGTCGACCGCGCTGCTGCACACGGCAAGCTCGACCGCGTCGGGCGGTGCACCGACGCCACTTCGGACGGCGTAACAACTTCGTCACGTCCGACCCTTGACGCCTACGGGACTCTCGGTGCATTGTTCTTCACAGCACATCTTGTCGCGCTATACGCAACAGAGGAGAGTCCTCTGGGCGACACCGTCCGGTGGCTCACCTGGCCGAGTCACCAGTTCGCAGACCCCCACCCGCCAGGCGCCCTGAGAGATCCCGCCCGTCACCGCCGGTGACCGGGCGAGCCCACCAGGCGGTCGCCTTCCCACCACCACGGGAGCGACCGGCGCCGACCACCACAGGAGGGAGGCCGTCCCCAGCGATGGCCGAAGACGTCAAGCCGGCAGGCGCCGCCCACGGGAACGAACATCCGGGCGGCGGAGCCGCTCCCCCGTTCGAGCCACCCTCGATCGCGAAATACTCCGACGAGCACTACCACTTCCCCACCGACAAGGTGGTCTTCGGCATCGCAGCAGCGCTCGTGCTCGGCCTCCTCGCCTGGGGTCTGATCAGCTCCAAGACCCTCACCGCCGTCGCCAATGCCGTCCTGGCCGGTGTCATCGCCGGTGGCGGGTGGGGCTTCGTCCTCGCGGCCAGCGCCTTCGTGCTGTTCGCCTTGTGGCTGGCCGTCAGCAAGTACGGCAAGATCCCGCTGGGGCGCGACAACGAGCGTCCCGAGTTCCGGACGGTCTCCTGGATCGCGATGATGTTCAGCGCCGGCATGGGCATCGGCCTGATGTTCTACGGTGTCGGCGAGCCGCTGGCACACTTCACGTCCCCTCCCCCGGGCACGGTCGAGGCCGGCTCCCCGCAAGCCATCGACGTCGCGATGGCCACCACCTTGTTCCACTGGACGCTGCATCCGTGGGCGATCTACGCCGTCGTCGGTCTGGCCATTGCCTACGGCACCTTCCGGAAGGGGCGTCGACAACTCATCAGCTCGGCGTTCCAGCCGCTTCTCGGCGCCAAAGGGACCGAGGGCGTCTTCGGTCGCGCGGTCGACATCCTGGCCATCTTCGCGACCCTCTTCGGATCGGCCGCATCACTCGGGCTGGGCGCCCTCCAGATCGGTGGTGGGCTGATCGCCGGCGGCTTCA
Organism: Microlunatus ginsengisoli; assembly: GCF_039537205.1. Lineage (NCBI taxonomy): Bacteria > Bacillati > Actinomycetota > Actinomycetes > Propionibacteriales > Propionibacteriaceae > Microlunatus > Microlunatus ginsengisoli. The sequence continues at coordinate 26,130 of NZ_BAABAB010000052.1, read as the reverse complement.
TGGACTCGGTCGGGACCACGTTCCTGGTGGCCATCATCGCCATCCTGACCATCGCGTTCGTGGCGTCCGCGGTGTCGGGCGTGGCCAAGGGCATCCAGTGGCTCTCCAACATCAACATGGTGCTCGCCGCCGTCTTGACGGTGGTGGTCTTCATCGGCGGACCCACCATCGTGATCCTCAATCTGATCCCGGCCATGATCGGCGACTACTTCAGCCAGCTGACCGAGATGGCGTCGAGGACCGCCGCCACCGGCGGCGACGGCACCGCTGCCTGGCTGTCCGGTTGGACGATCTTCTATTGGGCCTGGTGGATCTCCTGGACGCCGTTCGTCGGCATGTTCATCGCCCGGATCAGCCGCGGCCGCACCGTCCGCGAGTTCGTGTCCGGCGTGATCCTGATCCCCAGCACCGTGACCCTGATCTGGTTTGCGATCTTCGGCGGCGCGGCGATCACCGCCCAGCAGAACGGAGTCGACCTGGCGTCTCGTCCGATCGAGGGCCAGCTCTTCGGCCTGTTGCAGACCCTGCCGCTCGGTGGGCTGCTGGGAGTCATCGCGATGACCCTGGTGGCGATCTTCTTCGTCTCCGGCGCCGACGCGGCATCGATCGTGATGGGCACCCTGTCACAGCGCGGCACCATCCACCCCTCCAAGCGGATCGTCGTGTTCTGGGGCGTGATGATGGGCGCGATCGCCGCCTTGATGCTGGTGGTGGGCGGCAGCGACGCGCTGTCGGGTATCCAGAACATCACGATCATCATGGCCGCGCCGTTCGTGATCGTCATGGTGATCATGTGCGTCGCGCTGTACAAGGATCTGAGAAGCGACCCACTCATCCGGCGGGGTCAGCGCAGCGAGGTGGCGCTGGAGCAGGCCGTCGAGTTCGGCACCAGGACCTATGGCGACAAGTTCTACGTGCCGGTGAAGCCACACAAGGAGAACGCCAACGGCAGCAGTCACGCCTCGACCGTGGCGACCAACGGACATCGGACGGATCCACCCCTGGAGACTGCCGCCTCGACGCCGGCGGACGAGCCCGCCGGGCAGCCTGCTCCGGCAGGCGAACAGGCCTAGGAGCGAAACCCGGTGGTGTGCCGCCGATCGGAGGCACACCACAGGTCCGCGGGCCCAACACGCCCGAGGTCGGTACCTGCCCTTTCCACCCGGCAGGCGTACGGGAGGCAATGACCCACCGCTATGGATGTTCATCTGTACACCTGGATCTGCACCGTCGTCGTGATGATCGCCGTGCTCGGCGTCGACCTGTTCGTGATCGGACGCAGGCCGCACGAGCCCTCGATGAAGGAGGCCGGCATCGCGGTCGGCATCTTCGTCGGACTGGCCATCGTGTTCGGGCTGGGCGTCTGGGCGACGTCGGGCCCGAAGTACGCCGGAGAGTTCTTCGCCGGCTGGCTGACCGAGTACAGCTTGTCGATCGACAACCTGTTCATCTTCGTCATCATCATGGGCGCGATGAAGGTGCCGCGGCACCTGCAGCAGTTCGCGCTGATGGTGGGCATCGTCCTCGCTCTGGTCTTCCGCGGCATCTTCATCGCGCTGGGCGCCGCGGCCATCAATCGCTTCACCTGGGTGTTCTTCCTGTTCGGCGGCTTCCTGATCTACACCGCGATCAAGCTGGTCATCGACTACCGCAACCACGACGACGAGTCCGACGAGATGCCGGACAACGCGATGATGCGGTTCGCTCGGCGGCGGTTCAACGCGGTCGACGAATACCACGGCACCACGTTGACGCTGAGGATCGACGGTAAGCGGGTGATCACGCCGATGCTGATGGTGATCATCGCGCTCGGCTCGACCGATTTGCTGTTCGCGCTGGACTCGATCCCGGCGATCTACGGTCTGACCCAGGAGCCGTACCTGGTGTTCACCGCGAACGTGTTCGCGCTGATGGGTCTTCGACAGCTGTACTTCTTGATCGGCGGACTGCTGAAGCGGCTGGTGTACCTGTCGCTCGGTCTGTCGGTGATCCTGGCGTTCATCGGGGTGAAGCTGGTGCTGCACGCGCTGCACCACTACCACCTGGCCGATTGGGCGCCGTGGGACGGTGAGATCCCGATCTGGGTGTCGCTGACGGTGATCGTGGTGACCCTGGTCGTCACCACGATCGCCAGCCTGATCAAGAGCCGGTACGACGATGATGCGGCCCGGCAGGAGCCGGGCGCCGAAGAAGCAGACGGGCGCGCCACAGTGCCGGGACCCGGCCGCACCTGAACCCGCCCGGGACGCACCCGGTATCCCACCACTTCGAGAACGGAGGCTTGTCATGAGCATCGTCGTCGGGCTCCAGCCCTCGGCCATCGGTCGCTTGGCCGTGCAGGAAGCAGCGCATGAAGCTCACCTTCGTGCGACGTCCCTGCTGGTGATCCACGTGTCGGAGGTCGTCGATGTCGACCTGCTCGCGCAGCAGGAGGCGAACCTGCGGGAGGAAATCGCCGACCTGCTGTTCGAAGCCGACCTCGGCGAGGTCGACTGGACCCTCCAGGTCACCAACGGCGCCGACGTCGCCGAGGAGATCCTCCACCTCGTTCCCGACGATGCGGACCTCCTGGTCATCGGCGCCCGTCGACGCAGCCCGGTCGGAAAGCTGATCCTCGGCAGCGCCACTCAATCCCTGGTCCTGCGCGCAGAGCTGCCGGTGCTGGTGGTCAAGACAGCGCCGCGGACCGGTCCCAAACCGTCAGCGCCGACCCGGCCGAGCACGCGCTAGCCAGCGCCTCATGACCATGGATCATCACCCGACACCCGGCGAACCCGAGGCAACCGCTCTCGGTCGTCCAACGCGCAGCGCTACGCGCACCAGTCCCGCGGTCTAGGACCGCCTCACCCGAAGGAGATGCGATGGGTGCACCCACCACAGAGTTGAAGAAAGGCCTCAGCCAGCGACATCTGACGATGATCGCCATGGGTGGGGTCATCGGGGCCGGACTGTTCGTCGGCTCCGGAGTCGTGATCGGCGAGACCGGGCCGCCTGCTTTCATCAGCTACGCCTTGGCCGGATTCTTGGTGATCATGGTCATGAGGATGCTGGGCGAGATGGCGGTGGCCAACCCGTCGACGGGCTCCTTCGCCGATTATGCCCGCACCGCTCTCGGCGGCTGGGCCGGGTTCTCGGTGGCGTGGCTGTATTGGTACTTCTGGGTGATCGTGATCGGCTTCGAGGCCGTGGCGGGCGCCAAGGTGGTCCAGTTCTGGCTGCCGGACGTGCCACTGTGGCTGCTGTCGCTGATCCTCATGTCACTGATGACGGCGACGAATCTGTTCTCGGTCTCCTCGTTCGGTGAGTTCGAGTTCTGGTTCGCGGGGATCAAGGTGGCCGCGATCATCTTGTTCCTGGTCCTCGGGGTGCTCTTCATCTTCGGCCTGTGGCCGGGTCGCTCGATGGACTTCAGCAACCTGACAGCCTATGGCGGGTTCTTCCCCAAGGGTGTGGGTGCGGTCTTCGCCGCGATCCTCGTGGTGATCTTCTCGATGACCGGGGCCGAGGTCGCCACGATCGCTGCGGCCGAGTCCGAGGACCCGGGTCGGGCCATCCGCAAGGCGACGAACTCGGTCATCGGTCGGATCGCGATCTTCTACGTCGGCTCGATCTTCCTGATCGTGACCATCGTCCCGTGGAACTCCAGCAGTCTGGCGGCGTCGCCGTACGTGGCGGCTTTCGAAGCCATGCACATCCCGTACGCCGATCAGATCATGAACGCCGTCGTGCTCACGGCCGTGCTGTCCTGCCTGAACTCAGGTCTGTACACCTCGTCGCGGATGCTCTTCGTGCTCGCGGCCCGTCGAGAAGCACCCATGGCTTTGATGCGAGTGAACAAGAAGGGAGTCCCGGTCGGCGCGATCCTGGCGTCATCGGTGGTCGGTTTCCTCTGCGTCATCGCGGCCGCGATCTCACCCGACAAGGTCTTCTTGTTCCTGCTCAACTCATCCGGCGCGATCATCATGTTCGTCTACCTGCTGATCTGTATCTCGCAGATCGTCCTGCGCCGTCGGACCCCACCGGAGAAGCTGATCGTGAAAATGTGGCTCTTCCCCGTGCTGTCGATCCTGGTGGCCGCCGGAATCCTGGGGATCCTGATCCAGATGGGATGGCTGGAAAGCTCGCGATCGCAACTGATCCAGAGTCTCGGCGCATTCGGCTTGGTCGTGGTGATCTACTTCATCACCACCCGCTTCCGCGAGCGGACCCCCGCCGTCGTGCCCGTCGTCGAGCCGAAGGCCCCGGTCACGAAGGTGCTCGTGCTGGCCAACGAGACAGTCGAGGGCCGAGAGCTGTTCGACGAGCTGCGATCGATCCAGGGGGCAGGGCGCGCCTCGTACTACGTCTGCGTGCCGGCCAATCCGATCGATACCGGAGCGGCGATGCACAAGGGTGCCGTGTACATGTGGGACGAGACGGCCAAGGCGGCCCAGCTGCGCCTCGATCGAACCCTGACGCTGCTCCACCAGGAGGGGTTGGAGGCAACGGGCGCGCTCGGCAACTACAAGCCGATGCAGGCACTTGCCGACGCGGTCGAGCAGTTCGGCCCGGACCAGCTCGTCATCTGCACGCTTCCCGAGCAGCAGTCCGCGTGGCTTCGATTCGATCTGGTCGATCGGGTGCGGGAGACCTACCAGCTCCCGGTGCGTCACGTCGTCGTCGAGCCCGAACCGGTGCCCGCGGGAGAGCTCGCGTGACGATCCTGGCCGGCCTCGCACCCGGCCGCAAGGGTCACGCGGCGCTGCACCTCGGTGCCATGCTCGCCAGGTCCTCCGGTGAAGATCTGCTGCTGGCCAGCGTCGTGGGTGAGCCGTGGCCACCCAACATCGGCGGTGGCGACTCGGAGTATCTGGCGCTGCGGGACAAGATCGCTCGGCAGGCCCTCGCCGAGGCGGACGAGATGATCCGGGCGAGCGTTCCCCGGGTTGAGACCATCTGCCGGCGCGCCTCCTCGATCACCTCCGGGCTGCTCGGCATCGTCTCCGAGCGGGAGATCAGCATGGTTGCGCTCGGCTCCTCGCCGTCGAGCGTGCTCGGCCTGGTCGGCCTCGGCGGCGTCGCCGAGCGGGTGCTGCACGGCTCGTCCGTGCCGGTGGCGGTCGCCCCCCGGGGCTTCCACGCCCCCGGAGCCCGGGTCGGCAGGGTCACCGTCGCGGTCGGACGCGCCGACCAGGACGGAGGGCTCGTTGCGAGCGGCGCGGCTCTGGCCGACCGGCTGTTCTCGTCCCTCCATGCCGTCTGCTTCGCCGTGCGTCCGGGCGCCCTCGGATTCACGGCGACGCCAGGAGTCGAGACCAAGGTCGCCGACGAGTGGCGGCAGCAGCTGGAGGCGGATCTGGCCGCCGCGGCGGACCTCCCGGCGGCACGCCCGGCCGATCCGACCGGACGGCGTACCGTGCGGGTCGAGCTCGGCGTCGGAGGAACCTGGGCGGATGCCATGCTGGACGTCACCTGGACAGGTGGCGACCTGCTGGTCGTCGGCACGAGTAGCGGGCCGTTCAGCCGGTTCTACGTCGGTTCCCACGCGGCAAAGATCATCCGCAACTCGCCGGTGCCGGTTGTCCTCATGCCGCGCGTGGACCGCCGGTCCCAGCCGATCGACGACTCGCCCTGACCTGGGGCTGGCAGGGTCACGCCTGGTCGCCACCGCCGAGACCGGCGGTGGCGATCCGGCGTTCGTGGTCAGGCCGAACCTTGTCGAGCGGTCCCGCGGACCACTGCCGGTCGCAGTGACTGATGGAGTAGCCCCGACGGGATTCGAACCCGCGCTACCGCCTTGAGAGGGCGGCGTGCTAGGCCGCTACACAACGGGGCCCTAGCTGTTGATCATCCTCGATCTCGTCGGACGACCGACGCGGAAGCCTACCAACTCCGACCGGCTTGGTCGAATCGACTTCATCGCTGGGGTACTAGGACTCGAACCTAGACTAACTGAACCAGAATCAGTCGGGCTGCCAATTACCCTATACCCCAAAGGTTCCGGCCCGTCCGGGCCGACTGACTACTCTACTGCACTGTCGCCGTGTCGCTCAAACCGACCTCCGGGACGTACGCCACGAGAGCGCAGTTCTTCTTCACCAGCTCGCTGCGCACCGTGTTCCCGGTGCGCCGATCGATCAGGTCGCGCCAGATCTCGTTGCGCCGGAACCAGCGGTCGTCGCGCGCGAAGAAGCTCTCGTGCCGCGCATAGACCCGGTAGGAGTGCGGGATCGGCCGGTCGGCCCGGAGCTCACCCTCCAGATAGCGCTCCCCCACCCGTACTCGCAGCTGGAAGGTCGCGTCGGTGTCGTTGCGGAACCGGAAGTCGACGTAGTTGTAGTAGATCGTGCAGCCCACGCCCCAGGGCAGCACCCGGCCGTTGTCGGGGAACGGGTCGAACGAGTGTTCGGACCGGTCGGTGACCACCAGCGGGCTGTGCAGGACCATCCAGTGCAGCAGGTTCGCCAGCTGGCAGATCCCGCCGCCGATGCCCGGCGACGCCTCCCCGTTGTCCAGCAACATGCCCTCGATGTAGCCGCGGCGGCGGCTGGTCCGGCCGACCGTGCGGCAGAAGGAGAACTCCTCGCCCGGCCTGATCAGCAGCCCGTCCAGCGCCGCGCAGGCCAGCCGGAGGTTGTGCACCTTGTTGTGCTGCAGCCACATCTCCGAGTCGCCGAGGGTGCGCAGCAGCAGCGACTTGTGCGGCTTGACCCGCACGGGCAGGTCGTCGGTCGAGCGCTCGGAGGCCACCCTCGTGCGCGACAGCAGCCACCGGACGTGCCCGCGCAGCCGGAGCAGCTCCACCGCCGCCGGGTACAGCGCGGGGAACCGCTCGGTCAGTCGGCGGCGCCGAGGTCTGAGCGCCGGTGGTACGTCGTCGAGCTCCGACTGTTGCGCCGTTGCCGAGGTCATCAGACAGCGCCTCCCTCCCGAGTGAGAAACCTCGGTCAGCATGGCATCGGCCGGGCCGGCCGGCGCGGCAACGCGCGGCTATGCCTGAGAACCGGGGCCACTCGCGCCAGGCAGCGCCACCCGGGTCGCCGGCTTCAGCTTCACCGCGACCAGCAGCGCGAGCGCGCCGAACACGGCGAACCCGCCGACGTCGAAGACGGCGTCCAGCCAGCCGATCTCCCGGATCGCCTTCACCGCGGCGATGGAGGTGGTCAGCCCGGCGATGACGTACGCGAACACGTTGTTGACGACGTGCGCCGCAACCCCGGCCTCGATTCCGCCGGTCCGCCACACCAGGACCGCCGCCAGCAGGCCGAACGCGAACCGGTCGATGAACAGCGGCAGGTTCTGGGCGCCGTGGAAGAAGGCGAACACCCCGGCGGAGAGCACGATCCCGATCCAGGGCTGGGCGAACAGGCTACCGAGCGCTTGTAACAGATACCCGCGGAAGAAGAACTCCTCCGCCGCGGCCTGGATCGGCGAGGTGAGCAGGATCACCACCAAAAAGCCCCAGAAGCCCGGCTGGAGAGCGAAGGTGGTCGAGCCGTGCGCCAGCATCGACAAGGCGAGCACGCCGTTCAGCGCGATCACCGCGACCCCGAGACAGGCCCAGAAGTACGGCCAGCGGACCCTCGCCGGCACCGACAGCAGCCAGGACGGCTTCATCCGGTGCAGCAGCATCATCAGCACGCAGGCCACCGGGATCAGCGTCGCAATGCCCAGGTTGGCCGCGAGCATGCCGCTCGGCCGCTCGAACGCGTACGCCGCGGTGAAGTAGTCCCGATAGACCTCGCCGGAGGCGAACAGCGCCCAGGACACGAAGACCACCAGCTGGCTGATCAGGTTGGTGAGCAGGACGAAGAACGACAGCCCCATCAGCACCCCGACGATCGAGCGCCACGGCGCATAGTCCTGGGTGCGCAGGATCTGGGGATAGGCGACGCCGTTCAGCGGCAGCATCGGCTCGGGTGCGACCGTGGCCGGCCGCGGTCTGCCGGCGGCCGACCGCGACCCGCGCCCACCGCTCTTGTTCGAGCCGCGCGGGCCGCGGGAGCCCTGCGCCGACGGCGGCCGGGGCTCGGGCTTCGGCTGGCCGGCGCGGACGGCCGGATTGCCGGACCGGTCCGGGCGGCTCTGCTTGCCCGGTGGGTTGTCGGAGCGGGCCACGGCGTCAGGCGTCCCCGCGGACCGCGGCGCCGTCGATGCTCGCGGCGGCGGCCGCGATCCGGGCCAGTGCGGAGGTGCGGCCGAGCAGCTCCAGCGACTCGAACAGCGGCGGCGAGATGCGCTTGCCGGTGACCGCGGCGCGGACGGGTGAGAAGGCGAACTTGGGCTTCAGGCCGAGATCGGCGATCAGCGCCTGGCGCAACGCGGCCTCGATCTCGGTGTGGGCGAACGGCTCGACCTGCGCGAGGGCGTCGGCGGCCGCCGACAGCACCGGCGCGGCATCGGCACCTGGGGCGACCGCGGGGTCGACGGTGAGTTTCTCGTCGGTGACGAACAAGAACGCGAGCATGTCGACGGCCTCGGACAGGGTCTGGATCCGCTCCTGCACCAGCGGCGTCGCGGCGGCCAGCTTGGCGGCCTCGTCCGGCAGCGGCGGGTCGCTGACCAGACCCGCGGCGACGAAGAACGGCACCAACCGCTCGGTCAGCTCGTCGGCACTGATCGACCTGATGTGCGAGGCGTTGATCGCCTCACACTTCTTCGGGTCGAACCGGGCCGGGTTGGCGTTCACCCGGCGGATGTCGAAGGCGTCCACCATCTCGTCCAGGGTGAAGACGTCCCGGTCGTCCGCGATCGCCCAGCCGAGCAGCGCCAGGTAGTTCAGCAGACCCTGCGGCAGGTAGCCGCGTTCCATGTACTCGGCCAGACCGCTGCCCTTGTCCCGTTTGGAGAGCCGCCGGTTGCCCTCGCCCAGCACGGTCGGCAGGTGGCCGAAGATCGGAATGGAGCCGTCCCCCATGCCGAGCGCGTTCAGCGCCCGATAGACCACGATCTGGCGTGGCGTCGAGGGCAGCAGGTCCTCCCCGCGAAGCACGTGGGTGATCTTCATCAGCGAGTCGTCGACCGGGTTCACGAGCGTGTACAGCGGCTCGCCGTTGCTGCGGACGATCACGAAGTCGGGTACGTGCGCGGGCTCGAAGGTGACCTCGCCGCGGACCAGGTCCGCGAACGTGATCGGGTCCTCGCCGACCCGCATCCGGACCACGAACGGGGTACCCGCGGCCTGTTTCTCGGCGACCGTCTCGGCGGGCAGGTCGCGGCAGAAGCCGTCGTAGCCCGACGGCGCACCCTGGGGCCGGGCCGCCTCGCGGGCCTCGATCTCCTCGCGGGTGCAGAAGCAGCGGTAGGCGTGACCGGCGTCCAGCAGCTTCGGCACGATCTCGGCGTAGGTGTCCAGCCGCTCGGTCTGCAGATAGGGCCCGTACGGGCCGCCGACCCCCGGGCCCTCGTCCCAGGTCAGGCCGAGCCAGTTCAGCGAGTCGTAGACGACGTCGTAGGCGGCGTCGAGGTTGCGCGCGGCGTCGGTGTCCTCGATCCGCAGCACGAACGTCCCCCCGTAGTGCCGGGCGAAGACCCAGTTGAACAGGGCGCTCCGGACGTTGCCGACGTGCAAGTTGCCCGTCGGCGACGGTGGGAAGCGGACCCGGACCTGTTCGGGTGCGATTCCGCCGAGGACGTCTTCTTCGTTCACGAGCTCCCTGTTCTGCGAGGACCGGCCGTGCTCACAGCCGGGTGACCAGATTGGTCAGCGTACCGATGCCGTCCACGGTGACGCTCACTTCCTGGCCCGGCAGCATCGGCCCGACTCCGGCCGGCGTCCCGGTCAGGATCACGTCGCCGGGCAGCAGCGTGGTGAAGCTGGAGATGTAGACCACCAGCTCGGTGATCGAGCGGACCATCAGCGCAGTTGAGCCGTGCTGGCGGACCTCGCCGTCGACGGTTGTGGTGATGGTCAGGTCGCCGGCCTCGGCCAGCGTGTGGTGGGTGCTGATCCACGGCCCGAGCGGGCAGAAGCCGTCGTACCCCTTCGCCCGCGCCCACTGGCCGTCCGACTTCTGCAGGTCCCGCGCCGTCACGTCGTTGGCCACGGTGTAACCGAAGATCACCTCGGCAACCCGCTCGGCCGGCACCTCCTTGCAGATCCGGCCGATCACGACCGCGAGCTCACCCTCGTAGCTCAGCTCGTTGGTGGTCGGCGGGTAGCCGATCGGGTCGCCCGGCCCGATCACCGACGTATTCGGCTTGAAGAAGATCAGCGGGGTGGCCGGCACCTCGTTGCCCAGCTCGGCGGCGTGAGCGGCGAAGTTGCGGCCCACCCCGACCACCTTGCTCCGCGGGATCACCGGCGCCAGCAGCCGGACGCTGTCCAGCTCGCGCCGCTCCCCGGTCAGCTGCACGGGCCCGGCGAGCGGATCGCCGGTCAGCGCCGACACCGTCTCCGGGTGCGAACCACCGTCCTCGGCGAGCTCGACCACGCCGTACTGCGGGTCACCTCCGGCCACGGCATACCTCGCTACACGCACGCCCTCAACTTAGTCGGCGGACAGCACGGAATACTCGTGGCATGAGTCACGAGCCGTACAGCGTCGTCGAACTGATCACCGCGAAGCGGGACGGCGGGACGCTTTCCGGGGAGCAGGTGGACTGGCTCATCGACGCGTACGTCCGCGGCGTGGTCGCCGACGAGCAGATGTCCGCGCTGGCCATGGCGGTGTTCTTCCGTGGCCTGGAACCGGCCGAGCTGGCGCGCTGGACCGCGGCCATGATCGCCTCCGGCGAACGGCTGGACTTCTCCGGGCTGTCCCGGCCGACCGCCGACAAGCACTCCACCGGCGGGGTCGGCGACAAGATCACCCTGCCGCTGGCTCCACTGGTGGCCGCCTGCGGCGTCGCGGTGCCCCAGCTCTCCGGCCGCGGGCTCGGCCACACCGGCGGCACCCTGGACAAGCTGGAGTCCATCCCGGGCTGGCGCGCCGAGCTCTCCAACGCCGAGATGATGGCCCAGCTCGAGAGCGTCGGCGCGGTGATCTGCGCGGCCGGGGCCGGGCTGGCGCCGGCGGACAAGAAGCTGTACGCCCTGCGCGACGTGACCGGCACGGTCGAGTCGATCCCGCTGATCGCCTCCAGCATCATGAGCAAGAAGATCGCCGAGGGCACCGGCACGCTGGTGCTGGACGTGAAGGTCGGCTCCGGCGCGTTCATGAAGTCGCACGAGCACGCCGACGCGCTGGCCCGGACCATGGTCGGGCTGGGCACCGACGCCGGGGTGAGGACGGTCGCGCTGCTGACCGACATGTCCACTCCGCTCGGGCTGACCGCCGGAAACGCGCTGGAGGTCGCCGAGTCGGTCGAGGTGCTGGCCGGCGGCGGGCCGGCCGACGTGGTGGAGCTGACGCTGGCCCTGGCCCGGGAGATGCTCGCTGGGGCCGGGCGGGACGACGTCGACCCGGCGGAGGCGCTCGCGGACGGCCGCGCGATGGACGTCTGGAAGGCGATGATCCGGGCCCAGGGCGGCGATCCCGACGCGGCCCTGCCGACCGCCCGGGACACCGAGACGATCACCGCCGAGGCCGACGGCGTGCTGACCAGGCTGGACGCGCTCGCCGTCGGGGTCGCCGCCTGGCGGCTCGGCGCCGGACGGGCCGCCAAGCACCACACGGTCCAGGCCGCCGCCGGGGTCGAGCTGCACGCGAAGCCTGGCGACCGGGTCCGGGGCGGTCAGCCGCTGCTGACTCTGCACACGAACACGCCGGAGCGGTTCGGACCGGCGCGGGAGTCGCTGGCTGGGGCGTACGAGATCGCCGACGCGCCGTCGGAGGCACGTCGGTTGATCCTGGACCGGATCAGCTGACCGGCTTCGCCGCAGCACCATCAGCTGAGCGGCTTCGCCGCGGAGACCCACCCGGCCAGCTGGTCGACGTAGGCCGCCTGGGTGACGTAGTCCATCGCGGTCGACAGCCACGGGTGCACCTGGCCGGCCTTGGCCGCCGGTGTCGCCGCGAAGGTGGGCTGCTTCATCAGCCGGGCCTTGTCGAAGCCCTCCGGCGAATACAGCACGAGGTCGCCGCCGATGCTGTCGTAGTCCTCCCAGCTGACGATGTCCCAGTAGTAGTTCTTCGTCTTGGGCTCGACGAACCGCAGGCCCAGCGAGGCGTAAAGGGTCAGCGTCGGATCGTCGCCGGCCTTGGCGACGTAGACATTGCCCGCCTCGGCGTACATGGTTTGAACGGTGACGCCATTGGCGGCGGCCGCGGTCAGCTTCGCGGTCGCGGCGTCGTACGCCCGCTTGCCGTCGGCGAGCGGGCCGGCGTCGGCTGACGCGCCGAGCGCCACGATCAGGTCGGCCGTCCGCTCGATCACCCGGGCACCGTTGCCGACTATCGCGATGGTGACGATGGGGGCGATCTTGGCCACCTTGTCCTGCTGGGCCAGGTCCGCGAAACCGTAGAGCGGGGCAGAGCCGTCGACCGCACCGCCGGTCTTGCTCGGGTAGCCCTGGGTGACGATCAGGTCCGGCGCCATCGCGGCCAGCTTCTCCAGGTCGATGTCGCCGTAGCTCGCGTCGACGTCGGTGATCCCGGCGACATCGAAGCCGGTGAAGCGCTGATCGGTGTCCAGGTTGGTCCGACCGAACACGCCGGCGGGCCGGACACCGTAGGCCAGCATCGACACCGCGACATCGGTCAAGGCGACGACGGTGGCCGGCCGGTGGTCGAGGGTGACCGTCTTGCCCAGGTCGTCGGTGAAACTCCACGGGCCGTCGGCGACACTGCCGGTCGCAACCGGCGGCGAGGAGCTCGGTGTGGACGCGGCACAGCCCGCGGTCAGGGTCGGGCCGGCGCTCGCCAGCAGGGCGACGAGCAGTGTGAGCAGGCGGGTCGTGCGGGCAGGCATGACACTCTCGCTTTCGAGTTAGGTTCGCCTACCCTAACAATAGCCGCCGCGAGCCCGCGCCGGGGCGGAGCCGAAATCCGGCCATGGATGGAAAGTGTTGCTTGCGAAGCCGCGCCGGACCACTAATTTCCCGCCGCGGCCGGATACTGCGCTCCGGGCGCAACGGCCCGAACGGTCGTCAGACGCCGGCCGGCACCGGTTGCGCGGGAGCCGTCGGCGACGACGCCAGCTGAGCTGCGACCCGGGCGTCGGTGTGCAACAGGCCGTAGACGTACGACTCGACCAGGGCCTCCCAGGAGGCCTCGATGATGTTCTGCCCGACCCCGACCGTGGTCCAGCCACGACGGCCGTCGCTGGTGGTGATCAGCACCCGTACGGTCGCGTCCGTGCCGTGCCCCTGGTCCAGAATTCGCACCCGGTAGTCGACCAGGGTCAGCTTCTCGATCATCGGGTACGCCGGGGCCAGGGCCAGCTGCAGGGCGTGGTCGAGGGCGTTGACCGGGCCGTTGCCCTCGCCCACCACCCGCTGGCTCTGACCCCGGGCCGTGATCTTGACCGTGCACTCGGTGTCGGTCTGCTGATCATGGGTCAACTGCGTGAACACCCGCCACGAGTGCACCGTGAACAGTTCGGGGAGATCCCCCAGCTCACGGCGCAGCAGCAACTCGAAGCTGGCGTCAGCGGCCTCGAACGTATAGCCGGCTGCCTCGGCCTCCTTCACCTTCTCCGTCACCCGAGCCGCGAGGTCGCGGTCGGACAGGTCGAATCCCAGTTCCTCGCCCTTGAGCTGGATGTTGGCCCGGCCGGCCATGTCCGAGACCAGCATCCGCATGTCGTTCCCGACCACGGCGGGATCGATGTGCTGATAGAGGTTGGGATCCACCTTGATCGCGCTGGCGTGCAGCCCCGCCTTGTGGGCGAAGGACGACAGACCAACATAAGGTTGACGAGCGCTGGGTGGCACGTTCGTCACCTCTGCGATGGCGTGCGCGAGGCGGGTGGCCTCTTGCAGCGCGCCGGCCGGGAGAAGCGGCCAGCCGTACTTGAGCTCGAGATTGGCAACCACCGAGACGAGGTCGGCGTTGCCGGTGCGCTCGCCGTAGCCGTTCACGGTGCCCTGAACATGCATGGCGCCCGCGTCGACCGCGGCAAGGGTGTTGGCGACCGCGCAGCCGGTGTCGTTGTGGCAGTGGATGCCGAGCTGGACGCCCAGCTCGGACACCTCGGCGACGATCTCGCCGACCCACGGCGGCAGCATCCCGCCGTTGGTGTCGCAGAGCACGACCACCTCGGCGCCGGCGCCGGCGGCGGCCGCGACGCACTCCAGGGCGTAGCTGCGGTTCTCCAGGAACCCGTTGAAGAAATGCTCGCAGTCGACGAACACCCGCTGGCCCTCGGCCCGGAGGTGGCTGACCGTGTCGGTGATCATGTCCAGGTTCTCGGCGAGCGTGGTCCGCAGCGCCTGCTCCACGTGCCGGTCGTGGCTCTTCGCGACGACGCAGGCCACCGGCGCGCCGGAGTCGCGCAGCGCGGCGGTCAACGGGTCGTCGGCCGCCCTCATGCCGACCCGGCGGGTGAAGCCGAATGCCACTAGGGTCGCGTTGCGGAGCACCAGGTCTCCGTGTGCCATGGCCTGGAAGAACGAGGTGTCGCTCGGATTGGCACCGGGCCAACCGCCCTCGATGAAGCTCACCCCCAACTCATCCAGATAGCCGGCGATGGTGAGCTTGTCGGTCACCGAGAGGTTGAGGCCCTCCTGCTGCGAGCCGTCACGCAGGGTGGTGTCGTAGACGTGGAACTCTGCGGGTTTCGGCCTGAGGCGGAGGGGCATCGGGTTTCCTTAGTCTGGGGAAAGTTCCTGGTCATGAAAAAACCTCTCGCGTGGACACGAGAGGTTTGCGCGCTGACCGGTGCTCAGCGCGCTACGAAATAATCACCGCCAGGAACTGCACGGGCCCATTGTTACCCAGACATTTCCGAAAAGCCAGAACGTTAGGACGCGCGAGTTGTTTCCCGCGTCGCGCTGCGCCGCGCCCACGGCGCCGCAGGCAACTCGGGGTACGTTGGTCGCGCTTCACGCGTGCGGCTCGACGAGCGACGTGGGTGGAACTCGCCCGAAGACGGGCCCGCCCCCCAGGACCGCAGCCGTCTGCCGCGGCTCGCCCTCTCGGGCCGTCTTCGCGCGCTTTGACCCCATTTCGCGCGACCCGCTCGACGAGCGAAGTAGGTGGAACTCGCGCGAAGACGGGCCCGCCGCAGGACTGCGGCCGGCGGCCGCACTCGCCCCTTGCCGCCCAGGACCGCGACCCGATACCGCGGCCCGCCCCCGCTCATCTCCGCGCGCTTTGACCCCACTCCGCGCGACCCGCTCGACGAGCGAAGTAGGTGGAACTCGCGCGAAGTGGTCCATAGCGCAGGGTGCGGGCGAACTCGCGCGAAGTGGTCGACCGCGAGCGAAGACGGGCGAAGCGTTTCGACCGCGGCACGACCGTCCCGCTGCGGGCTGCGGGCGCGGGCGCGCGGAAGCCCGGCCCGGAGGCCGCCACAGCCCGAGACTCAGAGCACGCGGGTGAGCCAGCCGCGGCTGTCCTCCGCGCGGCCGTACTGGATGTCCAGCAGGGTGTTCCGCAGCGCGGTAGTGATCTCGCCGGTGCCGCCGCCGGCCACCGTGTAGACGTCGTCGCGCAGGTGCAGCTCGCCGATCGGAGTGATCACCGCCGCGGTCCCGCAGGCGAACAGCTCGGTCACGAAGCCGCTACCGATCCCCTCCAGCAGCTCGGGCACACTCACCCGGCGCTCCACCGGTGTCAGCCCGAACTCCTTCGCCAGATCGAGGATCGAGTCGCGGGTGACGCCTTCGAGGATGGAACCGGACAGCTCCGGGGTGATCAACTCGTGGTCGGCGGTGATCAGGTAGACGTTCATCCCGCCGAGTTCCTCCAGCCACTGGTGCTCGGCGGCGTCGGCGAACATCACCTGGTCGCAGCCGTGCTCCGCGGCCTCCTGCTGGGCGATCAGGCTGGCGGCGTAGTTGCCACCGCACTTCGCCGCGCCCGTGCCGCCGGAGGCGGCCCGGGTGTACGTCATCGAGACCCAGATCTTGACCGGGTTCACCCCGCCGGCGAAGTAAGGCCCCGCCGGGCTGGCGATGCAGCAATAGGTCACCCGACGCGCGGCCCGGACACCGAGGAACGCCTCCGAGGCGAACATGAACGGGCGCAGATACAGGCTCTGTTCGCCGGTCGAGGGCACCCAGGCCGCATCCGCGGCGACCAGCGCCTCGATGCTGCCGAGGAAGTCGTCGGGCTCGAGCACGGGCAGGGCCAGCCGGTTCGCCGACCGGACGAACCGTTCGGCGTTCTTCTCCGGCCGGAAGAGCCAGACGCTGCCGTCCGCGTGCTGATAGGCCTTGAGGCCCTCGAAGACCTCCTGCGCATAGTGCAGGACGGCAGTCGCGGGGTCGATGCTGAACGGGCCGTACGGCACGATCGCGGAGTCGTGCCAACCGTCGGCCGAGGTCCAGGTCGCCACCGCCATGTGATCGGTGAAGTTGAGCCCGAAGCCGGGGTCCGCCATGATCGCCGCCCGCTCGGCGTCGCTTCGCGGACGGGGATTGGCGCGGAGTTCGAACGGCAGGCTCATGGCCGGATTATAGGACGTCCTACTAACTGCGGTCCGCCCTTGCCCGGGCACCGGACGCCCCGCGCGAACCGCGTGACCGCGGTGACCGGCGGGACGCATGAGACCTCAGCGGCCCGGGCGATCCGCCCGACCGCCACGCCCGGTGCCGACGGACCGGGCTCTGGTCGGCGCCGAAACGGCAGGGAGTCGCGTAGCGGATCACCTCCGCCTCGACGAACTCCTGCCCGAGCCGATGGGCCAGCGCCACCCGATGATGACCATCGGAGACGAAATAGAGCCCACCCAGCTCGAACAGTGACACCGGCGGGAAGTCCCCGCTGGGATAGGCGTCCTCGAGCGCGGCCAGCCGGCGGCTCAGGCCCAGCCGCTGCGGCCGGAACCGGCGGTCGAAGTCGCACGGCCGATCAACCGATCCGACGATCCGGCTCAGAGCGACGACCTGGGTTGCGGCGAACGACCTACCCGCGGCGTGCAGTTGACCGACCGCATCGTCCAGGGCCGGGATGTACTCAGATCCGAACACGACACCCTCCTCTCTCTCATTCCCGGCGCCGCGCCGGCCCTCCATCCGGACCAAGCGGTGGAGGACTCGGCGCGACGACGCGGCGGGCGGGACTACGCGGCCTCGACGGTCAGCTCGTACAGCTCGTCGGCCGGATGCCCGGCTCGGGCGTGGATCCGCTCGACCGCCTCCCGGCTCGGCCCGCTGACCAGGCAGAACACCTTGCCCGCGACCGGATCCAGCCAGGCGCGCTGATAGCTGACGCCCTCCTCGGCCTGGATCGCGACGTCGAGCTGGTGCGCGGCGTCGAACTGCTCCTGGGTCACTCCGTGAAATCCGGCGTGGACATCCATGAACATGGGCATGTTCGGACTCCTTCTGTTGTTGTACGTCGGCAGCTGGTGGCCGACACCGCCGCTGTGGCGGTTCGAGTTCCACTATCGGCACGGAGACGGCGGCACACCATGATCGATAGACCGCGCGGGATGATCGAGACGACGGATTCGGTCCGGAGCGTTCCGGGCGCCGCCGACTGCCGGCCGGAGGACCCGTTGTCGGTGCTGCCGCAGGTGCTAGGCATGGTGCGGCTCAGCGGCGCGATCTTCTTCCGGGCGGATTTCCACGCTCCCTGGGGCTACTGGTCGCCGCCGACGGTCGAGCTGGAGCGGGCGCTGCCGCCCGGTCGCGGCAGCCTGGTGATGTTCCACATCGTCGTCGAAGGGACGTTCTGGATCACCATGCAGGACGGCACCCGCGCGTTGGCCGTTCCGGGCGACGTGGTGGTGATGCCGTACGCCGACGCGCACACGATGCGCTCGGCCGACGACACCGACCTGGTCTCGATCGCGAGTCTGCTGCCGCCGATGCCGTGGACCGAGTTCCCCCGGATCGACTACGGCGGCGACGGCGCCCCGACAGCACTGGTGTGCGGCTTCCTGCGCGGCGACGCGGTGCTGTTCGATCCGGTGCTGCGCGCCCTGCCGTCGATGTTCGTCGTGCATCCGACCGGGCCGGCGGCCAGTTGGGTCTGCGCCAGCGTGGACTACGCGATGCATGCGACCGGAGCCCTGCCCCGGGTCGGCAGCCAGGACCAGCGGCTGTCGGAGCTGGTGTTCACCGAGGTGCTGCGGATCTTCCTGACCGAGTGCGACGCGCTCGAGCTGACCGGCTGGCTGGCAGCTCTCCGCGATCCCGTGGTCGGACCGGCTATCGCCCTGATCCACGCCGCACCGGCCCGTGCCTGGACCGTCGAGGGTCTCGCCCGGGCCGCGATGACCTCGAAGACCGTGCTCGTCGAGCGCTTCAACTCCCTGCTCGGACGGCCGCCGATCCGCTATCTCACCGAGTGGCGGCTGCGGCTGGCCTCGGGCCTCCTCCGGACCACGACGTTCAGCGTCGCCGAGGTCGGCGCCCAGGTCGGCTACTCCTCGGAGGAGGCGTTCAGCCGGGCGTTCAAACGAGCGCTCGGCGCGGCACCGACCAGGTGGCGGTCGGAAGCACCGCCCACCGGCTGGTAGCACTAGCATGCGCGGATGACCACAGCGCCCCAAGACAGCCCCGCCGAGCGAAGCTCGTACGACCTGGCCGTGATCGGCGGCGACGGTATCGGGCCCGAGGTGGTGGCCGAGGGGCTGAAGGTGCTGGAGGCGCTCGACCTGCCGGCCAAGTTCTCGATCACCTCCTACGACCTGGGCGCGGAGCGCTGGCAGCGGACCGGCGAGGTGTTGCCGGACTCGGTGCTGTCGGAGCTCGCCGCCGCCGACGCGATCCTGCTGGGTGCGGTCGGTGCCGCGCCGGGTGGCAAGACGGTGCCGAGCGGGCTGCTCGAGCGCGGGCTGCTGCTCAAGCTGCGGTTCGCGTTCGACCACTACGTGAACCTGCGGCCGAGCAAGCTCTATCCCGGCGTGCCGACTCCGCTCGCGGACGGCGTGGTGAAGGACAAGGACGTCGACTTCGTCGTCGTCCGGGAGGGCACCGAGGGGCTGTACGTCGGCAACGGCGGCGTCGTCCGGGCGGGCACTCCCGCGGAGATCGCGACCGAGGTGAGCATCAACACCGCGTACGGCGTCGAGCGAGTGGTGCGGGATGCCTACGAACGAGCCCGCAAGCGCCGCGGCAAGCTCACGCTGGTGCACAAGCACAACGTGCTGGTGCATGCCGGCGGCCTGTGGCGCCGCTGCTTCGAGACCGTCGGCGAGGAGTTCGGCGACGTCACGACCGACTACCTGCACGTGGACGCCGCGACCATCTTCTTGGCCACCGACCCGGCGAGGTTCGACGTGATCGTCACCGACAACCTGTTCGGCGACATCCTGACCGACCTGGCGGCGGCGGTCACCGGCGGTATCGGGCTGGCCGCCTCCGGCAACATCAACCCGAGCGGTGCGTATCCCTCGATGTTCGAGCCGGTGCACGGCTCTGCGCCGGACATCGCCGGTCAGGGCAAGGCCGATCCGACCGCGACGATCCTGTCGGTCGCCTTGCTGCTCGACCATCTCGGGCTGAACGACGCCGCCCGCCGGATCGAGCAGGTGGTCACGGCCGACATCGCGGCACGACCGGGGCTGGCCGGCCCCCGCTCGACCACCCAGGTCGGCGACGCGATCGCCGCGGCGGTCTGACGATTCGCGGAGCCGCGATCTGAGTAAAACCCGACCCGAGAATCGGCCCTGGCCCGACCGCTGAGCGTGGGAAGCCCGCCTGAGGCCATTCGAGTGTCGAGAATTACTCAGAACAGTGCTGCGATGGCGATCATGACCTCGTCGCGGAGCAGGCGGGCGCAGGTGCTCGAGCCGTTGTGCGGCCATGGAGCCGTCACGCTCCGAGATCGTCGCGCCACCGGCTCCATCGCTACGCTCCCGCCAGTCACTATCGCGTGTTCGCGAGCCGAACGGTTACCGCACCGTCAGCAGAATCTCCTGACCGGGTGCGGCCTGGGCGAGCCGATCGACGTCCGCCGCAGCGATCACGCCGACCACCGGGTAGCCGCCGGTGACCGGATGATCGGCGAGGAACAGCACCGGCTCCCCCCCGCTCGGGATCTGGATCGCGCCGCGGACGACGCCCTCGCTGGGCAGGTCGGCGCCCTGCTTGTCCGAGCGGTACCGCACCTGTCCCCCGGTCAGCCGGACTCCGACCCGGTCGCTGTCCGAGCAGACGGTCCAGCGCGTCCGGGTGAGCTCGGCGAGGTCGGCCAGCCAGTCGTCGCGAGGTCCCGGGATGACGTGGAGTCGCAGCGGAGTGCCGGCGATCGGCTCGACCGGCGCCTGGTCGACTGACGGAAACGCCGCGGGCGCCGGACCGATTGGCAGCACGTCGCCGGCTTCGAGCCGGGCGGGACCGAGCCCGGAGAGTACGTCGGTCGATCGCGAGCCGAGCTCGGCCGGGACGTCGATCCCGCCACGGACCGAGAGATAGCTCCGCAACCCGGAGGTGGGGCTGCCCAGAGTCAGCGTCTCCTTGTGCCGCAGTCGGAAGGGCGCATCGAAGCCGATGCCTCGCTCCGAGCCGCCCTTCGCGTGGACGGTTGCCGGCGCCGGCGCGCCGGTGAGAGCGACCAGCAAATCCCCGCCGGCCCGCACACTGAGGCCGCCGAAGGTCACCTCGATCGCAGCGTACGTCTCGTCCTGGGCGAGCAGCCGCGCACCGAGCGCGAAGGAGCGCCGATCCGCCGCGCCCGATCGGCTCACCCCGAGGTCTGCCAGACCTGGCCTGCCGGTGTCCTCGACGAGCGCGAGCGGACCAGTTTCCAGCACATCGAGGCGCCGGCGGGTCATCCGGGGCTCGCGTCGACGAAGCGGACCCGTGCACCTGGGGCCAGCAGCGCGGCCGGGTCGCGGCGGGTGTCCCAGACCTCGAGCTCGGTCCGGCCGAGCAACTGCCAGCCACCGGGCGAGGACCTCGGATAGACCGCACTGAACTCACCGGCGAGCGCGACCGAACCTGCGGGCACCGCCGTGCGCGGCGAGTCGCGCCGCGGCACCCGCAGCCGTTCGTCGCCGCCGACCAAATAGGCGAAACCGGGGGCGAACCCGCAGAACGCGACCTGCCAAGGCGTGCCCGTGTGCGCCGCGATCACCTCGGACTCGTCCAACCCGGTTCGCGCGGCAATCTCGGCCAGATCGTCGCCGTCGTAGTGCACGGGAATCTCGATCGGATCGCCGTCGTCCGTGGTCCGATCGGCATCCGCGGCGAGATCCACGGCCACCAGCGCCCGGCGGAGCCGGTCCAGGTCGTCTGCACCGCACCGGTCGGCCAGCCCGACCAGCACCGTGCGCGCGGCGGGCACGACGTCGACGACCCGGGCAAACCCAGGCTCCGCGTTCCCGACGGCTGCCCGAATCCACCTGGACGCCGCCATCACCTGACCCAGGTCGGCCAGCTCGACCAGCACCGCGCGCTCGCCGCAGCTGCGCAGCACGGGACCGCTCACCTGGCGAAGCTCCGTACCTCGACCCCCGCGGCCAGCAGCCGGTCACGGACCGCGATCGCCATCGCTACCGCGCCCGGGGAGTCGCCGTGCACGCACACCGATCCCGCGCTGACCTCGACGTCGGTTCCCTCCGCCGAACGGACGACGCCGGAATCGACCATCCGCAGCACCCGGTCGGCGACGTCGTCCGGGTCGGTCAGGAGCGCTCCCGACTGCGAGCGCGGGACGAGCGTCGCCGAGGCCGTGTAGCCGCGGTCCGCGAACGCCTCGCCGACCGTCGACAGGCCCGCCTCGGCAGCCAGCCCGAGCCAGGCCGAACCGGGCAGCCCGAGCACCGGGAGCGTACGGTCGTAGGCCAGCACGGCCGCGACCACCGCAGCGGCCTGCTCTTCGTCGTGCACGATCCGGTTGTAGAGCGCGCCGTGCGGCTTGACGTAGCGCACCGCCGAGCCGGCGATCCGGGCGAACGCGTCCAGCGCGCCCAGCTGATAGAGCACGTCGTTGGTCAGGCTGTCCGCCGGTACGTCGATCGAGCGCCGGCCGAAGCCGGCCAGATCGCGATAGCTGACCTGAGCCCCGATCACCACCCCTCGCTCGGCGGCCCGGCCGCAGACCCGGCGCAGGATGTCGGGATCGCCGGCGTGGAACCCGCAGGCCACGTTGGCGCTGGTGACCACCTCCAGCAGGGCGTCGTCGTCACCGAGCCGCCAGATCCCGAAGCCCTCGCCGAGGTCGCTGTTGAGGTCGATCGTGCGTCCCGCCGTCACCGGGGAGCCGCCTCGGCGCTCAGGTCGGCCTTCGAGGTCTCCGGCGCGACGAACACGCAGACGATGGTCACCAGCAGCATGGCGACCGCATAGATCGAGACCACGACGGAGGTGTCGAACCGGTCCAGCAGGGCGACCGAGATGATCGGGGCCAGGGCGCCGCCGAGGATTCCGGCCAGCTGATAGCCCATCGAGGCGCCGGTATAGCGCACCTGGGTCGGGAACATCTCGGCGATGAACGCGGCCTGTGGGCCGTACATCGCGGCGTGGAAGATCAGCGCCACCACGGCGGCGAGCATGATCAGCACGAACTGGCCGGTGTCGATCAGGGCGAAGAAGACGAACACCCAGACCGCGGCACCGATCGCGCCGGCCAGATAGACCGGCCGGCGCGCGATCCGGTCGGAGAGATGGCCGAAGAACGGGATGGCGACCACCTGGATGGCGGCCGCGATCAGCACGGCGTTCAGCGCGTACTCCCGGGGCAGGCCCAGATAGGTCGCGATGTAGGTGGTGATGAACAGCACGAACGTGTAGAACGCGACGTCGACGCCGATCCGGGCGCCGATCGCCAGCAGCACCTGCTTCGGATAGCGGCGCAGCACCTCCACCACCGGAGCGTCGGCCTTCGCCTCGCTCGCCTCCACGGCCGCGAACATCGGGCTCTCCGCGATGGTCAGGCGGATCCACAACCCGACCAGCACCAGCAGCCCGCTGAGCAGGAACGGCACCCGCCAGCCCCAGGACAGGAACGCCTGCTCGGAGGTGATCGCACCCATCACCGACAGCACTCCGTTGGCCAGCAGCAGCCCGATCGGCACGCCCACCTGCGGCCAGCTCGCGTTCAGCCCGCGGCGATCGGACTGCCCCGACTCCAGCGTCATCAGCACCGCGCCGCCCCACTCCCCGCCCAGGCCGAGCCCCTGGACGAATCGGAGCAGCACGAGCAGCAGGGGCGCGCCCACCCCGAGCACCGCGTACGTCGGCAGCAGCCCGATCGCGAACGTCGAGATGCCCATCAGCAGCAGGGTCACCACCAGCACGTTCTTGCGGCCGAGCTTGTCGCCGTAGTGACCGAAGACCACACCGCCCAGCGGCCGGGCGATGAAGCCGACGGCGTACGTGGTGAACGCCAGCAGCGTGCCGACCAACGGTTCGAAGCTGGGGAAGAACAGCTTGTTGAACACCAGCGCGGCGGCGGTGCCGTAGATGAAGAAGTCGTACCACTCCAGCGAGGTGCCGATCAGGCTGGCGACGACGACCTTGCGCACCGACGACGGTGCCGGAGTTGCCGCTGGGCTGCCGGGCTCGGACATCGCTGCCTCCCGATCGGATCCGAGCGCGGCTCAGACGAACAGCGGTTCCAGGCCCCAGGCTCGTTCCAGCTCGGTCATCTCCGCCTCGCCGGGCCGGTGCTCGAACCGTTCGGCGGCGTCGACGACCTTCGGCAGCAGCCGGATGTCACTGGCGGTGTTGAGGAAGACGCCCGGCCGGCCGAGCACCCAGTGCACGGCGAGGTCGATCGCGCTCTGGTCCTGCAGCGGCTCGTACCAGGTCGTGGTGGTCTGCTCCTTGTCACCCCAGGGCGCGCGGGTGATCGACTTGATCGTCTGGACCGCGACCCGGCGCTCCTCGCAGATCTCGACCAGCTCCTCGAAATCGGCCAGGTACTTGTCGTTGCGCGTCATCGGGTAGTTGTACGGCAACAGCACCGAGGCGAAGTCGAACTCCGCCAGGGAGCGGATGTGCTGCCGGGCGACCGTGACGCCGTGGCCGGTGACGCCGATGTTCGTGGCCAGGCCCTCGTCCCGGGCCCGGACGACCGCCTCCAGCGCGCCACCCGGCGCATAGACCGTCTGCCACTCGTCCTCGTCCACCAGATTGTGCAGCTGGATCAGGTCGACGTGATCGGTCCGCAACCGCTCCAACGACCGGTTGATCTCGGCCCAGGCCGCCTCGCTGGTCCGCTCGCCGGTCTTCGTGGCCAGGAAGAACTGGTCCCGATGCTGCTCGACGAACGGCCCGAGCCGGAGCTCGGCATCGCCATAGCTCGCCGCGGTGTCGATGTGGTTGATCCCGCGCTCGGCGACGTAGGCCATCGTCTCGTCGGCGTCGCGCTGGTCGACAGCGCTGAACGCGGCCGCGCCGAAGATGATCCGAGTGCTGTCGTGGCCGGTGCGTCCGAAAGGCTGGAGGGGGATCATCACGCCATTGTGCTACGCGGTGTTTCCGGACTCGCATCCGCACCGCGCCCCGCCCGGGGATCAGGAGCGGTCGTCGGCCTTGGACTGCTCTTCGTGGGCGAGGATCACGGCGGGTACGACCGAGTGCGGCTTGCGGGCGCGGCGGCGCGGCTGGTCCTCGCCGGTGGGGCGCTGACGAGCGGCTTGCTCGTCCGTCCAGGCATCGGGGTACATCTCGTACATGATCTTCATCCACGGTCGTCGGAACTGGGTCGAGAAAATACTAGGACGCACGACTATTCGGCGCGATCGAGTTTCCGGCGAGGTCTTACATCGTGGACATGGTGTCCACGAACGGCGTATGTGACAGACCCTGCTGGGGTGAGCGCACCGCCCGAGCTTCCCCCGCTGGTGGTCCGCGCGCTGCGGATGTCGCTGGAGCGGGGGTACGTCCAGACCTCGCGCAGCGAGACCGGCCGGCTGCTCGCCACCCTCGCGGCGACCCGGGCCGGGACCATCGCGGAGTGCGGCACCGGCTGCGGCGTCGGCGCCGCCTGGCTGCGCAGCGGGGCACCCAAGGACACCCGGGTGATCACCGCCGAGCTGGATCCGGAGCTCGCCCACGGCGTGATGGTGATGTTCGCCGACGACGACATCGACGTCATGCACGCCGACTGGACCAGCCTGGCCCAGCACGCCCCGTTCTCGCTGATCTTCTTGGACGCCGCCAGCGCCAAGTCCTGGCCGCGCGAGGACATCATCGACCTGGTCGAGCCCGGCGGGATGATCGTGCTCGACGACTTCGTACCGTCGGCGGGCTGGCCGCCGATCGCCGGTGGCCGGGTGGACGTCGTCCGCCAGCAGTGGCTGGCCGACGACCGCTTCACCAGCGTCGACGTGATGGTCGCCGAGGACACCTCGGTGATCATCGCCGTCCGGCGCTGACTCTGCCCCGCCCTTGCCAGCCGCGCCCGTCGTCATTGCCGGCTGCGCCCCGGCGCCGTGGCTACCCATCTTCGCGCTCTTTGCCCCCACTTCGCGCGGCTAGCTTCACGCGCGAAGCAGGTCGAAGGCGAGCGAAGATGAACCCGGCGAGTGCTCGACGTCGCCGGACGACAAGTCGCGAACGCACGAGGCGGAGGGCGCGGGCAACATAGGGTGGGGCTCATGTCTCTCCCGAAGCCCGCCCGCGTGCTGATCGGGATCGTCGCCATGGCCGCGTTCGTCGGGGTGGTGCTGCTCGTGCTGGTCCGGCACGCCGGCGGCTGGGGCGTGCCGTATTTCTCCTTCACCTCCGACCGCGGGTCGCCGTGCAAGAACACGCTGACCGGCTATGTCTGCACCCCGCTCGACCTCGCCGACGTGGAGTACTGGGCCGATGTCGAGCTGCCCGGATCGACGGTGGTGAAGGAGGGGACGTACACGGCGACGCACGACTACCAGCTCAGCGCCTCGCTGCTCGTGCCGGCCGCCGACGCCGACGCCGCGCTCAAGTCGCTGCAGGCCTCGTTCGGCAAGTGCGGGTCGGCCCCCTCACCGATCGACACGACGGGGCTCAAGTCGGTCTGCGTGATGGCCAACGACGACGCCGTCACCCAGTCCGACCAGGCCAGCAGCCGGCTCTGGGTGGTCGGCACCGGCCGGACGGCCGACGGGAACCTGGTGGTCGGGATGACCATCAAGTCCCGCTGACCCCTGATCACGGGGCCACTAGTGGTGTGTCTGTGAATTAGCAAGGTATTCTTGGTAGACTGGCCGTGTGGTGGCTACGGC